>PSML01000048.1:0-19553 GCA_040290145.1 Meiothermus sp. | reverse complement strand
TACCCGCGCCCCCAGCCGCGCCCGGTCCAGACCCCCCGAGCGGGGGGTGAGGTGGCCCGAGCCAAAGAGTACGCCCGCCCGGCTCAACCCCCCGCCCCGGCAGCCCCCCAAAAGGCGACCCCACAACTTTTACTGACCGACAAGGATGCTATCTTGAAGGGGGTGATCTGGCGGCAGATCCTCGAGGAGCCTCGAGGTAAACACTGGCGACGGAGCCTGAGCGCTGGGAGGAGACGACGGAGACCAAGCACTTGATCCCCTTGAAATCGTCCCGGGAGGCCCTGGCTCTTTTGGGCCAGGGCGATCAATATCTCCGATACCTCAAGCGGTTGCTCCCCGCCCAGATCCTGGTGCGGGGCAACGAGATCCAGCTTTCCGGCACCCCGGAGGCCGTGCAGCTCTCGGAGCGGGTGTTGCGCGACCTCCTCACCCTGGTGCGGCAAGGAGCCGATTTGGACGAAGCCACCTTGGAACAGGCGGTGATGAGCGCCCAGGGCGGGGGCTCGATGGCGCGGGAGGGGGGCCACGCCGAGTTGGGCGAGCTGGCCCTGCCGGGCCGCCTCAAACCCAAGACCCCCGGCCAGCGGCGCTACGTGGAGGCCATCTCGCAAAGTGACATCACCTTCGGGGTAGGGCCCGCCGGGACCGGCAAGACCTACCTGGCGGTGGCCATGGCGGTGGCCTTCCTCAAGGCCAAGAGGATCAAGCGCATCATCCTCACCCGCCCGGCGGTGGAAGCCGGGGAGCGGCTGGGGTTCTTGCCCGGCGACCTCCAGGCCAAGATCGACCCCTACCTGCGCCCCCTCTACGACGCCATCTTCGACATGATCGACGCCGAGCGCTTCGAGCACTACATCCAGTCGGGGGTCATCGAGGTAGCCCCCCTGGCCTTTATGCGCGGACGCGCCCAGCCGGTTTACAGCAAGGTGCTCACCCCCCTGGGCTGGCGGGAGATCGGCAGCCTCGAGCCGGGCGACTGGGTGATCGGCTCGAACGGGAGGCCAACCCAGGTGCTCGGAGTCTACCCTCAGGGCCAAAAACCCGTCTTCCGCGTCACCTTGACCGACGGGGCCTCGACCCTGGCCTGCGCGGAGCACCTGTGGGCCGTGCGCACCCCTTCCGACAAGCGCCGGGGAAAACCCGCCCGCATCCTGCAGACCCAAGAACTCCAGGCTAACCTCAAGACTGCCCATCCGCACCGCTATGAGCTGCCCCTCGTGGCTCCGGTGGAGTTTCCCGCGCAGGACGTGCCGCTTGACCCGTACGCGCTGGGGCTACTGCTAGGGGACGGCTGTTTCACCGGGAAGACCACCCCGACCTTCGCCACGGCAGACCCTGAGCTGGCCCAGGCCCTGGGGGCTGCGCTCAGTCCCTTGGGTGTCGCCCTGACCCACAAGTCGGGGGTCGACTACATGCTCAACCACCGGGAGGGGCGAAGGGGTGGGGTGATCGTCGCCAATCCCCTCACCCGGGCGCTGCGGGAGTTGGGCCTCGAGGGCGCCTACTCCCACACCAAATTCGTGCCGGAGCGCTACCTGTTCAACAGCAGCGCCGTCCGGCTGGCCGTGCTGCAGGGTCTACTCGACGCCGATGGCGGGCCGGTGACGCAACGGGGTCGCACCTGCCGGGTCCACTACACCACCACCTCCGAACGCCTGCGGGATGACGTGCTCTTCCTGGTGCGCTCGCTGGGCGGGGTGGCCCGCTGGCGAACCCGCAGGGCGGAGGGGCGTAAGCCGAGCAGCGCCAAGGGGCGGGAGATCGGTGCCTATATCCTCGACATCCGCTTGCCCGCAGGCCTCCCTCCCTTCCGCCTCAGCCGCAAGGCACGGGCCTACGCGCAGGAGGGAGGGGGACGCCCTATGCGCTTGGTTAAGGCGATCGAACCGGCGGGCCAGGCCCAGACCGTCTGCATCCGCGTGGCCGCACCCGATCACCTCTACGTGACCGAGGACTTCATCCTCACGCACAACACCCTCAACGACGCCTTCATCATCCTCGACGAGGCCCAGAACACCACCCCCGAGCAGATGAAGATGTTCCTGACCCGCATGGGGTTCAACTCCCGGGTAGTGATCACCGGCGACGTGACCCAGATTGACCTCCCCAAAGCGCAAAAGAGCGGCCTGGTCGAGGCCATGCGCATCCTCAAGGACATCCAGGGCATCGCCATGCTCTACTTCCGGGAGTCCGACGTGGTACGCCACCCCCTGGTGGCCCGCATCGTCAAGGCCTATGAGGACTCCGAGGCCGCCAGCCAGCGAAGCGAAGACCATGCCCGGCCTGGTTGATCTGGTCGCCCGGCGGCGGATCTCCGCCAAGCTCCGCTCGAGGCTCAAAAGATCGCTGGGCGGGCTGATGGCCGAGCTGGGTTATCCTGATCACGCGGTCACGGTGGTGCTCACCGACGACCCGGAGCTGCGGGCCTTGAAGCTCCAGCACTGGGGTGAGGACACGCCCACCGACGTGCTCTCCTTCCCCACCTTCGAACCCGGCGACCCCTTCGTGCCGCCCCACCTGGGCGACATCGTGATCAGCCTGGACGCTGCCCTGCGCCAGGCCGAGGAGCGCGGGCACGCGCTGGAGACCGAGGTGCTCATCCTGGCCGCGCACAGCTTCTGGCACCTGCTGGGCCACGACCACACCACGGAGGCCGAATGGGCTGGGTTCCACCGCGTCCAGGCGCTGATCCAAACCCTGTAAAAGGCCTGCGCGAGTCCTTTGGCTACGCCTTCCGGGGGCTGCGCTACGCCTGGAGGAGCCAGCGGAACTTCCGGGTGGAGAGCTACATCGCGGGCCTGGCGCTGGGGCTTTCCCTCTGGCTGGGGGTGGGCCTCTTGGAGGTCTTGTTCCTGATCCTGATCGTGCTCTCGCTCGAGCTCTTGAACACCGCCCTGGAAGCGGTGGTGGACCTGGCCTCCCCCACCTACCACCCCCTGGCCAAGGCCGCCAAGGACACCGCGGCGGCGGCGGTGCTGGTCTCGAGCCTGCTCTCGGCCCTGATCGGTCTGGTGCTGCTGGGCCCGCCCCTCCTGGCCAAGCTGGGCCTGTAGCGGCATTCTTTGACTCGGTATAATTTATCCCATGCGCTCGAGCCCGCCCCGTGAGGTCGCACCCGGCATCGTGCAGATCCCCGTACCGATCCCCTACCCGATGGGCTACGTGAACTGCTACTTGGTCCGGGGGGACGGGATCGCCCTGGTGGACACCGCCATGGACACCCCCGAGGGCCGGGCCGCGCTCGAGGGGGCCCTGGCCGAGCTGGGGTTGAGCCTCTCCGATCTGGATCAGGCCATCCTGACCCACCACCACCCCGACCACTACGGGCTTTCCGGGCTGATCGAGGCGGCGGGGGCCGAGGTCTGGCTGCTCGACGCGGAGGAGCGGACCGGACACCGCTTCTGGCTCGAGTACGAGCCCTGGCTGAGGGCCTCGGTGGAGCAGTTCCGGCAGCACGGGGCCCCGCTAGAAGGGCTCGAGGGGATGGCCCAGGCCATGTGGCTCACCCGCCGCCAGGTGCACCCGCCCCAACACCCCAAGACCGTCTCGGACGGCCAAACCCTGGACATCGCCGGCTTCGCCTTCCGGGTGCTCTGGACCCCCGGCCACGCCGACGGGCACATGGCCTTGTTGCGCGACGACGGGGTGCTCCTGGCCGGGGACCACCTGCTCGAGCGCATCACCCCCAACATCGGGCTGTGGGCCTACTCCAGGCCGAATCCGCTGGGGGATTACCTCGAGTCCTTGGAAAAGGTCCGGGGCCTGGGGGCGCGGCTGGCCCTGGTGGGGCACTTCGGCCCGGTGATCTCCGATATCCCCAAGCGGGCCGCGGAGCTTCGCGCCCACCACCAGGGGCGGCTATCCGATCTGCTGACGCTGCTCGAGGGCAGCCCCCAGACCGCCTGGGAACTCTCCTTGAAGCTCTTCTCGGGCCAACTCAGCTTCGTCCAGCGCCGCTTCGCCTGGGCCGAGACCCTAGCCCACCTGGAGTACCTGCGCCAGCAGGGCAGCATCCAGGCCGAGCGCGGGGGCCAGGAGGTGATCCGCTACTCCCGCTAGCCCCCATCCGAGCCCGATATGGCTTATGCTCAAGCCGAAGGGGGTCATTATGGGCAACGTCTACAAGAAGGTCGAACTGGTGGGGACCAGCAGCCAAAGCATCGAGGATGCCATCCAAACCGCGCTGACCCGGGCTCGCAAAACCCTGCGGAACCTGGACTGGTTCGAGGTCAAGGAGATCCGGGGAAGCCTGAGGGATGGCTACTTCAACACCTACCAGGTGGTGCTCGAGGTGGGTTTCCGTCTGGACGACGAGGGTTGAGCCTCACCAGGCCAGCGCCAACCCGTCCGCCCTCGGCTCGGTTGCGGCCACCAGGGTCTGCCCCACCTTGAGCGCCATCTGCCCCCGCCCGAAGTATCCGGCGTGGGGGCTGAGGTTAGCCTGGTGCCCCCGGGCCAGCAACCCCTGCACCACGTGCTCGGGGACCCCCTGCTCCAGATCCACCTGCTTTCCCCGCACCCACTGCCAGCGCGGGGCGTCCAGAGCAGCCTGCGGGTTGAGGCCGTAGTCCACCAGGTTCACCACCATTTGCAGGTGGCCCTGCGGCTGCATGTGCCCACCCATCACCCCAAAAGGGCCCAAAGGTCGGCCAGCCTGGGTCAAAAAACCCGGGATGATGGTGTGGAAAGGCCGCTTTGCGGGGGCGTACTGGTTGGGGTGGCCGGGCTCGAGGGTGAACCCCGCCCCGCGGTTTTGCAGGGAGATCCCGGTGCCCGGAACCAGCACCCCGGCCCCGAAGCCCATGTAGTTGGACTGGATGAACGAGACCATCAGCTCGCCGTCGTTGGCGCACAGATAGACGGTGCCCCCTTGGGGCATCCCCAACTCGGGGCTGGAGGCGGTGTCGCCGAGGAGTCTGCGGCGGGAGGCCAGGCGCTGGGGGTCTAGGAGGTCGGCGCTGGAGAGCTTCATGTGCCGGGGGTCGCCCACGTGTTGGTGCACGTCGGCGAAGGCCAGTTTGATGGCCTCGAGCTGGAGGTGGAAGCCCTCGGCGGAGTCGCGGGGGTAGCGGGATAGGTCGAAGCCCTCGAGGATCTTCAGGGCCATCAAGGCGGCGATGCCCTGGGTGTTGGGGGGGATCTCCCAGAGGGTGGTTCCCCGGTACTCCATCCCGATCGGCTCGACCCATTCCGAGCGGTGCGCGGCCCAGTCCTGGCGGGTCAGGTAGCCCCCGGTGTGGGCGGCGAAGTCGGCCATGAGCCCAGCCAGGCGGCCCGTGTAGAAGCTCTCGCAGCCGGTCTCGGCCAGCTCGCGCAAGGTGGCGGCGTGGGCCGGGCTACGGAAGATCTCGCCGGTCTTGGGGGCCTGGCCGCCGGGGAAGAACACCTCCTGAAAGGCCCGGTGAACCGGCCCCTCCAGCGGCAAAAAAACCTCCGCCGCACGGTTCCAGCCCTGGGCGGTCTGGCTCGAGACCGGGAAGCCCTCCTCCGCGTAGCGGATGGCCGGCTCAAACAGCCGCTCCAAGGGCAGCTTGCCGAACCTGTCGTGGACCATGCGCCAGGCCGAGGGGGCCCCGGCGACCGTGACCGGCAGCCAGCCCCGCGCGGGCACCGCGCTCATCCCGGCGAAGGCCGAGAGGGGCTGGTTGCGGGCGCTCTCCCCAGAAGCGTTCAGCCCGTGGAGCTTGCCGTCCCAGATCAGGGCGAAGGCGTCCGAGCCGATGCCGTTGGAGGTGGGCTCGAGCACGGTGAGGGCGATGGCCATGGCGATGGCCGCATCCGCCGCGTTCCCTCCGGCCAAGAGCATCTCCATCCCGGCCATTGCCGCCAGGTTCTGGCTGGTTGCCACTGCGCCGCGCTTGCCCAGCACCACGTGGCGGCGCGAGGGGTAGGGGTAGTGATCGAGGTTCATGGGGTCAATATACGGCTTACATCGAAGGTCTTATGCCACAAGCCATAAGCGATAGGCTAAAGATCGAGCCGGCGCAGCACGGAGCGCTCAAACCGGTTCCTCCCAGACATAAGGGCGGATCGCCACGGCTTTGCCGCCCTCGAGCACCAGCTCGGTGGCGTGAAAGCGGGCGGGCCCCTCGGCGGCCTTGAAGCGCTGGGGCCGGGCGGTGAGGAAGCGGGCCAGGAAGCCCTCGACCTCTCCCCCGATGATCGAGCGGTAGGTCCCGGTCATGCCCACGTCGGTCTGGTAGGCGGTTCCCTTGGGGAGAAACCCGGCGTCCATCGTCGGGATGTGGGTGTGGGTGCCGAGCACCGCGCTCACCCGGGCATCGAGGTAGAAGCCCAGGGCCATCTTCTCGCTGGTGGCCTCGGCGTGGACCTCGACCAGCGAGTAATCGGCAGTGACCTCCTGCAACAGCCGGTCCATCCCTCGGAAGGGGTCGTCCAGACCCTCGAGAAACACCCGCCCCATGACCTGCGCTACCAGCAGGGTCTGGCCGCGGCTCTCGAGCACCCAGTAGCCCCTGCCGGGCGTCCCCGGCGGGTAGTTGAGGGCCCGGATGATCGGCTCGGTCTCGATCAGCTCGAAGACATCCTTGTGATCCCAGGCGTGGTTTCCCAAGGTGATCAGGTCGGCCCCAGCCTCCCGCAGGCGCCTGTAGGCGGCCTTGGAAAGCCCTTTGCCCCCCGCGCTGTTCTCCCCGTTGGCGATGACCAGGTCGTAGCGGTTACGGATGTCGGGGAGGTGCAGGGCCACGGCCCGCAGGCCGGGTTCGGCGAAGACATCCCCGATAAACAAGACGCGCATGGGGTTAGCCTACCGCAAGGTTCGTCCGTGAGGGACGGTCGGTCTAGCGCTCCGGCTTATCCCCTTCTCCAAGGGCCTCCGGATAGATCGCCCTGAACTCTTGCCAAAGGGCCTCGAGCCCATCCACCGGCAAGCGGCAAGCACCCCGGCGGCACAGGTAGGCCCAACCCGCCTCGCGCCCCCTGAGGACGGGCAGGGCGCCGGGCTGGCCGATGGCCAGGGTGGTCAGGGGGAGCGGGTGCTTTTGCACCTGCGCGGCCAGCGCGGACGGCGTGGGCAGGGCCAGCTCGGTCCCCTCGGTGTCGAGGAGGTGGGCCAGCAGCAGGCCGGGCAGTTGCAGCAGGCCCTGGGCGTGGAACTCGACCGCCCCTCGGGCGGCCAGGGCCCAGTCCTCGCGTTCGTAGAGGGCCGCCAGCCGGATCAGGAGTTCCGCCGCGGCGGAGTTTCCCCCCGGGTAGGGGCCGTCGTAGACGTCCTTGGCCCGGATGGGGAGGGCACCCCCGGGGGAGTCGAAGAAACCCCCGCTGGGGTCGCGGAAGTGGGTCAGGAGGCCTTCGGCCAGCGAGCGGGCCAGCTCGAGCCAGCGCAGCTCTGCGGTGGCCTGGTAGAGCTCGAGCAGGCCCAGCCCGTAGCTGGCCCCATCGGAAAGGTAGGCTTCCCGGCGGAGCCTCCCATCCCGCCAGGAGTGCCGCAACAGGCCGTCTTGGAGCAGGGTGGAGGTGACGAACTCGGCGTTTTGGCGAGCCGCCTGGAGGTAGGCCTCCACCCCCAAGACCCGGCCCGCCTCGGCCAGAGCGCGCAGCGCCAGCCCATTCCAGTCGGCCAGTACCTTGTCGTCGGTAAGGGGGGGGATGCGCTCGCGGCGGGCCTGGTAGAGCCTGGCCTTGATCCCCCCGAGCCAGGCCGCATAGGCCGCCTCGTCCAGGCCCAGCTCCTGCCGCAGGGCGAGCTCGGGGTAGCGGGCCTCGAGCACGTTCACCCCCTCCCAGTTCCCCCCCTGCGAGACCCCAAAAAGCCTGAGGGCGGCCTCCGCGTCAGGGCCCAGCACCGCGCGCATCTCCCCCTCGGTCCAGACGTAGAACTTCCCCTCTACCCCCTCCGAGTCGGCGTCCTGGGCGGAATAAAAGCCCCCCTCGGGGTGCTGCATCTCGCGCAGGAGGTAGTCCAGGGTCTCGAGCGTGACCCGCCGATAGAGGGCCTTGCCGGTCAGCCGGTACATCCCCAGGTACACCCGGGCCAGCTGGGCGTTGTCGTAGAGCATCTTCTCGAAGTGGGGAAGGCGCCAGAGGCCGTCCACGGCGTAGCGGTGAAAGCCCCCCCCGACCTGGTCGTAGATCCCCCCCTGGGCCATCTGGTCCAGGGTCAGCTCGAGCATCCCCCGGGCCAGCGGCGCGCCCTTCCAGGCCAGGGCCAGCAGGTACTGCAGGGTCGGGGCCCGGGGGAACTTGGGCGCGCCTCCGAATCCACCGTGGGTGGCGTCGTGGATCCGGGCCAGCTCGGCCAGGGCCTGGGCGTGCAGGTCTTCGGGAAGCACCCCGCCCCTGGGTATCAGCGACCTCCGCAGGTGCCCGGTGAGCTCCTCCGCCGAGCCCAGCACCTCAGCGCGGCGGTTGTGCCAGGCCCTCGAGACGGCCTCCAGCACCCGGGCGAAGCTCGGCAGGCCGTGGCGGTCTTCCGGCGGGAAGTAGGTTCCGCCAAAAAAGGGCTTGAGGTCGGGGGTGAGGAACAGGCTCATCGGCCAGCCTCCCGAGCCGGTGAGGGCTTGCAGGGCCAACATGTAGACGTGGTCCACGTCGGGGAGTTCCTCGCGATCCACCTTGATCGGCACAAAGGATTGGTTGAGGATCCGGGCGATCTGCGGATCCTCGAAGCTCTCGCGCTCCATGACGTGGCACCAGTGGCAGGTGGCGTAGCCCACCGAGAGAAAGATGGGCTTGTCCTCGGCCTTGGCCCGGGCAAAGGCCTCCTCGCCCCAGGGGAACCAATCCACCGGGTTATGGGCGTGCTGGAGCAGATAGGGGCTGGTCTCGAGGGCTAAGCGGTTGGCCATGTCCCCACCCTACCCCCTCTGCCGGGAGGGAATGGTGGGCTATGCGGTCTTGGGGCGCTGCAGGAGGCGCACCAGGAAGTAGATGGCCGCCGCGATGATGAGCGCGGGCACGGCGAACTTGAGGATGGTCCAGATGATCCCCGAGACGGCCAGCAGCACGCTGCCCAAAAAGCGGAAGACCCAGCCGCCCACCCATAGCACCACCAAGGCCGCGACCGCGATCAGCAGCCCGAGCACGATCCACTCCAGGATGTCTTGAAGCGAGCGTTCGTTGTTCATGGCCTCAGAATACCACGCTCTGCCGGGCCTGCCGCCCATACAATGGGCTGAGGAAGTCTGCCCCTCTCCCAAAGGACCCCGGATGGACCGCTACCGCACCCTCGAGGGCCTTCTCATCGGGCGCAAGCCGCTGCCCGGCGGGGACCTGATCCTCTCCTTCGTGACCCCGGAGGGGGCCCTGCAGGCCGTGGCCCGCAAGGCCCTGCGGCCCACCGGGCGGAGCGGGCGGCTGTCGCTTTTTCACCACCTGCGCTTTCAGGTCTACCAGAAACCCGGCAACGACCTGCCCACCCTGACCCAGGCCGAGCTGGTGGGGCGGCTCGAGGGCCTGGAGGCCCCGCCCCGCTTTGCCCACGCCTCGTACCTGGGCGAGCTGGCCTTCCGGCTGGCCTCGCCGGAGGTGGCGGGCCGGATCTGGCCGATCCTCATCTCGGGCTTGCGCGGCATCGCCAAACACGAAAACTCCAAGATGGTGCTGGTCTGGGCGGGGTGGCGGGTGCTGCGGGCCGCCGGGCTGCAGCCCAACCTGACCGGGCAGGGCCAAAGCCTGGAGGAGGGTCGCCTCAGCCCGGAGGATCGGGGGGTGTTTTTGGGCTCGGAGGGGGTACAGGCCCTGCGGGCGGTGCTGTTTTTGCCCGGCTCGGAGGCGATAGAGGTGCTCCAAGGGGCTCCGCTTGACCGGCTCCTGCGGGCCCTCAAGGTTCACGCCGACCACACCGTGGGGGCTTTGAACTCGGCGGGGCTGCTCTAAAGGGAAGGCCCTCGAGTTTGCTCGGGGGCTTTTGACGCGAGATCCTTTAGTTGGTGCGCACTTCGGGCGGGTTGGTGTTTCTCCTGAAGGACACGCCCAGGCGGGGCAGCACGAAGTAGTCGAGGCCGAGGTAGCCCGCGGTCCGCCAGGCCAGCACCAGCCAGGTCGCCAAGATGAACATCCAGGGGTTCGAGCTCACCGTGCCCGCCAGCAGGAAGGCCGCGTTCATGAAGCCGGCGAAGAAGGCCGCCAAGCCGGTGAAGAGCCCGACGATGAGCGCGATGCCCACCAGGATCTCGCCGAAGGTCACCAGGTAGCTGAAGAGCACCTTGTTGGGTAGGGCCACGTTCTGGATGAACCAGGCGTACCAGCCGGTCACGTCGGGGTGCTCGCCGGTGGTCTTGGTCAGGGCTCGCTCGAGGAAGCCGCCCACCGCCACCCCCGCCTTGTCGCCTACCCAGGCCGGGTTGGTGAGCTTGCTCCAGCCGGCCTCGAGCCACAGCCAGCCTAGGTAGACCCGTAGGACCAGCCACAGCGGGGCCAGCCGGGTGTCGGCAAACAGAAAGCGGGCCAGGCCAGGCTCTGGGATCTGGGTGGTTGCCATAATCGCCTCCTTCTGATGCTCAGGGTAGGCTGGCCCCGACCCCGTCGCTAGAGGCATTCGTACCCATGACCTTGGTCCCGGGCCTGGCTGGCCGTCCAACGGTTTGGCGTTCTAAACCGGCAAAAGCGTTATACAATCAGCCTATGAGCACGAACCGCCCCAAGAGCGCCTGGATGCGGGAGACCTACAACAAATCCCTCGAGAAGATGCCCGAGCGGCCCGTGGCCCACAAGACCCTCTCGGGTATCGCCCCCGAGCCGCTGTACACCCCTGAAGACCTCAAAGGCTTCGACTACGACCAGAAGCTGGGCCACCCCGGCGAGTACCCCTACACCCGCGGGGTGTATGGCTCGATGTACCGCAGCAAGCTCTGGACCATGCGCATGTTCGCCGGCTTCGGCAGCGCCGAGCAGACCAACGAGCGCTTCAAGAAGCTCCTCAAGGCGGGGCAGACCGGGCTCTCCACGGCCTTCGACCTGCCCACCCTGATGGGCTACGACTCCGACCACCCCCTCTCCAAGGGCGAGGTGGGCAAGTGCGGGGTGGCCGTCTCCAGCCTGGCCGACATGGAGATCCTCTTCGAGGGCATCAACCTCGAGGAGGTCACCACCTCCATGACCATCAACTCCCCCGCCAACGCCATCTGGGCCATGTACCTGGCGGCGGCCAAGAAGAAGGGCTACCGCTGGGAGAGGCTGGGCGGCACCATCCAGAACGACATCCTCAAGGAGTTCATCGCCCAGAAGGAGTTCATCTTCCCGCCCGAGCCCAGCGTGAAGCTGGTCATCGACACCTTCGAGTGGGGGCCTAAGCACGTGCCCAAGTGGAACTTCATCTCGGTCTCGGGCTACCACATCCGCGAGGCGGGCTCCACCGCGGTGCAGGAGCTGGCCTTCACCCTGGCCGATGGGCTCGAGTACGTGGACTGGGCCCTCCGGCGGGGCCTCGAGATCGACGAGTTCGCCCCCCGCATCTCCTTCTTCTTCAACGCCCACAACGACTTCTTCGAGGAAATCTGCAAGTTCCGCGCCGCGCGGCGCATCTGGGCCCGCGAGATGCGCGAGCGCTACGGGGCCAAGAACCCCCAGAGCTGGGCCCTGCGCACCCACGCCCAGACCGCCGGGGTCTCCCTCACCGCGCAGCAGCCCTTGAACAACATCGCCCGGGTGGCCATCCAGGCCCTGGCCGCCGTGCTGGGGGGCACCAACTCCCTCCACACCGACGCCTACGACGAGGCCCTAGCCCTGCCCACCGAGGACTCGGCCACCATCGCCCTGCGCACCCAGCAGATCATCGCCTACGAGACCGGCGTGACCCACACCATAGACCCGCTGGCCGGTTCTTACTACGTGGAGTGGCTCACCGACGAGATGGAGCGCCAGGCCCTGGCCATCCTCGAGGAGATCCGCCGCATGGGCGGGGTGGTGCGGGCCATCGAAGAAGGCTACTTCCTGCGCGAGATCGCCGACGCCAGCTACCACTTCCAGCAAGAAGTCGAGCGGGGCGAGCGCATCATCGTGGGGGTGAACGCCTTCCAGGAGGAGGGCCTGCAGGTGCCCATCCAGCTTGTGGACCCCGAGGTGGAGCGGGTGCAGAACGCCCGGCTGGCCCAGGTGCGGCGCGAGCGCGACCCCATCGCCGTGCAGGTGGCCCTGGAGGGCCTGCGCCAGGCCGCCAAGGAAGGCCGCAACACCATGCCCCACTTCGTCGAGTGCGCCCTGGCCTACGCCACGCTGGGCGAGATGATGGACGAGCTCAGGGCGGTGTACGGGGTCTACGAGGAGCCGGTGCTGGTTTAGACCGCGCCCGCCCCCGTTCGGTAGAATGCCAGCATGGACAGACGAATCCGAGTGCTGATCGCCAAGCCCGGCCTCGACGGCCACGACCGGGGGGCCAAGGTGGTGGCCCGTGCGCTTCGCGATGCGGGGATGGAGGTGATCTACACCGGCTTACGCCAGACCCCCGAGATGATCGTCTCAGCGGCCCTGCAGGAGGACGTGGACGCCATCGGGCTCTCGATCCTCTCCGGGGCGCACATGCACTACTTCAGCGAGGTGCGCCGCCTCCTCGAGGAGCAAAACGCGGGCGATGTTTTGCTGTTTGGCGGGGGCATCATCCCCGACGAGGACGTGCCCCGACTGAAAGCGCTGGGCGTCGCCGCGGTGTTTGGCCCGGGCACTTCCACCCAGGACATCGTAGATTTTCTCAAGCAGGCCGCCCCGGCCCGCTGGGCGGCCCAGGAGGGCTAAGTGAACCAAAGCTCGCCCAAACCCAAGCGCAAGAGCGCCCCCGCCAAGGCCAGGGCGCAGGCCAACCCCGAGGCCACCGCCTGGATCAGGGTGCCCGAGCCGAGTGAGGCCCCCCCGGACGTGCAGGTGCTCTTCGGCAAGTTCCTCGAGAAGACCGGCCTGATCCCTAACGTGGCCCGCAACTTCGCCCTCTTGCCCGAGCACTTCCTGCGCTGGTTCCGCTACTATGACTTCCTCATGCGAAGCGAGGAGCACAGCGCCCTCTCGCGCAGGGAGCGGGAGATGATCGCGGTGGTGGTCTCGGCGGAGAACCGGTGCGAATACTGTCTGGCCAGCCACTCGGCCTACCTGCGCGAGATCAGCGGTGACCCGGTACTCCCCGAGGTGCTGAGCGCCAACTACCGCCGCGCCGACCTGA
The DNA here is from genome assembly GCA_040290145.1 of Meiothermus sp. GTDB lineage: Bacteria > Deinococcota > Deinococci > Deinococcales > Thermaceae > Allomeiothermus. The sequence goes on along the minus strand of PSML01000048.1, from coordinate 6,442 downwards.
CCCCCAGGGAGCGGGCCCTGTTGGACTTCGCGGTGAAGATGACCCAAGACTCCCCCACCATGAGCCCCGACGACCTCACTCCCCTGCGGGCGGTGGGCCTCTCCGACGAGGCCATCTTCGAGGCCGCCCAGGTCGCGGCCATGTTCAACTTCACCAACCGCCTGGCCAACGCCCTGGGCTGGAAGCCCAACGAGGAGTATTACCACCTGCATCGGCGCTCGAGGGCGGTATGATTTTGAACGGTTTGGAAAGGAGCATCGTTGATGAAATCCCCGGTTCGTGTGGCGGTCACCGGAGCCGCCGGTCAGATCGGCTATAGCCTCCTCTTCAGGATCGCCGCGGGCGAGATGCTGGGCCAGGACCAGCCGGTCATCTTGCAGCTTTTGGAAATCACCCCCGCGCTCAAAGCCTTACAGGGGGTGGTGATGGAACTCGAGGACTGCGCTTTCCCGACCCTGGCGGGAATCGTGCAGACCGATGACCCGAACGTGGCCTTCGGGGATGCCGACTACGCCCTTTTGGTGGGGGCCATGCCGCGCAAGGCCGGGATGGAGCGCGCGGACTTGCTCCAGGCCAACGGGGCCATCTTCACCGCCCAGGGCCAGGCCCTCTCCGAAAGCGCCAAACCAAGCGTGAAGGTGCTGGTGGTGGGCAACCCGGCCAACACCAACGCCCTCATCGCCTACCACAACGCCCCGGGCCTCTCGCCCCGCCAGTTCCACGCCATGACCCGCCTCGACCACAACCGGGCCATCAGCCAGCTCGCCGCCCGGGTCAAGCGCCCGGTCACCAGCATCAAGAAGATGACCATCTGGGGCAACCACTCCCTCACCCAGTACCCCGACCTCTTCCACTGCGAAGTGGACGGGCAAAACGCCTACGAGATGGTGGGCGACCCCGAGTGGTACGCCAACACCTACATCCCCACCGTGGCCAAGCGCGGTGCGGCGATCATCGAGGCCCGGGGGGCTTCCTCGGCGGCCAGCGCGGCCAGTGCGGCCATCGACCACGTGCGCGACTGGGCCTTGGGCACCCCGGAGGGCGACTGGGTGAGCATGGCCGTCCCCTCCGACGGCTCCTACGGTATCCCCGAGGGGCTGGTCTACAGCTACCCCTGCGTGTGCCGGGGCGGGGACTTCGCAATCGTGCAAGGGCTCGAGATCAACGACTTCAGCCGGGGCAGGATGGACGCCACCGCCAAGGAACTGGCCGAAGAACGCGACGCGGTAAGGCAACTCGGGCTGATCAAGTAGTCCTCACCCAGCCCTGCACCGGGTCCCAGGGGTACACGATCCAGGCATCCGTCTCGGCGGCGTAGAGGTCGGGGCCATCCCCGGGAAAGCGGCTCATCTTGGGCTTGTAGTGGAGCACCGCCAGGGTAGGCCGCCCGCCCGCCAGCTTGACCCGCTCGCGCACCGCCACCGCGGTCCTCCCTGAGTCCCACACGTCGTCCACGATCAAGACGCGCTTGCCCAGGAGCAGGGTATCGCCGGGGAACTGGAGGAAGTGGGGCTCCTCCAGGGTCTGACCTTGGGCGGTATAGAACATCACCGCCGCGGTGAGGATATCGCGCAGGTCGGTAGCCTCGCTGACCAGACAGGCCGGGATCATGCCGCCCCGGGTCACCGCCAGGATGCAGTCGTAATCGCGCGGGTTGAGCCGCCCCAAAAGGCTCGAGACCAGAGCGGTGACGTCCGACCAGGTGAGGTGTTGTTGGCCGGAGTAATCGCTCATGAGGCCACCGGCCGGTCCAGTTCGAAGGCGCTATGCACCGCCCGGAGCGCGGCCTCGGCATACTGGGCGGGGATGATCACCGAGATGCGCACCTCGCTGGTGGCGATCATCTCGATGTTGGCCCCCACGCTCGCGACCGCCGCGAACATCCTGGCCGGGATGCCCGGGGTGGAGGCCAGCGCAACCCCCACCACCGAGACCTTGGCCACATCCCGGCGCAGCACGGCCTCCCCGCCCATCTCAGCCAGGACCGGCTCGAGGGCCTCGAGGGCCTCCTCGGCGAAGTCCTTGTTGACCGTGAAGGCCATCTGCTGGCGCGAGGGGTCGTGGCCGGGTACGCCCTGGATGATCATGTCCACCGCCACGCCTTTGCGGGCTAGGGCCTCGAAGACCCGGCTGGCGATGCCGGGGCGGTCGGGGATCCCCACCAAGCCGATCTGCGCGATCTCGTCGTCTAGGGCCACTCCCGTCACCGGGCGATCCAGTTCCATGCTTGCCTCCACTAAGGTTCCAGGGTTATAGGAAAAGCTGCTGCGCACGTGAATCTTCAGGCCGTAGCGTTTGCCGTAGTAGACCGCGCGGGGGTGGAGCACCCGGGCCCCCAGGGCGGCCAGCTCGAGCATCTGGTCGTAGCCGATGCGAGGGAGCTTCTGGGCCTCGGGGATGGTGTGGGGGTCGGTGGTGTAGACCCCCTCGGTGTCGGTGAAGATCTCACACTCGGGGGCGCCCAAGGCCGCCGCGATGGCCACGGCGGTGGTGTCCGAGCCACCGCGCCCCAAGGTGGTCAGCTCGCCGTCGGGGGTGGTGCCCATAAACCCGGCCACCACCGCCACCTCGCCCCGGTCCAGGCACTGCTGGATCAGCCGGGGTTCGACCCGCAGGATGCGGGCGTCGCCATAGCGCCCGTCGGTGGTGATGCCGATCTGGTGTTGGGTGAAGCCCCGCGCCGGGATGCCCATCGCGTTGAGCTGTATGGACAGTAGCGCCACCGACTGCTGCTCGCCGATGGTGGTGAGCATGTCCAGTTCGCGCTGCGGCGGGCGCTTGCTGACCCGCTTGGCCAGGGCGATCAGCTCGTCGGTGGTGTGCCCCATCGCCGAGACCACCACCGCAAGCTGATGGCCCCGCTCGCGGTAGTGCTGGATGCGCTGGGCCACCTTGTGGATGCGCTCGAGGTCGCCCACGCTGGTGCCGCCGTACTTCTGCACGACCAAAGCCATATTAGCTGTGAAGGATAACACTGCGGATAGCCGATGGCAAATGAGGTCATACGGCAAAAGCCTAAATAAGGCCAAGACGTACGACACTCACCCGGTAAACTTAGACAGAGGAGGCAACTCGATGAAGGTATTCCCGGAGTGGTTCGAGAAGTTCAAACAGGTCACCCTCTGGCCGGGGATGGACATGCCGGTGATCTCGGGGCAGGGCGGACAGATCGGGTTCGGCCAGGTGGCCCAGGAAACCGAGGTGCCCGAGCACGCCCACGACGGGCAGTGGGGGGTGGTGCTCGAGGGTGTGGTGGAGTTTTGGATGGCTGGCGAGCACCGGGTCTTCAAGAAGGGGGACTATTACCACATCCCCGCCGGGGTCCCCCACAAGGCCAAGCTCCACGCGGGGACGGCTTTTATTGACGTCTGGGAAGGCCAGCGGTTTAGCCCAGACCGGATGAAGTAGGCCATCTTCCCGACGCAAGACACCACGATCACGGAGTGCCCCATGTACCAAAACGTCCTCCTCGAGACCCACGGCAAAGTGGGCCTGGTCCGGCTCAACCGGCCCAAGCAGCTCAACGCCATCAACACCCAAACCCTGGGCGAGATCGCCGCGGCGGTGGGTGATTTTGAGCGAAACCCCGAGATCGGGGCGGTGGTCCTCACCGGCAACGAAAGGGCTTTCGCCGCTGGAGCCGACATCGCCGAGTTCCAGCAGACCTCGCTCCCCGAGCTGATGGGGAACCCGCGGGGCGAGCAGTACGAGGTCTTGCGGCGGGCCAAAAAGCCCTTGATCGCGGCGGTCTCGGGGTTCGCCTACGGCGGCGGCTGCGAGCTGGCCCTGATCTGCGACCTGATCGTGGCCTCGGAGACGGCCCGCTTCGCCCAGCCCGAGATCAACCTGGGCCTCATCCCCGGCGCGGGCGGGACCCAGCGCCTGACCCGGCAGATCGGCAAATACTGGGCGATGGAGACGGTGCTGGCCGGGCGGGTCTTGAGCGCCTGGGAGGCTTACCGCTTGGGGCTGGTGAACAAGGTCGTCCCCATCGAACTTTACCTGGAGGAAGCCCTCGAGCTAGGCCACCGGGTGGCCTCCCGCGCCCCCCTGGCCGCTGCTCTGGCCAAGGACGCGGTGAACCGCGCCCAAGACCTTCCCCTCGAGCACGGCCTGGCCTACGAGCGTAGCCAGTTCCTGATCGCCTTCGGCAGCGAGGACAAGCAGGAGGGAACAACCGCTTTCGTCGAGAAGCGCAAGCCGGAGTGGAAGGGAAAATAGGCGGGAAGCGGTAAGCAAGAAAATCTTTAGCTTACCGCGTAAAGCTTTGGCTCAGGAGGTCATCTTGCCCGATTCCCGGATCCGAATGTTGCTGACCCTGATTGATCAGGCTTACGATCAGGCCACCTGGCACGGCCCGAACCTGCGGAACTCGCTGCGGGGGGTGGACGTAGAAGAGGCCTTGTGGCGGCCCCAGCCGGATCGGCACAACATCTGGGAGCTGGCCCTGCACTGCGCCTACTGGAAATATATGGCGACTCGAGCCCTGCGGGGCGATTCCTCGCGCGGAGCCTTTCCGCGCAAACCCGCCAACTTCCCGGCCATCCCGGCCCCACCCACCGCGAAAGCCTGGAAGGAAGACCTCGAGTTCCTGGATCGCTGCCACCGCGAACTACGCCAGGCGGTGGCGGAACTCGAGCCCGAAACCCTCGATACCACGTCAGGCCGCTGGACGCTGGCCGAGCACGCGTTCGGCGCGGCCAACCACGACATCTACCACGCCGGGCAGATCCGCTTGCTGCGGCGGATGCAGGAGAATACGGAGGAGATATGAGCATACTGCTGAGCGAACAAAACGGTGGAGTCCTCACCCTGACCCTAAACCGACCCGAGGCCATCAACGCCTTCACCACCGAGATGCTGCAGGCCCTGGCCAAAGCCTTCCACAAGGAGGCCGCGGCCCCCGAGGTGCGGGCGGTGGTGCTCAAGGGAGCGGGCCGGGGGTTCTGCTCGGGGCAGGATCTGCGCGAGTTCGAGGGGCAAACCATCTCGTACAAAGCCCACCTCAGGAACTACGTGGCGGTGGTGGAGAACATCGCCGCCCTGGAGAAGCCGGTGATCGCCGCCATACACGGGGCTGCCGCCGGAGCCGGGATGTCCTTGGCGCTGGCCTGTGATCTTCGCATCGCCTCGTCAGACGCGGTCTTCACCACCGGCTTCAGCAGGATCGGCCTGATCCCCGACGCCGGGATGAACTACACCCTGCCGCGCATCGTGGGGTACGCCAAGGCCTTCGAGCTCGAGGCCCTCTCCCCTCGCCTCACCGCCGAGCAAGCCCTGGGCCTGGGCCTGGTGAACCGGGTGGTGCCCACCGAGCGATTTGCCGAGGAGGTAGGCCGGCTCGCCGACGAGCTCGCGGCGGGCCCGACCAAGACCTACGGGCTCATCAAACGGGCCCTGCGGCGCAGCGCCGGGGCTACGCTCGAGGAGATGCTCGAGTACGAAGCCCTGTTGCAGGAAGTCGCCAGCCGCACCGAGGACCACAAGGAGGGCGTGCAGGCTTTCTACCAGAAGCGAGCGGCCAAATTCGCTGGCCGGTAGCCTCCCCTATGGTTCGCTACCTCAAAGGCACCGCGCTGCGCAAAACCGACAGCAGCGTGATCCTGCTCATCGGCGGGTTGGGGCTCGAGGTCTTCTGCCCCACCACCACCCTGACCAACCTGCCCGAAGCGGGCGAGGTCGTCCTGCACACCAAGCTCATGGTGCGCGAGGACGACCTCTCGCTCTATGGCTTCGCCGACCAGCGCTCGCTGGAACTCTTCGAGCTGCTGCTGGGGGTGAGCGGGGTGGGGCCCAAGGTCGGGCTGAGCCTGCTCTCCTCCCTATCCCCATCCTTGCTGGCTCGAGCCCTCTCGGATGGGGATATTCGCCTACTCACCGGGGCCCCCGGAGTCGGGCGCAAGCTGGCCGAACGGATCGCGCTCGAGCTGCGCGGGAGGGTCCCGGCCCACCTGATGGGCGAGGGCGGCCCGATCATCCGCCGCCCCCAGACCGAAGAGGCCGAGCTGGCCCTGGTCACGCTGGGCTTTCGCGAGAGCCAGGTGCGCACCACCGTGGCTCAGATCATCCAGCAACACCCCGAGGCCAGCACCCAGGAGATCATCCGGCTGGCCCTCAAAGCGCTGCGCTAGAGAGGCCAGACCGGGAGGCTTTGGACTTTCGGTCTGGTTCACTGGAGTACCGCCGCCGGAGCGGCTTCACTGGAGTACCGCCGCCAGAGCGGCTTCACTCTAGAGTCGGCCAGCTTCGGTTTACGCGCCAAGCCGGGGGATCACAAGGCTGCTCAGAACCTTTTGCGCAGGTCCCACCCATACCTTCTGCCCTCAACCCAGTGCCCCGAGCCAAGGGAGCAGCTCGAGCAGATTTTTTACCTCCAAATCCGCCGGGTAGCGCCGGTCTGGGGGCTTGAAGCCGCGGTCCACCCAGACCGACCGCATCCCCG
>PSML01000047.1:0-20194 GCA_040290145.1 Meiothermus sp. | reverse complement strand
CAGGAGGGGACCCTGCACACCCTCAAGGCCACCGCCACTGCCTCGGTGGAGACCGACCAGTACATCATGGACGCCTGGTACTGGCTGCCCCTCCTGCTCACCCCGGGGGACGGGGTAGGGGCGGGCAACGTCCCCATCGACTACGGCTACCCGCCGGGGGTGTTCGTCGCGACGGGCCGCTCCTGGTACCGGAACCTGGCCTTCAGCCTGCACGGGGCCCAGGAGCGGGACAACGGCATCCCCCCTTATGGGGCGGACTGGGGGGATCCCTGCGGCACTCCGGGGCCCAACACCTACCTGGCCACCAACGGCTGGCAGGGCTGGCGCGCGGGGGACGTGCTGTGGCTGTTCTACCGCCAGCCAGAGCAGACCGCGGGACACGACCTCGACCGCGTCCGCCGGCTGCGCGCGACCTACATCCGCTCCTGGCTCAACACCATGCGCCGCTTCCCCGCACAGAGCTGGTACCGGGCGAACCAGTACTGGGCCTGCCAGCTGGGGCGCGCGGGGATAGCCGGCCCGTTCGCGGGCACCTCGCGCACCTCCGTCCCGGTGCAGGGCGGGCCGGGGACGGATGTGGAGACCATGACCCTGCGCTGGCTGATCATGGCCGCCCAGGAGGGGGGGACCGACCGGGCTTTGCTCCTGGAGGTGGCCGACCACATGGCGGGCCTCTGGCCCTGCGTGGACTGGCGGGGGGCGGTGGAGCGGCCCCCCCGGGACTGGGGGACGGTGCTCCTCCTGCACGGGGGGGAGTGCCCGTGAGCCGATCCCCGGGAGGGCAGGCCTAGCGCTTTGCCCTCCGGGTTTCGCAAACTACGATGGGCTCAGCCGCGACCCCCAGGCCCATCATGGGCCAACCAACAGGCCCGGTCCCACTCCCGGTGGGGCGGGGCCATCCCCTGGACCCGCTACCACCCGCGCTTGGCGAGCTTCTCCTCCTCGGCCAGGTAGTCGAGGTTGATCCCCACCATGGCCTCACCCAAACCCCGCGAGACCTCGGCCAGCACCGCCGGGTCGTTGTAGTGGGTGACTGCCTTGACGATGGCTTGAGCCCGGCGGAACCAGGCTTTGGGGCGCTCGGCCTCGGAGAGGCTGGCCGCCGACTTGAAGATGCCCGAGCCCACAAACACCCCGTCCATGCCCAGTTGCATCATCAGGGCGGCGTCGGCGGGGGTAGCCACCCCCCCGGCGGCGAAGTTCACCACCGGCAGCTTGCCGTTCTCGTGAACCCAGAGCACCAGGTCATAGGGAGCCCCGTTCTCCTTGGCGAAGGTCATGAGTTCCTCGCGGCGCATGGCCTGGATCTGCCGGATGGACCCGAGCACGCTACGGGCGTGGCGCACGGCTTCCACCACGTTGCCGGTCCCAGCCTCGCCCTTGGTGCGGATCATCGAGGCCCCCTCCCCGATCCGGCGCAGGGCCTCCCCGATGTTGGTCGCACCGCAGACGAAGGGCACCTTGAAGTCCCACTTGTTGATGTGGTAGGCCTCGTCGGCAGGGGTCAGCACCTCGGACTCATCGATAAAGTCCACCCCGATGGCCTCGAGGATCTGCGCCTCCACGGTGTGCCCGATGCGCACCTTGGCCATGACCGGGATGGAGACCGCCTCCTTGATCTTTTCGATCATCTCGGGGTCGGACATCCGGGCCACCCCGCCTTGCGCCCGGATATCGGCGGGGATGCGCTCGAGGGCCATCACCGCGGTAGCTCCGGCATCCTCGGCGATGCGGGCCTGGTCGGGGTTCATCACGTCCATGATCACCCCGCCCTTGAACATCTCGGCGAAGCCGGTCTTTACACGTAGGGTGCCTTTCTCCATCAATTCCTCCCGGGGTTTGCTGCACAGAGCAACCAGGCTCTACTCTATCACCCAGCCGGGCCGAAAGTGGGGCTCGAGGCGACAATGTCCACCCGCGGGGTTTAGGGGAGGTAGGCCAGAGGGTTGCGGGTCTCCCCGCCCACCCGTACCTCAAAGTGGCAGTGTGGGCCGGTGGACCAGCCGGTAGAGCCCACGTAGCCGATGAGCTGGCCCCGCTCAACAAACTGGCCGGGCTGTACGGCGATGCGGGACATATGGCCGTAGAGGGTCTCGACGCCGGAGCCGTGGTCAATGATCACGTGGAGCCCGTAACCCCAACTGCTCCACCCGGCGGTCTCGATCTGACCAGCCTTGGCCGCATAGATGGGGGTGCCCATGGGGGCGGCCAGGTCCACACCGGTGTGGAAGCGCTGGTAGGCCCCCCGCTGACCGTAATAGGTGGTGATGACAAAATCCCCCAGCGGCCACTGGAAACCGCCGGCGGCGGCCTCGTAGTTAACCCGGCGCACCGCAGCGGCCTTGGCCGGTTGTTGGCGCTGCACCCTGGCCTGGGCCAGTTGCTGCTGCCGCCGCTGCTCGGCCAATCGGCGGGCCTCCTCCTGCTTGCGGCGCTCCTCGGCCAACCGGCGCTGCTCCTCCTCGCGCTGGCGGCGCTCCTCCTCGCGCACCGCCAGGAGCCGGTCGTAGGTGGTGCGGGCCTGGATGCCGGGCAGGAGCACCAGGTCTCCGGCGCGAAGCTCGAGCGGATCCTTGACCCCGTTGGCCTTAGCGATGGTCAGCACCGGCACCCCAAAGCGCTCGGCCAGGTCGGTGAGGTTTTGCCCCTTGCCCATCTGGACCAGCAGGCCCTTGGTCTGGGTGGGGATGTAGACGATGCTGCCCTCGGCCAGCCGGTCCAGGCTGGGCAGGCTGGGGTTGGCCGAGACCAGGTCGAGTTCGGTCACCCCAAAGCGCCGCGCCAGGGTTTGCAGGGTGTCCCCGCCTCGCACCACGTACTCCTGCACCCCCGGCGGGATCCGCACCTGGCGCTCGACCCCCTCGGTGATGGGGATGCGCAAGGACTGCCCCGGTTTGAGATCGGGGCGGGTGAGCCCGGTGGACCAAAGGATGGCCCGGGGGTCCACCGCGTACCGGCTGGCGATGGTGCTCAAGGTGTCCCCGGGTTTGACCGTATAGAGCACCCAGCCCTTTTTGGCCGGTGCGTCCAGGACAACCTCGTTCGGGGGAGCCAGCTCTCTAGGGATATCCAGCGTGGCTAGAGGGAGGTTGAGCAAAGCTCCAGCAAACGCGAGTCTCCACCATTCATTAGGCAAAGTCAAGACCTCCGGGAGTGGCGTTGGCTAGCTTGGTGAGTTACCCTTCGGGCTACCCTGCGAGAGTATAACTACTTGCCGGCCAAAGTTGCAAGGAACTCCTTGTTGCTCTTGGTACGGGAGAGCCGGGAAAGCAGCATCTCCATGGCTTCGGCGGGGTCCATATCGGCCAGCACCTTGCGCAGCAGCCAGACCTTTTGCAGCACCTCCTCGCCCAACAGCAGCTCTTCGCGGCGGGTGGAGGACTTGGAGATATCGATCGCCGGGAAGATACGGCGCTCCTCGAGACGGCGGTTGAGCTGAAGCTCCATGTTGCCGGTCCCCTTGAACTCCTCGAAGATCACGTCGTCCATGCGGCTGCCGGTCTCGACCAGGGCGGTGGCCAGGATGGTCAGCGACCCTCCCCCGCGGATGTTGCGGGCCGCCCCCAAGAAGCGTTTGGGGAAGTGCAGGGCCGCTGAGTCCAGGCCACCGGATAGGGTACGTCCGGTGGGCGGCGTGACCAGGTTGTTGGCCCGGGCCAAGCGGGTGATGCTGTCCAGCAAGATCACCACGTGCCCGCCCTCCTCCACGATACGGCGGGAGCGCTCGTGCACGAACTCGGCCACCCGGATGTGGTTCTGCGGGGGTTCGTCGAAGGTGCTGGCGATGACCTCAGCCCCTTCTACGCTCTCGCGGAAGTCGGTGACCTCCTCGGGGCGCTCATCGATGAGGAGCACGATCACCTTGACGTCCGGTTCGTTTTTGAGGATGGCTTTGGCGATCTTCTTGAGCAGGGTGGTCTTACCGGCCTTGGGCGGGGCCACGATCAGCCCGCGCTGCCCCCGCCCGATCGGCGAGAGCAGGTCGATGACCCGGGTGGACATCTCGTCTGGGGTGGTCTCGAGCCGGAGCTGCCGGTCAGGGAACTGGGGGATCAGCTCATCGAATTTGGGCCTGCGGGCGGCAGCCTCGGGGTCTAGGTTGTTGACCGCCTCCACCCGGATCAGCGTCCCGTAGCGCTCGTTTTCACGCGGCGGGCGGGCCTTGCCCACCACGTAGTCGCCGGTGCGGAGCTGGTGCTGTTTGATCAGCCCCGCCGAGACGATCACCGAGCGGGTCTCGAGGTTATAGAGGTTTTCCTGCAAAAAGCCGTAGCCGTCCGAGCTGATCTCGAGATAGCCCTTGGCCAGCCGCAGGCCCTCCCCGGTGGCCTCCTGTTGCAAAAGGGCCATCACCAGGTCATCCTTGCCCATCTTCTTGTAGTCCTCGATGCCCTGTTGGGCCGCGATGAGGTGCAGCTCGGGCAGGATCTTGGCGGAGAGTTCCTGGTAAGAGAGGGGGGTGGCTTCAGTAGCGGCCTTCTTGCCGCGCGCGGTTCTCATGGTTGCTTCGCTTTCTCCTTGGTCTTTTCCCAATCGGCCAGGAATTGTTGCAGGCCCTTGTCGGTGAGCGGATGTTGGATCAGTTGCTGGAACACCTTGGCCGGCATGGTGGCGATGTCGGCCCCGGCCTTGGCGGCTTGCAGCACGTGCATCGGATGACGGATCGAGGCCGCCAGCACCCGGGTGCCGATGCCGTGGATGTCGAAGATCCCGGCGATCTCGGCCACCAGCTCCATGCCGTCCCAGGAGATGTCGTCGAGGCGACCGGCGAAGGGCGAAACGCACCAAGCGCCGGCGGTGGCGGCCAAAAGCGCCTGATTGGCGGAGAAGATCAGGGTCATGTTGACCCGGATGCCCTCGGCGGAGAGCGCCTTGCAGGCCTTGAGCCCCTCCACGATGGTGGGAAGCTTGACCACCACGTTGGGATCAATCGCCGCGAGTCTGCGTCCCTCGGCGATCATGGCAGGGGCCTCGAGCGCCGTGACCTCGGCGGAGACCGGCCCCTGGACGATCTCGCTGATCTCTCGGATGACTTCCTCGAAGTCGCGCCCCGACTTGGCGACCAGGCTGGGATTGGTGGTGACCCCGGCCAGCACGCCCCAAGACGCGATCTCGCGGATCTCGCTGACTTCGGCAGTATCCAGGTATAAGTCCATACCTCCAAGCTCCTTCAAAACCCGGTTTGTGTGGGGGTGACAGCGTTGTCTGTCCACTGGGCCTAGGCTGTTGGCTTCAGGTGCAGTCTACCCTAGCCTCATCCGACGCGCAAGCGCTCGCGTTGACTCGCCCTGGAGGACTTGCTAGAGTGTACCTATCGGCCTAGCCGCCAAATGTGAAGATTAGCACAGGCTGGGTTCGATGTAAAGGCGAGCGCGCCAAGCGCCATAGGAAGGGGCCATCACCCCGGAGCCGCGGGAAGAAAGGCGTCGGACGCCCAGTAGAACCCGACGGGTGCGCCCGTGATAGCGCTCAAGAGTGCTCGGCGAGTCCCTCTGCCGAGAAGTGCGGTGGTAACGCGGGAGTGCCCCTCTCGTCCGCACCTGAGCAACCCTCAAGCGGTGGTTTCGGGTACGGGCGTCTTCTTTTAAGCAAGGAGACCAGGAGATGGTAGAGGAAAGGAAGCTCTTCAAGGATGTGGGGGAGATGAACTTCCCCGCCCTCGAGGCCGGGGTGCTGGAGTTTTGGAAGCGGGAAGACATCTTCCGGAAGTCGGATCAAAAGGCAGCCCCCCGGGGCGAGTTTGTGTTCTACGAAGGGCCGCCCACCGCCAACGGGCTACCGGCCATGCACCACGTGCTGGCCCGGAGCTTCAAGGACCTCTTTCCCCGCTACAAGACCATGCGGGGCTACCACGTGACCCGCAAGGGCGGCTGGGACACCCACGGGCTGCCGGTGGAGATCGCGGTGGAGAAGCGGCTGGGGGTGCTGGGGCGCAAGGCCCTCTCGCGCGAGGAGATCGCCGAGTTCAACGAGACCTGCAAGCGGTACGTCTTCGAGAACATCCAGGACTGGAACTACTTCACCGAGCGGCTGGGGTACTGGGTGGACCTCGAGGGGGCCTACATCACCTACACCAACGAGTACATCGAGTCGGTGTGGAACCTCTTGAAGCGGCTGTGGGACAAGGGGCTCATCACCCAGGACCACAAGGTGGTGCCCCTTTCCCCGCGCATCTCCACCACCCTCTCGCAAAACGAGATCGCCGACGGCTACCGCGAGGTGGACGACCCCAGCGTGTATGTGCGCTTCCCCTTGAAGCTGGGGACTACGCCGGATGCCGTGCGCCGGGCGCTGGATGCCCAGGGGGTGCGGCTCGAGGAGCTGCACGACCTGGCCATCCTGGTCTGGACCACCACCCCCTGGACCCTGCCCTCCAACACCATGGCGGCGGTGAACCCCGGGATGGACTACGCGCTGGTGCGCTCGCCCTCGGCGGGGCACCTGATCTTCGCGGCGGAGGCCGTGGAGCGGGTCGGGGAGCTGCACAAGGAGGCCCTCGAGGTCCTGGCGCACCTCAAGGGCGCTGACCTGGAGTGGTGGGAGTACACCCCGCCCTTCCCCGAGGTCTGCGTGGAGCTGGGCGCGGTGAAGGAGCAGGGCCAGCGGCGGCCCGACGGCAGGCCGGCCATGCACTTCGTGGCCCTGGCCGACTTCGTGAGTGCCGAGGACGGATCGGGGGTGGCCCACGAGGCCCCGGTGTACGGGGCGGAGGACCTCGAGCTCTCCCGCCAGTACGGGACTCCCCTGCTCTTCGGCACCGACGAGTATGGCGTAATGCGGGTGACGGAGGAGCGCGGCAAGTTCTTCAAGGACGCTGACCGGGGCCTGATCCGCCTCATGAAGGAGCGCGGGGCCCTGTACCACGCCGGGACCATCCGCCACCGCTACCCCTTCCACGACCGCACCGGCGACCCCATCCTCTACTTCGCCAAGCCGAGCTGGTACATCAAGACCTCGCTCTTCCGCCAGCAGCTTTACGCCCGCAACGAGGAGATCAACTGGATCCCCGAGCACATCAAGCACGGGCGCTTCGGCAACTGGCTCAAGGACAACGTGGACTGGGCCATCAGCCGCGAGCGCTACTGGGGCACTCCCCTGCCCTTCTGGGTAGCCGAGGACGGCTCGGAGAAGATCTGCGTGGGGAGCGTGCGGGAGCTTTCCGAGCTGGCTGGGCGCGACCTCTCGGGCCTCGACCTGCACCGCCCCTACGTGGACGACATCACCTTCGTCAAGGACGGCAAGACCTTCCGCCGGGTGCCGGAGGTGCTGGACGTGTGGTTCGACTCGGGGGCCATGCCCTACGCCCAGTGGCATCTGATGCTGGGGCCAGACGGGAAACCCCTGCCCGGGACCGAGGCCAACTACGAGCAGTTCAAACGGCACTTCAACGCCGACTTCATCAGCGAGGCCATCGACCAGACCCGCGGCTGGTTCTACTCGCTGCACGCCATCGCCACCCTGCTCTACGACCGGCCCGCCTTCAAGAACGTGATCTGTTTGGGCCACCTGGTGGACGAGAAGGGCCACAAGATGTCCAAGAGCAAGGGCAACGTGGTGGAGCCCCTGCCGGCCTTCGACAAGTACGGGGCCGACGCGGTGCGCTGGTACATGTTCACCGCCAGCGACCCCGGCGACACCAAGCGCTTCTCCGAGCGGCTGGTGGCCGAGGCCATGCGGGGTTTCTTGGGCACGCTCTGGAACGTCTACAGCTTCTTCGTGCTGTACGCCAACCTGGACCGCCCCGACCTCCTGAACCCGCCCCGGGTGGCAGAGCGGCCCGAGATCGACCGTTGGCTGGTGGCCCGCACCCAAGAACTCATCGAGGAGGTGAGCCGGGCCCTCGAGACCTACGACGCGCGGGGCGGGGCCAAGGCGCTGGAGGGGTTCGTGGAGGAACTTTCCAACTGGTACGTGCGCCGCAACCGCCGCCGCTTCTGGAAAAACCAGGACCCCTCCGACCGGGAGGCCGCCTACGCCACCCTCTACGAAGCCCTCACCACGGTGGCCACGCTCGCCGCCCCCTTCACCCCCTTCTTCGCCGAGGCGCTGTGGCAGAACCTGGTCCGCTCGGTGCGCCCGGATGCCCCCCCGAGCGTGCACCTGGAGTCTTGGCCGGAGGCCAGGCCCGAGCTGAAGGACGAAGGTCTGCTGCGGGCCATGCACGCGGCGCTCGAGGTGGTGGGGCTGGCCCGCGCGGCCCGGGCCAAGAGCGGGGTCAAGACCCGCATCCCCCTGCCCCTCATGCTGGTGACCGCCCCCACCGAGGAGGAACGGGCCGGCCTCGAGCACTTCGCCCCGGAGATCGCCGACGAGCTCAACGTCAAGGAGCTGCGGGTGCTGGGGCCCGAGGAGGCGGTGCTCTCCTACCGGGTGCTGCCCAACCTGCCCCTGCTGGGGAAGAAGTACGGCAAACAGCTCCCGGCCATCCGCGAGGCGCTGGCCCAGCTCGAGGGCCGGGCCGTGGCCGAGCGGGTCAAGCGGGGGGAGCCGATCCCCCTCCCCGGCAGCGCAATCGAGCTGTTACCCGAGGAGGTGCTGCTCGAAGCCCTCTCCCCCCAGGGTTACGAGGCCCTGGAGGACCGCGGATACCTGGCCGCGCTCGAGGTGCGCATCGACGAGGAACTCTACCTGGAGGGGCTTTCGCGCGAGTTGGTGCGGCTGGTGCAGCAAGCCCGCAAGGACCTGGGCTTACAGGTCTCGGACCGCATCCGCCTCACCTATCAGGCCGAGGGCAGATACGCCGAGGCCCTGGCGCGGTTTGGAGGCCGGCTGGCCGAGGAAACCCTGGCCCTCTCGCTCGAGCCCAAACCCAACCCCGAGGGCTTCCTGACGCAGCTCGAGGACGAAGAAGGCAGAGTGGTGATTGGGCTCAGCAAGGCTTGAGCCAACCTTTCCACCCGGATGGGCCGGGAATCGAACCGGCGGGGCGTCTGACCAAACGCCCCGCACCCTTCGGATTTACCCAAAAGAGCGGGGTAGGTAGGTCCTTCCATCCTCGAGGCCGGAAGTGGGCTAAGGGTATCGCCCGCGACCACCCCAAGTATTATGTGATATATTTCACGATAAAATCTGCTCGTGAAAGAATTCTGCCCTGGCCCTGCCCAGGGTTGACCAGACGGACCCCAAAACCCGTGGTAGACTTCGCCTCATGATGGATTACGGGAAGCTCCTAGGTGCCCATGGGCTGGATGCCCTGCTCATCTCCACCCCGGCCAACGTGCGCTATTTGTCGGGCTTCACCGAGCCCAAAGACGGCCAGGTGATCGTGGGGCAAAGCGGAGCCATCCTGCTCACCGACGGGCGCTACACCGTGCAGGCCCAGCAGGAATCGCGCCTTCCGGTGCGGATCGCGGGGCGCGAGGAGCGCCCCCAGGTTTACGCCGGGCTGCTCGGGGGGCGGATCGGCTTCGAGGCCGCGGGCCTCACCTACGCCCAGCTCGAGACCCTGCGCCAGCAGGCTCCCGGCGAGTGGGTTCCCACCTATGGCCTCATCGAGCAGTACCGGGTGCGGAAGTCGCCCGAGGAGATCGGGCACATCCGCGCCGCCGCACAGTTGGCCGACCGGGCCTTGGCCCACATCCTGCCGTTTCTGAAGCCGGGCGCCCGGGAAATCGATATCGCGCTGGAACTCGAGTTCTTCTTGCGCAAAAACGGCTCGGAGGGGGTGGCCTTCGACACGGCGGTGGTCTCCGGACCGCGCACCGCCATGCCCCACGGCTCCCCCAGCCAGCGCGTCCTGGGCCCGGGGGACCTGGTGACGCTGGATTTCGGGGCGGTGATCGGGGGGTACTGCTCGGACATGACCCGCACGGTGGGGATCGGTGCGGTCTCGCAGGAGCTGAAGAGGATGTACAGGGCGGTGCTCGAGGCCCAGGAGCGGGCCCTCGAGGCGGTCGGGCCGGGCCGGATCGGCAAAGAGCTCGACGCCCTAGCCCGGCAGGTTCTGGAGGAAAAGGGCTACGGCCCCTACTTCAGCCACGGGCTCGGCCACGGGGTGGGGCTCTTGATCCACGAGGCCCCCGGGCTCAACAAGATCTCCGAGGACACGCTCGAGCCGGGCATGGTCATCACCATCGAGCCCGGCGTCTACATCCCGGATGTGGGCGGGGTACGGATCGAGGACTTGGTCTTGGTGACCGAGGGGGGCTACGAGGTGCTTTCGCAGGCCCCCAAGGGCTGGCTCGAGCTATGAACCCCGTAGGCCAGTCAAAAGCGCTTTGGCCTATCGCCTGCAACCTACCCGGTTCGACGGGGGTTCTCCCCTTGCTGATCGGCCTCGTGGTGGCCAGCCTTCAGCTTTCGGCCTTGGCCCAGACCTACACCGTCCAGCCAGGCGACACCCTCTACAGCATCGCCCGCCGCTACGGCACCAGCGTGCAGGCCCTGCAGCAGGCCAATCAGCTCGCGGGCGAGGTGATCCAAGCCGGGCAGGTGCTCCGCCTTTCGGGCGCAGCGGCCCCCCGGGTCGGGGCAACCCTCGAGGGGAGGGCGGCCTGGTACGGCGCCAAGTTTCACCGCCGACGCACCGCGAGCGGCGAGCCCTACGACATGTACGCCCTTACCGCAGCCCACCGCAGCCTGCCGTTTGGCACCCGCGTCCGGGTGACCAACCCGCAGAACGGACGGAGCGTGGTGGTGCGGATCAACGACCGCGGGCCGTTCACGCCGGGGTTCATCATCGATCTGTCGTACGCCGCCGCAGGGCGCATCGGCCTGAAGGGGAGCGGGACGGTGCGGCTCGAGGTGCTGCGCTAGAGCATGGCCATGCGGTCCATCCATTACGGCTTTCACCTCTCGATCGCGGGCCGACCAGGCCTGGCCGGGGCCGTCTTCGAGGCCCAGCGGCTGGGGCTCAGCGGGTTCCAGATCTTCGCCAAGAGCCCCCGCAGTTGGAAGACCCGCAACCTAAGCCCCGGCGAGATCGAGCGTTTCCGGGCCGGGCGGGAGAACCTGGGCCACCTCCCGGCGGCCATCCACGCCTCGTACCTGGTGAACCTGGGGGCGGCGGGCGAGCTTTGGGAGAAAAGCGTCTTTAGCCTGGCCGATGACCTCAGCAAGGCCCAGATCCTGGGGGTGGAGTGGGTGGTGACCCATCCGGGTTCGGGCGACCCCCAGCGGATCAAGGAGGGAGCCCTGAAGGCCCTCGAGCTGGCCCGCACCGGCGGGCGAGGACCCCGGCTCTTGCTGGAGAACACCGCCGGGGGTGGGGAAAAGGTGGGCTCGAGGCTGGAGGATCTGGCCGGGCTGATCGAGGAGACCACCCTGGGGGTCTGCTTCGACACCTGCCACGCCTTCGCCGCCGGGTATCCCCTGCACCTCGAGCCCGGGCGGGTGATCGAGGAACTCGACCGGGTGATCGGGCTCGAGCGGGTCCCCCTCATCCACCTCAACGACTCGGTGGGGGGGTTGGGCAGCCACGTTGACCACCACGCCAATCTGCTCGAGGGCCAGATCGGAGGAGCCCTGCGCGAGGTGGTGCGCCACCCCCGTCTTGGGGGAAAGCTCTTCGTGATGGAGACCCCGCGCGGCGAAACCCACGACGCCCACAACCTCAGAACGTTGCGGGGGTGGCTCGAAGGAGATCTCACCGGCCCAGGTTGAGGATCAGGTTCAGGAAGAGGTCCTGCGCCGAGCCGATGAAGCCGCCAATCGGCCCGCGCAGCACCGTCAAAAACAGCACCAGCACCACAATGGCATAGGTGGGATTGGCCTCGAGCTGCCAGAAATACCGCTGCAAACCCGCGGGCAGAAAGCTCTGCAGAATCTTGGAGCCGTCCAGAGGCGGTACCGGTAGCAGGTTAAACACCGCCAAAGCCAGGTTGATGGCAAAGGCAAAGTAGGCGGCCAAGGCCAGCAGCCCAAAGAAATCCCGCCCTTCGCCGACAAAGGCGGAGCGCACCCCGGCGGGGTCGAGGTCCAGCAGAAGCCTCACCAGGAGGGCAAAGCCCAGGGCCAGCAGCACGTTGATGGCGATCCCGGCGATGCTCACCAGGAAAAGCCCGAGGCGGTAATTGCGGAAGTTGGGCGGGTAGATGGGCACCGGCCGGGCCCAGCCGACCCCGGCCACCAAAAGCATGAGGGTGCCGATGGGGTCCAGGTGCTTGAAGGGATTAAGGGTGATGCGGCCTTGCGCTTGGGCGGTATGGTCCCCCATCCACAACGCCGCGACCGCGTGCCCTAGCTCGTGGAGCACCAACGACAGGGCGAGGATCAGCAGGATCAGAAAAAAAAGGGCCGGGTCCTGGCCCAAAAGCTGCAAGAGCACTGGGGTTCCTCCTTAGAGCCCGATGGCCCGGTAGATCGTCCCCAAAAGCCCCGACAGGCCGTAGATGACCGCCGCGGTGACCCCGGTGAAGTTCAAGACCAGGAAGATCACCAGGAAACCCAAGGGTCCGTAGCTCGAGAGCTGATCCATGAACCGCCGGGCCGAGGGACTCCCCACCGCGTAGACCACCCGGGCCCCGTCCAAGGGGGGAACCGGAAAGAGAAAGATCGCCGCATGCAGGAGCATCACCCCCATCGCCCGGCCCAGACCTTCGGCAAATGAGCCGGTGGCCCCTCCGCCCAAGAGGGCCGCCAGCAAGCCGTAGATAAAGGCCATCAGGAAGAAGGCCAGCGGCCCCATCAAGGCCACCTGAGCCTCCTTGGCCCCATAGAGCCTAAAGGGCACCGGGCGGGGAAAGCCAAAGCCCAACAGGATCAAAAAGAGGATGCCCAGCACGTCCAGGTGAACCCGGGGCTCGAGCGAGAGAAACCCATAACGGGCCGGGCCGGGGTCTTTGTAGCGGTGGGCCAGCCAGGCCTGGGCCACGTTGTGCATGACCAGCCCGAAGGCGCAGGCGGCAAAGGCTACCAGGAAAGCCAAGGGGTCAGCGAGGAGGGAGAGCAGACCGATATTAAGCATCGCCTACCAGTTTACGGGCAAACTCGAGTTCGGCTTCGTAACTCGAGACCTCGCCGCGCGAACGGGCCTCAGCCACCTTGCGCAGCACCTCCCCGACCTTGGGCCCGGGGGGCAGTCCCATCTCCAGGAGGTCCCGGCCCATCAGCATCCGCCGGGGGGTGAGCAGCCACAAGGCCCGCTCGGGGTGAAGGGCCCGGAAGGCTTCGGGGAGGCCCACGAACCTGCGGAGGTCGTCGGGGTCATCGGGGGGCCGGCGCAGATGGCTCAGCCCTTCGGCGTAGCGGCGAGGCAGGTTGTAACGGGCCAAGAAGCCCTCGGGGTCGGGGTGGAAGTAGAGCAGGAGGTAAAGCCGGGCGGCCACCGCCGCCTCAGGATCAGGAGTGGCCTGCAGAATGGGTTCGAGGGCAGCAAAAGCCTCTCGAAGCTCGGGGCTCGAGCCCATCCCGAACATCGGCTCAGCCACCCCCAGCTCGGCCAGCAGGCCCAGGGCTCGGGAGGCGGAGGCCTCGCCCAGGGTCAGCAGCAGCTCGTCGCGCAAGCGGCCCTTGGAGGCCCGCTCGAGCACCCCCGGCTGCACCGCCGCGGGAATCTGGGCCAGGGCTTCGGGGGAAAAGCCAAAGCCCAGCCGGGCCGCCAACCGCACCCCGCGCAGGATGCGGCTGGGGTCTTCGACGAAGGAAAGCGGGTGCAGCGGGCGCAACAGCCGACCCTCGAGGTCCGAGAGGCCATCGAAGGGGTCCACCATCTCCAGCCGAGGGGCCAGCCGCAGGGCCAGGGCATTGATGGTAAAGTCGCGGCGCTGGAGGTCGCGGGCGATGCTCGAGGGGCGCACCTGGGGCAAGGCCCCGGGGTGAGGGTAGTGCTCCTCGCGGGCTTCGGCCAGGTCTACCTCGAGGCCAAAGCCCAGCTTGACCCGGGCGGTGCCGAAGGCCAAGTGCAGCCCGAAGCTCCCGCCGAACCAGCCCACCAGATGGCGGGCCAGCTCGTCGAGCAGGCTGCGCTTGCCCCCCGGCTCGACCACCAGGTCCAAATCCGGACCGCCCCTCCCCAGCAGCGCGTCGCGCACAGCGCCCCCCACCACGTAGATGCCCCCTTCGGGATAGGCCTCGCGGATGCGCCCCAAGACCTCCTGCACCCCCCGCGGCAGGCGCTCCCAGACCTGCTGGGCCAGGTTCCTCTGGGAGCTTGGGCGGCCCGAGCGGTAGAGGTCGGTACGGGTGAAGATCCCCTCCAGGCGGTAGAGGTCATCCCCCACCGGCTCCCCCACCAGCACCCGCCCGGCCCCGCCCTTGAGGGCCTGCTCGGCTTCGTGAAGGGGGGTCTGGGGGGGGAGGATCACCGCGCGGGAGAGCACCCCGCTGACCGGGGTCTGGGCCAGGCCGTGGTGCAGGGCCCGCTCCAGGTCGCGGCGGCGGGCGATGCCGTGGATGCGCACCGCACCGGGGGGGCCCCCGGCAGAGACCACCGGCATCCCGCCAAAGCCGCGCAGCCTGAGCTCTTCGAGGGCTTGGGCCACGGTGAGGCCCTCGGGCAAGGCCGCCACCGGTCGGCTCATCCGCTCAGAAAGGCGGGGGCCGGTGTCGAGGTGGGCCTCGAGCCGGCTCAGCAGGAACCCCTCGGTGGGCTCGAGCGGCCCCACCACCTTGGCGAAGGCCGCGCGGGCGTGGCCGCCGCCGCCCACCTCGGCCAGCCAACCACCCACGTCCAGGCGCTCGCGGCTGCGGGCGATGAGGAGGGTCTCCTTACCCAGCTCGAGCTCCATCAGCACCCCCGAGCTGTCGTAGAGGTCGAGCAGGGTGTGGGCCAGGGGGGCCAGGGCGGGAACGTAGCCTTCCTCCTTGGCCGCCGCTACCAAAAGCCGGAAGCCGTGCCGCTCCTCCACCCGGCTCTTGCTCAGAAGCTGGCCCAGGAGTTCGCGGGCCTCGGGGCCGTAGCGCTCGCGCACCCATTCCCGCACCCGCTCCGGCTCGGCCCCCCAGCGCAAAAGCTGGGCTGCGGCCTCCAGGTCCTGGGCGGTGGTACCGGGGTAGCTGAAGCCCCCGGTGTCCTCCCAGAGGCCCGCGTAGGCCAGGGTAGCCTCGATGGGGGGAAGCCCCAGTCCCTGCGCCGCTAGCATCGGCACCAGAAGGCTCACCGTCGAGCCCAGAGCCTCCACCACCCCCCCCGCCGCCGGAAGGTCTTGGGGGGTGCGGGGGTGGTGGTCGTAGACCTGGAAGGGCACCTTCCCCACCAGTTCGCCCACCGGCCCGATGCGGTCGGCGCGGGCGGTATCCACCACGATCACCTCGCGCACCTGGGAGAGGTCGAGCGAGGAGACCGGAAGAAGGCCCAGGTGGTCCTCGTGGAGGGCCACCACCTCCTTGAGGCGCCCCTCGAGCCCCCCCACCAGGACCCCCACCGCGCCGGGGAAAAGCCGCTTGGCCAGCAGGAGCGAGCCCAATGCGTCAAAGTCCAGGTTTTCGTGAGCCACCACCAGCCGCACGTATTAACGTTACCTCAGGCAAAACCTCCAGAGCGTTGGGCGGCCCGGTCTAGTCCGCGATAGAAAAGTGCGGTCGGGAAATCCAGGGATGCGGACCGGGTCGCGCGGCGTCTTCGGGGAGCCGCCACCCACGCTCGCTTTCCAACGCAACCCGACTCACTGCCCGAGCAGCCTCAGCTTGAGCCGCAGCACCGCCGCCACCGTGAGCCCATCGGTGATCTCGCCGCGGAGGACCATGCCGTACACCTCATCGAAGTGCACCCTTCGCACGTGCAGGGCTTCGGTGTCCTCGGGTTGGGGTTGGCCGGGGTGCAGACCCCGGGCCAGGTAGATGATCCCCACCTCGTCGGTGACCGAGTTGGAGAGGTGCAGGGTGAGGATCTGCTCCCAGCCGTCGGCCTCGAGGCCGGTCTCCTCGCGCAGCTCGCGTTTGGCGGCCTCCAGGGGGTCTTCATCCAAGGGGCCCCCGCCTTCCGGGATCTCCCAGGAGTACAGCTGCAGGGGGTAACGGTACTGGCCCACCAAGTAGGTGTAACCTGCCTCGTCCAGGGGGATCACCCCGATGGCCCGGTTCTTGAAGTGGACCACCCCGTAGATCCCGGGGCTTCCGCCGGGGCTGACCACCTTATGCTCGCTGAGGGAGATCCAACGGTTCTCGTAAACAAGGCGAGACCCCAGGGTCTGCCAGGGATTCTCCGTACCTTCGCCCATATCACTCGTCCATGCGCTCGGTGACGAAGTTCGTGTAGACCGCACCCCGCTTGAAGAAGGCGTTCTCCAGCACCTTCTGGTGGAAGGGGATGGTGGTCTTGAGACCGGGCCCCTCGATGACGGTCTCGCTGAGGGCCCGGCGCATCCGGGCGATGGCTTGGGCCCGGTCGGGGGCGTGCACGATGACCTTGGCGATGAGCGAGTCGTAGTTTGGGGGGATGGAGTAGCCCGCGTAGAGGTGCGAGTCCACCCGCACGCCAGGGCCCCCGGGGAAGTGCAGGGTCTCGATCCTCCCGATGGAGGGGCGGAAGTTGTGGGCGGGGTCCTCGGCGTTGATGCGCACCTCGATGGCGTGGCCCATCAGGGGGACTTCCTCTTGTTTGAGGGTGAGCTTTTCCCCCGCCGCGATGAGGAACTGCCAGCGCACCAGGTCTATCCCGGTGATCATCTCGGTTACCGGGTGTTCGACTTGGATGCGGGTGTTCATCTCCATGAAGTAGAAGTTGCCCTCGCGGTCCACCAAAAACTCGAGGGTCCCCGCCGAGACGTAGCCGATGTGCTTGGCAAGCCGCACCGCCGCCTCAGCGATGCTCTGGCGCACCTCGAAGGGCAGGATCGAGGGGGCCTCTTCCAGGAGCTTCTGGTGGCGGCGCTGGATCGAGCAGTCGCGCTCCCAGAGGTGGATCACGTTCTCGCCGTCGCCCAGCACCTGGATCTCGATGTGCTTGGGCTCTTGGATGTATTTCTCCAGGTAGACGGTGGGGTTCCCAAAGGCCGCCCGGGCTTCCTCTTGGGCTTGCTGTACGGCCCGCTCGAGCTCGCTCTCATCGCTCACCAAGCGCATGCCTCGGCCGCCGCCTCCCGCGGTGGCTTTGAGGATCACCGGGTAGCCGATCTCGGCAGCGGCTCTCTTGGCGGTTTCTAGGTCCTCGAGTTCATCGGTACCCGGGGTGGTGGGTACCCTGGCCTCCCGGGCCACCCGGCGCCCCGTGGCCTTATCGCCCAAAGCCCGCATGTTCTCCGGGGTGGGGCCGATGAAGATGATCCCGTAATCTTTGCACATCTCGGCAAACTGGGCGTTCTCGGCCAAAAAGCCATAACCGGGATGGATGGCATCGGCCCCGCTGATGATGGCTGCCGAGAGCAGGTTGGGGATGTTGAGGTAGGACTGGACGGAGGGGGCCGGGCCGATACAGATAGCCTCATCGGCCAAGAGCACCGGCAGGGACTGGGTATCGGCCTCGGAGTGGGCCACCACCGTTCTCACCCCCAGCTCTTTGGCCGCCCGGATGATCCGTAGGGCGATCTCCCCGCGGTTGGCGATCAGGACCTTCTTGAACATAAGACCTCGCAAAGCGCCCGGCGTCTGCGTCATGCCGGTTCGATGATGAACAGAGGTTGACCGTACTCGACCGGTTCGGCGTCGTTCACCAGGATCTTGCGCACCACTCCAGAGACCTCGGACTCGATCTCGTTCATGAGTTTCATGGCCTCGATAATGCACAGCACCTGGCCCTTCTGCACAGCGTCTCCCTCCTGGACGTAGGGTGCGGCATCGGGAGCAGGCGAGCGGTAGAAGGTGCCCACGATGGGGGCCTTGATCTCGACCCCCTTGACCTCCTCTTTCCCCTCGGCCTTGGGAGCCAAAGCGGGTTCGGGGGTCGCGCTCGCCGGGGCAGGCTGGGGAGCCGGCGTGGCCGCGGCAACCGGGGGGGTGGGTGCTGGGGTGGGGATGTACTGCACCTGCGGGAGCGCACTGCCCCGTTTGATGTTGAGTTTGTAATCGGGAGTCTCGAGGCTCATCTCCGAGACCTCGTGCTCCATCAGGGCCTGCAAAATCGCTTTGAGTTCTCTGGCGTTCATGCTGCTCCTCCTGGCGACGTTAGGGTTGGCTGCAAAGCTCTGGCCCGAATCATACCCCAGCCGTGATCAAAGCGCCCTGGCGCCAACAAAAGCCCGCCGCGAAGCCGGGCGGGTCAGGGCTTGGGGGGTGGGGTGGATCAGGCTCGGCTGATGTACTGCCCGGTGCGGGTATCCACCTTGATGGTCTCACCGGGGTTGACAAAAAGGGGCACTTGGACCACCGCGCCGGTCTCGAGCGTGGCCGGCTTGGTGCCTCCCGAGACGGTATCGCCGCGCACGCCGGGGGGGGTATCGATGATCTTAAGCTCGACCGTGAAGGGCGGGGTGATCGAGAGCGGGCGGCCCTGGTACATCTCCCCCACCACGGTCATGCCCTCCTTGAGGAACTTGGCGGCCTCGGTGATGTCGCGCGGGACGTGGAACTGCTCGTAGGTCTCGAGGTCCATCAGCACCAACTCGTCCCCCTCGGAGTAGAGGTACTGAAGGTCCTTGGTCTCGACGTAAATGTCCTGCAGCTTTTCGCCGGAGTTGAAGCTCTTCTCCACGGTCACGCCGGTCTCGAGGTTGCGGAACTTGGCCACCACCTTGGCCCCACCTCGCCCGATCTTCTGGTGCTGGTATTCCACGCACTGCCACAAACCGCCGTCCATCTCCACTTTGGTCCCTGAACGCAGGTCCGTCACACTGATCATGGGTTCCTCCACGTCTCCAAAAGGGGATTGTACACGCCCCCCTTCATTTCGGTAAACCGGATGGCCTCATAGCTCGGTCACCTGCGGGCGCAGCCCGAGCCTTTGGATGTACTCGAGGTACTCTCCCTCGCTCAAGGGGTACTTGCCCGCCAGCGCTACGAAAAAGGCCTCCATCACGTTGGTACCGAAGCTCCGCCCGCTGAGCCGGGGGGTGGTGGTGATGAGGGTTTTGATCCCACGAGCGCGCATGAACTCGAGGTCATCCTCGGTGGTGGTGTTGGTCAGGATGACCTTGCCCTGCATGTCTTGGGGCATGTAGCGGCGCATGAAGTGCCAGTCCCCGGCGATCACATCGGCCCATTGGAAGTACTTCTGTCGCCAGTCCAGCACCTGTTTTTCCTGCTTTTCGCCGGTCGGGTAAAGCCACTTGAAGGGAAGCTGGGTGATGACGGGCAAGAGGATATAGGCCCAAGTCCGCAGGGCCGAGAGGGTGCGCAGGGGGATGTCGAGGCCTAGCGCATAGATAAAATCTCCATAGAGCACCTGAGCCCCGGCTTCGGTGAGGGCTTCGGCCAGACCGAAGCGGTCAATGGCGCTGGGAACCAGCACCCTCTTGCCCCTCCAGCCGATCATGGGCTCGAGGTCTTGGACCGCCTTGCGCTCGAGGGTATGTTTGAGCCCCGAGCCGTCGAGCATGGGGGTCTTCTGGGCGGCGCGGGCCAGCCGCAGGGAGTCCCGGAAGGTGTAGCGACGCCCTCCCGCCCACACGTAAAGGTCGGCCCCACCCAGCCCGAAGGCGTCTACCTTGCCGTCCAGCGACCGGACCAGTTCGACCGCCCGTTCCCAGGAGCCATCGGTGCCGATGCGCTCGAGGACGAAGGTCTCGTCCAGGCTCTCCAGCCTGATCTCCGCCTTGGCGTTGCGTTTGGAAGACCCGATGGAAACGCTAACCACGTGTTTGGGCATAGACGCGCTATTCTACACCGGCCCAGTCTCCGGCAGATACAAGCGCACCTTGGTCACGTCCGGGTGTTTGAGCAACGGGCTATAAACCCTACGCTAGTAGGTTAGGTTCATTACCGCTGGATCAGGCCCAGAACCACCAATACAACCCCGATGGCCCAAAGCACGTAAGCCCAGCGGCGGTTGGCGGCCCCCTGGAGGGCAAGAATGTGGATGAGCCCTCCGACCAGGGCAAAGCCCAGGGCTAGGGTAAACAGCAGCGCAGACAACTGCTCGAAGATCAGACCGAAGCCCCGGTTCTGGCCTTGGGCAAGAGCGGTCTGGAGGGTCACCCATCCGGCCCACCCGCCCAACCGACGGCACCGCAGATAGGAGTTTGGCATCCCGGAGGTCCCCCTAGCTCAAATCCCCAGCAGGGTTTTCATCGCACTGGCCACGCGCTCTTTGGTAAAGCCCAGGTTGTGGTAGACGGCGGGGTAGGGGGCGCTGGCCCCGAAGTGATCGATCCCCACCACCGCATCGGCGTAGCGCTCCCAGCCCAGACTGGCCCCCGCCTCCACCGCCAGCGTGGGAAGCCCG
>PSML01000046.1:19966-20294 GCA_040290145.1 Meiothermus sp. | reverse complement strand
GGCGTGCGGCTGCGGGCCCGGCGCCCGGGCTGGGCCCGCCCCGGCCAGCCGGTGGTGGCCTGCGTGCGCTCCGACGAGGTGATCGTGGTGCGCCCCGAGCGCCGCCCCGAACTGCCCGTGCAGGACAACCTCCTGCGGGGCACGCTGCTGAGCCTCAAGCCCGAGGGCCTGGGCCTGCGCGGGCGCTTCAGCGGCCCCCTCGAGCTCGACCTACTGCTGCCGCGCCACGTGCAGGAGCGGCTGGGGCTGGAGGTCGGGCAGACCCTGGAGGTAGCGCTCAAACCCCGCTACCTTCATCTGATCCCCGAAGGGTAAGGCCCACCCCGTA
>PSML01000046.1:0-19915 GCA_040290145.1 Meiothermus sp. | reverse complement strand
TGTCCTCGGCGATGCCCTTCTTGAACTCACGGGCGGACTGCCCAAGCCCCCGCGCCAGCTCGGGGAGTTTGCGCGCCCCAAAAAGCAACAATACCACCACCAAGATCAGGATCAGTTCAACCGGCCCTAGGTTCATGCTGTACCTCCTACCCCCAGAGTATAGCGCCAAAGTCTGAGCCTTTTCTGGCAAGGCTTGCAATCGGACTGCCCGACCTCCTGGCTTTGCCGGGGTCACAGATGGGTTGACCGAGCACAACCCCTTGACCGCCGGGGCCGGGGGATGCTAGGGTGCTGGCGTGAGCCTGGCTCGCACCACCACTACCTAAGGCGGCGACTAGGGAGTCGTCGCTTGCCCCCTGCCTGCCAAGGCAGGATTTTTATTTAGCTTCCAGGAGGTCAGGGTGAAGATCGGGATCGTAGGAGCAACAGGAGCGGTCGGACAGGAACTCTTGCGGGTGCTCGAGCGGCGGAACTTCCCGCTCAGCGAGCTCAGGCTCTACGCCTCGGCCCGCTCGGCGGGGAGGCGGGTCGCCTTCCGGGGCAAGGAGCACGTCGTCGAGGCCCTGCCCGAAGGCCTGGTGCTCGCGAGCGCGGGCGGCAGCCTCTCCAAGCAGTACGCGCCGGTCTGGGCCAAGCAGAGCATCGTCATCGACAACTCCTCGGCCTGGCGCTACGAGGACTGGGTGCCGCTCGTGGTGCCCGAGGTCAACGCCCACGCCGTGCGGGGGCACAAGAACCTCATCGCCAACCCCAACTGCACCACCGCCATCCTGCTGATGGGGCTCTACCCGCTGCACAAGGCCTTCAAGGCCAAGCGGGTCATCGTGAGCACCTACCAGTCGAGCTCAGGTGCGGGGGCCAGCGGGATGCAGGAGCTGCTGGAGGGCACCCGGGCCTGGCTCGAGGGGCGCCCCGTGGTCAGCCGGACCTTCGCCCACCCCCTGCCCTTCAACGTCATCCCCCACATCGACCTCTTCCAGGACAACGGCTACACCAAGGAAGAGATGAAGGTGCTGTGGGAGACGCAGAAGATCATGGGCGACTACGACCTGAAGGTCTCGTGCACGGCCGTGCGGGTGCCCACCCTGCGGGTGCACAGCGAGGCCGTAACCGTGGAGTTCGAGCGCCCCGTGACCCCGGAGGCCGCCCGCGAGGTGCTGGCCCAGGCCCCCGGCGTGGAGCTGGTGGACGACCCGGCCAACAGGCGCTACCCCCTGCCGCACAGCGCGACCGGCAAGTTCGACGTCGAGGTCGGGCGCCTGCGCAAGAGCCTGGTCTTCGACAACGGCCTGGACTTCTTCATCGCCGGCGACCAGTTGCTCAAGGGGGCCGCGCTCAACGCGGTGCAGATCGCTGAGGCCCTGGTGGAGATGGAAGGGCGCGCTCGTCCTTAGGGGTCTTGCCCCACCTGGGGATGTCGCACGGGTATACTGGTGGGCATGAGGCGTTTTTTGGTGGCTCTGGTCTTGATGGTCTTTCCGGCGATGGCTCAAAGCCTCCAGGTAACGGTGGGTAGCCCCTTCGGTGTCAACGCCGGGGTGCGTTTCCCCTTGGTTCCCCTGTTGGTGGACGGGCGGGCCTATGCCGGGTATAACCTCTTCAGCGGGGGCGCTTTGGGCGGCGGGGTGGATGTGCTCGTCAAAATCCCCCTGACTGACCTCTACGCGGGCGGAGGGGCCTTCTTCGGGACCGGTCCGGCGCTTTCCTTGCTCAACCAGGGTAACTACGGAGTGCGTGGGGTGGTGGGGACCAACCTCAACGTCGGGCTGCCGATGGTGGGCTTTTTCGCCGAGGTATACCCGACCCTCTATCTAGGGGCCAACTCGGGCTTCGGCTTGGGCGGCGCGCTGGGGGTGAGTGTGGGTTTTTAACGTCGGTCGGGTTCACACCCGGATCGTCACCCTAGCCCCGCTCTCCATCAGGTGAATGGTGTCGATGAAGCGCACCACCCGGGTCTTGTAGCCCATCACGATGGAGTGGGTGCGGGCCCCGCCCCCGAAGAAGCGCACCCCCTCGAGGATATCCCCGGGAGTGATGCCGGTCGCGGCAAATACGATCTCCTTGCCCGGGGCTAGTTCATTGGTGCGGTAGATCTGGTGCTCGTTGGCCCCCATAGCCTGCATCCGTTCACGCTGGGCGTCGTCGGCGGGCAGGAACTTGGCCTGGATCTCCCCGCCCAGGCACTTCAGCGCGGCAGCGGCCAGCACCCCCTCGGGGGCCCCACCGCTACCCATTAGGGCGTGCACCCCGGTTCCGCGCACCGCCACCGCCAGCGCCGCCACCACGTCCCCATCGCCGATGAGCTTGACCCGGGCCCCGGCGTCGCGGATCTCCTTGATGAGCCTCTCGTGGCGAGGGCGGTCCAGCACCACCACCACCAGGTCCTCTACACTGCGCTGGAGCGACTCGGCGATGAGGCGCAGGTTGGCCTTGACCGGGTACTCGAGGCTCACTTTCCCTGCCGCTGGGGGAGCTACCACCAGCTTCTCCATGTACATGTCGGGGGCGTGGAAGAGCCCACCCCGCTCGCTGATGGCGATGACCGTGATGGAGTTGGGTAGCCCCTTGGCGGTGATGGTGGTGCCCTCCACCGGGTCCACCGCGATATCCACCTCGGGGCCGCCGATCCCCAGCCTTTCGCCGATGTAGAGCATGGGGGCCTCATCCATCTCGCCCTCGCCGATCACCACCGTGCCGTTGATGGGTAGTTCGCCCAACACCTGGCGCATGGCCTCGGTCCCGACCCTGTCCACCGCTTCCTTGTCGCCCTTGCCCGCCAAGCGGCTGGCCGCCAGAGCGGCTTGCTCGGTGACGCGGGCCACCTCTAAGACCAGTAGGCGTTCGATCTCCATAAATCGAGCCTACCAGAGCTCGAGCGCCCCCCTCCCCTGGTAGCCCTTCCAAAAAGGGAGAAAGCCTTCCGGCAGCATGGTTCCGCTGAACCCGGACCGACCCCGCCCCAGGATTGAGGAGGGCAGCATACGACCGCGTGTGGAGGGGAGGCATCAGGCCAGGAGTGGCCTAGGGGTGAGCCGGCCCCCGGGGAGTCTCAGATGTACTGACCGACCACACACGTTTGACAGCGCTAGCGGGCCTCCGTATACTGGCAAACGCTCGTTAGCATCAGGACGAACGCTTCAGGCTGAGTCGAGGAGGACGGGTTGGCACAACTGGCCGTAGAGAACGTTACCCTGAGCTTTGGCGGCCTCAACGCCCTGAGCGGGGTGTCGCTCGAGGTCAACCCAGGGGAGCTGGTCTCGGTGATCGGGCCCAATGGGGCCGGGAAGACCAGCCTGCTCAACTGCGTCTCGGGGTTTTATCACCCCTCGCGGGGGCGCATCGGGTTCGAGGGCCACGACCTCACCCACGCCTCGCCCCACACCGTCACCCGTTATGGGGTAGCCCGGGCATTCCAGAACATCGAACTCTTCACCGGACTGACCGTGCTGGAAAACCTGATGCTGGCCCGGCACACCTACACCCCCTATGGTCTTCTGGCCAACCTTTGGATCTACGGCAAGGCCCTTAGGATCGCGGTGGAAAACCGCAGGGTCGTGGAGGAAGTGATCGACTTCATGGAGCTCGAGCCCTACCGCAAGGCCTTGGTGGGCGACCTTCCCTACGGGGTGCGGAAGCGGGTCGAGGTGGCCCGGGCGCTTTCGCTCTCGCCTAAACTCCTGCTTTTGGATGAGCCGATGGCCGGGATGACCCTGGAGGAGAAGGAAGATATGGTGCGCTTCATCCTCGACATCCGGGCCGAGCGGGGCACCACCATCATCCTCATCGAGCACGACCTGGGGGTGGTGATGGACATC
The DNA here is from genome assembly GCA_040290145.1 of Meiothermus sp. Taxonomy (GTDB): domain Bacteria; phylum Deinococcota; class Deinococci; order Deinococcales; family Thermaceae; genus Allomeiothermus. The sequence continues at coordinate 16,100 of PSML01000046.1, read as the reverse complement.
TCCGACCGGGTCTATGTGCTGGACTTCGGCCAGGTGATTGCGGCGGGAACCCCGGAGGAAGTGGCCCAGAACCCCCGGGTGCAGGAGGCTTACGTGGGGGTAGAGCATGCTTAGCCAAGAACCCCGGCCCCCAACTGCGCGAGGTCGTCCGTGACGATCCAGCCCACTCCCGAACTCAAGCGCTATACGCTGCCGCAGCTGCTGCGCTCGAGGGCCCGCCACGAGGGAGCGCGGGTGGCCTTGCGGCAGAAGGACTACGGCATCTGGAACGAGATCACGTATGCCCAGTATTACCAAAAGGTCTTGGCCTTCGCCCACGGGCTCTTAGCCTTGGGGTTCCAGCCGGGGGAGCGTCTGGCCATCATCGCCGACAACATCCCGGAGTGGCTCTACGCCGAACTGGGGGCCCAGGCGGTGGGCGGTATCTCGGTGGGGGTCTACCAGTCCTCTTTGCCTGCGGAGATCGCCTACGTGCTCGACTACACCGGGGCGGCCTTGGTGCTGGCCGAAGACCAGGAGCAGGTGGACAAGCTCCTGGAGATCCGCTCGCAGATCCCTGGGGTACGCAAGGTGATCTACGAAGATCCCAAGGGGATGCGCGCGTACGCCAAAGACCCCTGGATCATCGGGTTCGCCGAGGTTTTGCGGCTGGGGGAGGAGCACGCCCGGGCTAACCCCGGCGCGGTAGAGGCCCTCCTCGAGCGGGGCCAACCCGAGGACGTCTGCCACCTCTCGCTCACCTCCGGCACCACCGGCCGGCCCAAAGCCGCCATGATCAGGCACAAGAACCTGGTCCACATGGGGGTGGCACTACAGCAGATCGACCCTTTGAAGCCCACCGACGACTACCTCTCCTTTCTGCCCTTCGCCTGGATTGGTGAGCAGATGATGTCGGTGGGGATGGCCTTGGCCGGGGGGTTCGCGGTGAACTTCCCGGAGTCGGTGGACACCGCCCTGGCCGACCTCAAGGAGATCGGCCCGCACGTGATGTTCAGCCCCCCCAGGGTTTGGGAAGGAATCCAGAGCGGCATCTGGGTGCGTATCTCCGAGACCTACGCGTTCAACCGCTGGGTTTACCAGCATCTGCTCAAGATAGGCTACCGGGCCGCCGAGTACCGCATGAGCGGCAAGCCGTTGCCCCTGGGTTTGCGGCTGGCCTACTGGCTGGCGGACCAGGCTCTATTCAAGCCCTTGCGCGATCAGCTCGGCTTCTTGCGGCTGCGCCGGGCCTACACCGGGGGAGCTGCCCTGGGCCCGGAGGTGTTCCGCTTCTACCACGCCATCGGGGTAAACCTCAAGCAGATCTACGGCCAGACCGAGATCATCGGGATCGCCTTCGTACACCGGGACGGGGACGTGCGCGCGGACACCGTGGGCAAACCCCTGCCCGGCGGCGAGGTGAAGATCGCCCAAAGCGGGGAGATCCTTTGCCGCTCGGACGCGGTGGTGGCCGGTTACTGGGACAGGCCAGAAGCCACCGCCGAGGCCTTCGTGGACGGCTGGCTCCACACCGGCGACGCGGGTTACCTCACCGAGGACGGCCACCTGGTGGTCATCGACCGGGTCTCGGATGTGATGCACACCGCTTTGGGCCAGATGTTCAGCCCGCAGTTCATCGAGAACAAGCTCAAGTTCTCGCCCTACATCAAGGAAGCGGTGGTCTTTGGCGATCAGAAGCCTTACCTGACCGCTTTCATCAACGTGGACCCCCAGACCGTGGGCCAGTGGGCCGAGGAACGGGGTATCGCCTACACCACCTACATGGATCTCTCGCAAAAGCCCGAGGTGGCTGACCTCATCCGCAAGGAGGTCAGGGCGGTCAACCAATCGCTGCCCGAGCACCTGCGCATCCAACGTTTCGTGCTCCTCTACAAGCTCCTGGATGCTGATGACGACGAGCTCACCCGCACCGGCAAGGTCCGCCGCAAGCTCATCCAACAGCGCTACGAGCCCATCGTGGCTGGGCTTTATAGCAATGCCGATCGGGTACGGGTAGAGGCCATTTTCAAGTACCAGGACGGTTCAGTACAGCGGCTCGAGACCGTCGTGGCGGTGTTGCAAGCCGAGCCGCTGAGGGAACCGGTGGCGGGTTAGGTGGATATGGGGAATTTCCTGCAATTTCTGGTCTCAGGGGTGGCGGTGGGCTCAATCTACGCCCTGGCAGCCTTGGGCTTTGTGCTCATCTACAAGTCCAGCCGGGTGATCAACTTCGCCCACGGCCAGTTCATCGCCATCGGAGCCTTCGCAGCCTACGCCCTGGCGGCTTGGGCCAAGCTGCCCTTTTGGCTGGCGGCCTTGCTGGCCATCCTGGCCACGGCCTTGTTGGGGTTCGCCGTCGAGAGGGTTTTTCTCAAGCGCATGGTGGGCCAGCCGATCATCTCGGTGATCATGGTAACCATCGGACTGGCCTCGGTGCTGGACGGGCTGCTGTACCTGACCCCCTTCGGCTCGGGCAACTTCAGTTACCCCCCCTTCCTGCCCCCCGGCGGGCTTTCCTTGGGCGGGGTCAGCATCTCCTACACCCAGCTGCTGGCCATCGGATTCACCGCAGTTTTCCTGCTGCTGTTCACCTGGTTTTTCCAGCGCTCTACCTTAGGGGTCTCGATGCGGGCGGTGGCCGACGACCAGATGGCCTCGATGAGCGTGGGGGTATCGGTGGAGCGGGTCTTCGCCCTGGCCTGGGCGGTGGCGGGGCTCACTGCCGCTGCGGCGGGCATCGTGGTGGGGACGGTTTCCGGGCTCAACCAAGGGGGGCTCATCGGGATCGGCCTGGCGGTGTTTCCGGCGGTGATCCTGGGCGGGCTTGACTCCGTCCTGGGGGCGGTGGTGGGGGGTGTCATCATCGGCGTATTGCAGCAGCTTGCCGCCGGATACCTCAACCAGTTTGTCCCTGGCGGCGGAACCGAGTACGTGTTGCCCTTTGTGGTGCTGCTGGTAACGCTCTGGTTTAAGCCCTACGGGCTTTTTGGTATCGAGGAGATCGAGCGGGTATGAAGCATCGTCGCCGCTACTCACCGACCCGCCCAAGCGTACCCTCTTTTGGCCCTCGAGCCCCTCAAGGGGGTGCCGATGCGTAACCCCTGGGCGCAGACCGGAAATTACCGCACCCGCTACGAGCAGGACGTGACGATCTTCGCCACCTATCGGGAGATCGTCTCGGTGGTTTTGCTGTTGGTGGCCCTTGGCCTGTTGCCGCTGCTGCTCGAGCGCTCCCAGGTTTTGGTGCTCAACTTTACCTTTATCTATGCCATCGCGGTACTGGGGCTCAACATCACCACCGGTTACGCTGGGCTCATCAGCGTGGGGCAAGCCGCCTTTGTGGGGGTAGGGGCCTACACGGTGGCCCTAACCGCTCCCCATCTGCCCTTCTGGCTGACCGTACCCATGGGCGGACTGGTCGCGGCGGGGTTTGGTTGGATCGTAGGGCTCCCCAGCCTGCGGGTCAAACACCTCTACCTGGCCCTGGCCACCCTGGCCTTCCAGGAGATTTTCGTATGGTCGGTCGGGCGCATCCCCGCCTTGGCCCAGGGGGCAGCCATCCCGGTGGAGATGCGCAACTTCCTGGGCTATGAGATCGGCTTTCGCAACCACAACCACTTCTGGTACTACGTGATCCTCTTGGTATTGCTGCTCATGGTGATGGCCTGGCGCAACCTGCTGCGGGGGAAGTATGGGCGGGCCTTGATCGCGGTGCGCGATAATGATCGCGCCGCCGACGCCATGGGCATGGACCCTGGGCGCACCAAGCTGTTGGCTTTTGCCTTGGGGGCTTTTTACGGGGGGATCGCCGGGGGGCTTTTGGCCTACTTCCAGCGGGCCGTGGTGATTGAGGAGTTCACCCTCGCTAAATCGGTGACCTTCCTGGCGATGGCTATCGTGGGCGGTCTGGGCACGGTGGTGGGGAGCCTCTTGGGCCCGGCCTTCATCGAGTACCTGCGGCTTGGGATGGAGCGGCTTTCCGAGGCCATTAAGAACAACCCCTCGGTCCAGCAGGTGATCCCGGCGGGGGTGGACCTGGCCTCGGCCTTGCTCCCGCTGGCTTTTGGGCTGGTGATTGTGCTTTTCCTGATGTTCGAACCGAGGGGCCTGTATAACTGGTGGCGGCTCATCCGTAGCTACTTCCGAACCTGGCCGTTCAAGTATTGAGGCGGGCGGCTTGGGGTGAATGGTCAAATGGCAGCAGTCCGAATTCCCGGCAACACCGCGCTCCGCGCGTTGCAAAGAGAAATCCGAGGAGGAACCATGAAGCGAATGCTGATGCTGGCAATGGTTACGGCTTTGAGCTTGGCGGGCGCACAGCCGACCAAGACCGTGAACCTGCTGTGGTCGGGGGCCATCACCGGGCCGACCTCTGACGTGGGCGGGCCTTATGGGGCGGGGGTGGAGGACTACTGCAAGTACGCCAACGAGCAAAAACTGATCCCCGGCTTTACCATCAACTGCACGGTGCGCGACGACCAGTACCAAAACCCCAACACCCAGCGCATTTTCGAGGAGGCCCTGGACCGGGCCAAACCGGCCATATTCCTGGGCTACAGCACGGGGGGTATGCTCCAGCTCAAGCCCTTGATCCAGGAGGTGAAGATGCCGACCATCCCGGCCTCGGCGCACATCGGCCTTATCGATCCGCCCAACAACACCTACATCTTCTTGCCGGTGAGCAGCTACTCCGAGCAGATCGTGGCCCTGATGGAGTATATCAACCGCCAGCTCAAGAAGAATGCCCGCATCGCCCTGGTGGTAAACCCCAGCCCCTTCGGGCGGGCGGTGGTGGACCACGCCAAGCGGGCGGCCCAGCGCCTGGGACAGACCATCGTCTCGGTGCAGGAGGTGGGGGCCAACAACCTCGACAATACCGCCCTCTTGCGCAACCTCGACGCGCAGAACGTGGAGTTCATCCTGCACCAGAACGTAGCCGGGCCGGTGGCGAACATCCTCAAAGATGCCAAACGCCTGGGGCTCGACAAGAAGATTCGTCAGATGGGGGCGGTCTACACGGGCGGTTCGGATCTGATCCGGCTAGCCGGGGACGCCGCCGAGGGCTATCTGTGGGCCTCGAGCTACTACACCCTCGATGAGAACACCCCCGGCATCACCCTGCAAAAGCAGCTCGCGCAGAAGTACGGACGCAGTGCGGATATCTTGAACAGCACCAACTACACCGCCGGGATGCTGGCCACGGCCATCGCGGTGGAGGCCATGAAGCGGGCCGCCCAGCGCTTCAACGGGCGCATTGATAACGAGACGGTCTACCAGGCGATCTTGGGTATGAACGGCCCCAACGCCTTCAAACCCGGGTTCGCGGTGTCCACCAAGAGCGGCATCGAGATCGACTTTACCAAGAGCGAGCAGACCGGGGCCGAGGGCTTGCGGGTGCTCGAGGTCAAAGGCGGCAAGTTCGTGCCGATCACCGAGCCCTTCACCTCAACGCTTTTCCGGCAGGTGAGGAACCCCTAGGTTTTATGTCCACCCTCGCCGCCCGCCCCGAAGACCTAGGCCCGATCCTCCTCGAGGTCAACAACATCGAGGTCGTCTACAAGGACATCATCCAGGTCTTGCGGGGGGTCTCGCTGAAGGTTCCCGAGGGCTCCGTGACGGCCCTCTTAGGTCCCAACGGGGCGGGCAAGACCACCACCCTGCGGGCCATCAGCGGTCTTTTGGTTCCTGAGGATGGCGAGGTGGTCGCAGGGACCATCACCTACCGGGGAGAGAACATCGCCAACCGGCCTCCGGAGCGGATCGTACTCAAGGGGATCGTCCAGGTTCCCGAAGGGCGGAGGGTGTTCAAACACCTCACCGTGGAGGAAAACCTGCGGGTCGGGGCCGCGACCCGGCGGGATAGGGGGGTCCGGGAAGACCTGGAGCGCATCTACCACTACTTCCCCAAGCTAGGGATGCTCAAAGGCCGTCTGGCCGGGTATTGCTCGGGGGGGGAGCAGCAGATGCTGGCCATCGGGAGGGCCCTGTTGGCCAAGCCCAAACTCCTCCTCCTCGACGAGCCCAGCCTGGGCTTGGCCCCTCTGTTGGTGCGGGAGATCTTCGAGATCGTCCACCGCATCAACGCCGAGGAGGGCACCACCGTACTGGTGGTCGAGCAGAACGCCCGGGTGGCCTTGTCGGTGGCCCACTACGGCTACATCATGGAGTCAGGGAGGATCGTCCTAGAGGGAACCCGCGAGTACCTCGAGCAAAACCCCGACGTGAAGGAGTTCTATCTGGGGGTGGCCAAGTCGGGCGGGCGGAGATCCTTCCGCGACGTGAAGTCCTACCGGCGGCGCAAGCGGTTTATGTAGCGGCTTTGTCACGCCGAACGCGAAGCGCTAGACTTAAACCCTGAGCCCAGCCCCTCTCCTATGACGCCATGGGAGAGGGGGTTTTTGTAAGGGCAGCCCCCGTGAATGCCCTTTGTCTCATACGGGCCGGGCGGCGCGGATTTCCGGATAGGATGGGGACGTGGGCCTTTGGCAGCGGCTGGCGGTGGGGGCTTCGCTCAGGCCGGTGTTGTGGACCTTGGGGCTGGCCTCGCTGCTGTTCCTGGGGTTTTTCAACCTGCTCGGGGAACCCGTCCTGCGGAACCTGTCGGGCCAGGGGATGCTGGGCTCGCAGCTCATCTACACCCCGGCTCAGGCGCTCGAGGCGCTCGAGGCCTACGGCCCCCGGGGCCGCGAGATCTTTCGCCTGCTGGTACTGAGCGATTTCCTCTTCGTCCCCATCTATACGCTCTGGCTGGCGGGGTTGGCGGTGCGGCTCGAGCGGGGGGTTCTGGTCAGGCTGGCGCTGGGCCTGCTCGGGGCGGACTGGGCCGAAAACATCGCCCTGCTGGTCCTCGAGCAAAACCCCACTGTCGGGTTGGCGGGGGTGGCAGGGGTGTTGACCTTGCTCAAGTGGGTTTTGTTGGCCGGGGTGTCGGGGGGGCTGGTCTTCGCCTGGCGGCGGAGCCGGTCATAAAAACCCGCAGCCGGTGGGCGGGCGCGGGGCTTCGGCCAGGAACCACAGGCCGGATTGGGTCTGTCCGGCGGTAAAGAAGATGTGGCCGTAATCCTTGGTGTTTTTGCCGCTGGCCAGGGTGATCTCGAGACCCCGGCACTCCTCTGCACCGCCATAGATGGTGTAGACGGTCTGGGCGCGGGGCATGTCGGCGAGGCTGAAGCCGGGGGAGAGCGAGACCCAGTTATAGAGCTTGAGTCGGATCTTGCAGCGGCCCTGGGGCAGTCCCTCTACCGCGTTCACGTAACCGAACCCGCTATAGCTGCGGGTATAGACCTGGGGCTGGTTGCTCTGCAGGAGGTCAAGCGCGCGGTTCACGCCCCAAAAGCCGCCTACCCCCAATAGGGCGGATACGGCTAAGCCCAGCGTGATCTTCAATGCCCGTAGCATCTATCCCGATGATAGTGGAGGACTGGCCCGGTTGGAAAGGTCAGCCCTAATACGAAGGCTGGTACTCGCCCCACTCCGCGCGGAGCACCCCACAGACCTCGCCCAGAGTAGCCCGGCGACGGAAGGCCTCGAGCACGTAGGGGAAGAGGTTTTCCTGCCCCTTGGCGGCTATGCGCAGGGCCTCGAGCGCCACCCCCACACCCTGGCCGTCGCGAGCCTCGCGGAAGCGGCGGATCTCCTCCCGGCGGGTCTGGTTGATCGAGTCGTCGATGCGCTGGACCGAGGTGGCTTCCTGGAGCGGGCTAGCGGGGTTCACGAACTTGTTGACCCCCACGATGACCCGCTGGCCGGTTTCGACCTCGCGCTGGAACTGCCAGGAGGCCTCCTCGATCTCCCGCTGGAAGAACCCGACCTCCACCGCCGCCACCGCCCCACCCAGCCGCTCGATCTGCTCGAGGTAGTCTTGGGCCTGGGACTCGAGCGTGTCGGTGAGGTGCTCGACGTAGAAGCTCCCGCCCAAGGGGTCCACCGCCCGGGTCACCCCGGACTCATAGGCCAGGATCTGCTGGGTACGCAGGGCCAGCAGGGCGCTCTTTTCGGTGGGGAGCCCCAGGGCCTCGTCGTAGGCGTTGGTGTGGAGGCTCTGGGTTCCGCCCAGCACCGCCGCCAGGGCCTCAAAGGCCGTGCGTACCACGTTGTTGAGGGGTTCTTGGGCGGTGAGGGTGGAGCCGCCGGTCTGGGTGTGGAAGCGCAGGGCCCAGCTTTTGGGGTCTTGGGCCCCGAACTCCTCGCGCATGATCCGGGCCCACATGCGCCGGGCGGCGCGGAACTTGGCGGCTTCCTCGAGGATGTCCGAGTGGGCGGCGAAGAAAAAGGAGAGCCGGGGGGCGATCCGGTCTACTGAGAGGCCCGCCTCGAGCGCGGCCCGCACGTAGGCTTTGCCATCGGCCAGGGTGAAGGCGATCTCCTGGGCGGCGGTACTCCCGGCCTCGCGGATGTGGTAGCCGCTTATGCTGATGGTGTTCCACTTGGGCACCTTTTCCGCACAGAAGGCGAAGATGTCGGTGATGAGCCGCATCGAGGGCTGGGGCGGGTAGATGTAGGTGCCGCGCGCGATGTACTCCTTGAGGATATCGTTTTGGACGGTGCCGCCGAGCTCCTCCCAGGCCACCCCTTGCCCCTCGGCGGCGAGCAGGTAGAGGGCCAGCAGCATCATCGCCGGGGCGTTGATGGTCATGCTGGTGGTGACCTTGTCCAAGGGGATCCCGGTGAAGAGCCCCTTCATGTCCTCGATGGAGGCCACCGAGACCCCCACCTTGCCGACCTCGCCCACCGCCAGCGGGTGATCGGGGTCCAGGCCGAGCTGGGTAGGCAGATCGAAGGCTACCGAGAGTCCGGTCTGGCCTTGCGAGAGCAGGTAGCGGTAGCGGGCATTGGACTCCTGGACGGTACTAAAGCCGGCGTACTGTCGCATTGTCCAGGGGCGGTCTAGATACATCCGGGGGTAGATCCCCCGGGTGAAGGGGTACTCGCCCGGACGGCCAAGGCGCTCCTTATAGCCTTCGGGGAGCGATTCGAAAAGGGGTAGGGTTTCGACCACAGAAACCTCCGGATGCTTCTAGCAGATTGTCCTGCAAGGGTTGGGCTAGCGCGCCATCCAGCCGAACAGCAGCACCACCAGCCCGATGGCCCCGAAGATCAGCAACACCGGCAGCAGCAACACCTGGTAGGCCGCGATCACCAGGGCCACGAAGTCTTTCCAATCCGGCTTGATCTCGGGTTCGGGCTTCATGGCCTTAGTGTACCGCCAAGCCTTGGAGAACGTGGCCTGGGTTCCCCGGCAGCGTTGGGCCTTTTTACCGCAGAAGTCTATAGTAACATGATAGGCTTATAGTAGTTATGGACTATGGTACCCGTACACGCGAGATCCTGCGGGCGGTCTCCCGGCAAGCGGGCTGGGAGATCCTGCTGGCCTTACGCCAGGGTCCCACCCGCTTTAGCGAACTCGAGGAGGGCACCCAGGTGAGCCCCCGTACGCTTTCAGAGCGCTTACGCGAGCTGGCGGAGCTAGGGCTGGTTGGGCGCAGGGCCTTTGCCGAGGTTCCGCCCCGGGTCGAATACACCCTGACCCCGCTGGGCCTCAAGCTGCTGGAGGCCCTGGAGGGCCTCGAGGCGCTGATCGAGGCCGACGCCTAAGGGAAATCTGGATAGATTCCCTTCGCTTAGACCCAATGCTTCAGGGTGGGCAAAACCCGACTAGGTCAGGCCGAGGTCAATAATGTGATTATACTAGGGCGAGCATGATGTAGGAGGTATTGTGAACGCACGGGCCATTGTGGTGACTTCCGGGAAGGGCGGGGTGGGCAAGACCACCACCACCGCCAATGTGGGCGCGGCCCTGGCCAAGCTTGGCGAGAAGGTCGTGGTCATTGACGTGGACGTGGGTCTTCGCAACCTCGACGTGGTAATGGGGCTGGAGGGGCGGGTGGTCTTCGACCTCATCGACGTGCTCGAGGGCCGCTGCAAGCTGCGGCAGGCCATCATCAAGGACAAGCGCATCGAGTCCTTGCACCTGCTCCCGGCTTCACAGACCAAGGACAAGGAATCGCTCGACCCGGCCCGCTTCAAGCAGACCGTGCAGGTGCTGCTCGAGGAGGAGGGCTTCGACCGGGTGCTGATCGACTCCCCCGCGGGCATTGAGCGGGGTTTTCAGACCGCCGCCACCCCGGCAGAAGGGGCCTTGGTGGTGGTCAACCCGGAGGTCTCGAGCGTGCGCGACGCCGATCGCATCGTGGGGCTCTTGGAGGCCCGCGAGGTACGGGAGAACCGCCTGGTGATCAACCGCCTGCGACCGAGGATGGTGCAACGCGGCGATATGCTCAGCGTGGACGACGTGGTGGAGATCTTAGGGCTCAAACCCATCGGGATCGTCCCGGAAGATGAGCAAGTGCTGGTCTCGACCAACGTGGGCGACCCCCTGGTGATGCGCAACGGCTCACAGGCCGGGCTGGCCTTCATGGACATCGCCCGGCGCATCCGCGGGGAAGAGGTTCCCTTCCCCAGCTTTGAGGAAAAGGCCGGTCTCTTCGGCGCGTTGCGCAAGCTCTTTGGGGGTAGCTGATGTTTTGGTTTCGCAAAAAGAGCAAGGACACCCTCAAGGAGCGGCTCAAGCTGACCCTGGCCTATGACCGGGCCCAACTACCCCCCGGCAAGGTCGAGCAGCTCAAGAACGACCTGATCGAGGTGCTCCAGCGCTACTTCCCCGCCGAGCAGAAAGACCTCGAGGTCGAACTCGAGCAGCGCGGCGAGAAGATGGTGCTGGTGGCGAATATTCCCTTGCGCTAGGGTCTGTCACCCCGGGTTCACCCGTTTAGGCTAGGCTGGCCCTGATGGTACGGCGTATCTCCCTCCTCGCTTACGACTGGACGCTCATCGTGCTGGTGTTGGCCATCAACGGGGTGGGCTTGGTCACCCTGCGGAGCGCCTCCCCGGCGGAGTTTGGGCAGCAGGTCTTTTTCTCGATGGCGGCCATCACCGGGGCGGTGCTGCTGCAACTGCTGAGCCGCAGGCAGATCGTCTCCTGGGCGTTTTTGCTCTATGGCCTGGCCATCGTGCTGTTGGGGCTGGTGCTGGTGGCGGGCCGGGAGGTGAACGGGGCCAGGGCCTGGTTCGTGCTGGGCCCGCTGCGTTTGCAGCCCAGCGAGCTGGCCAAGCCGGCCCTGATCCTCACCCTGGCCCGCTGGCTGGCGACGCGCCCCCTGCAAAGCCTGCTCGATTACATCGTGCCGGGGATGCTGCTGCTGCCACTGGCGGGGCTCATCTTGATCCAGCCGGATTTGGGCGGCACACTGGTGCTCCTGGCTATCTGGCTGGGGATTCTCTTCGTGCGGGGGTTGCCCTGGAAGCACATCCTGGTGGGATTGGCGCTGGCTATACCCACCGCTTATTTTGTGGTCTGGCCCAACCTCAAGCCCTACCAACAAGAGCGCGTCCTGGCCGGGTTCGACCCCAGCCGTGACCCCTTAGGTTCAGGTTTCCAGGTCACCCAGTCCAAGATCGCCATCGGCTCGGGGGGGCTTTTTGGCAAGGGCTACGGGGAGGGCACCCAGACCCAGCTGGGCTTCGTGCCCGAGCGCCAGACCGACTTCATCTACTCGGTGCTCTCGGAGGAGTGGGGCTTTGTGGGGGCGGTGGGGCTTTTGGGGCTGTACGCCCTGCTGTTCTGGCGGTTGGCGGCGATGGCCCTCGAGTGCAGCCGGCTCGAGGACCGCCTGATCATCGCCGGGGTGCTCGCCATGATCTCCTTTCAGGTCATGGTGAATATCGGCGTCACGCTGGGTCTAGCCCCGGTCACCGGCCTGACCCTTCCCTTGGTTTCCTACGGAGGAAGCAGCCTGCTCACCACCTACGTGGCTTTGGGGCTGGTGCTGTTGGTGCACCGGGATCGGTATCGGGAGATCTGACCAGCCCCACACCTCCTGGCCGACGGTGGTAAGCTGCATCTGTGGGGACCTCCTCTTCCGTGGAGTGGTCCCCACATTTTAGTTGGGGCAGTCTCAGTCTCTGTCCGGGTACAAGTAGCAGCACAAAAGGACGCCTCGCCGTCCAAGACCGGGAGGGGCGTTGACCCTGGGTGCGTGCTGGGGTCAGCCGGCGATGGAGGGCGTGGGGGGTGATCTCGCTATACCGCTAGCGAGGTCGTTCAGCGAAAGCCCTGCGCACCTTTTGAGAGAGGGACAAAATTTGTCTCGCAGACTCCTCTACACCTGGCTTCAGGTTGGGGGCACGTCTGAGGAGTTTGCCCCCAGCGAAATAAAAACGCTCGTTGTGGGTGCTGGCGATCTGCAGCTGTGGGCCAACGGAGATCGGGGTTTTGTACCCAACCGTGGTACGGGAAGCGAAGATCAACTCACCTTGAGCGTAGTAGAGTTCTGTCCGGCTTTTCCCCGTTTCGCCGTAAGCCTCCACAATGGCCTTTTTCAGCTCTTTGCCCGCAGCGTAAAAGGTCATCTGTCCGCCTTCCGAGGTTTCCTCGTAGAACGTGTGTTGCGTGCGCGCGTACTTCTTTGACTCGGCATCGATTTGTCGAACCTTCGCCTCGATCTGCTCGATCGTAGACGTCTGAGCCGAAGCGAGAACGCAAAGGGAAGCCACGACCACCGCTGCAAGGAGTTTACCCATAACCTTCCCTGCGGAAGATCCCAAGAATATCACCGGTTCCATCTTAGCTTGCGCTCCAGACCGGTGTGCGCTTTTTCGTTGGGCCCCGTTGAGCACCCTCACAAAAAGCAGAACTTTGGTGAAGAGGTGTGGTGTGTGCCCCCCGAACAGCCCACCGCTGAGCGCCACCCGGCGGCCGAGCAAGGGGCGTGCCTTTGCGCCTAGCTCCGGCCGAAGCACGAGCTGCAACTCATGCCCACCGGTGGGGTGTATCCCCTGCCCACCGCTCCACGGGCGGCCCCCCCTTTTTGGCTGCAGCTTTGCCCCTAGCGCAACCGCTCGAGCAGATACTGCGCTAGCTCACCGACGTGGACGCGCTCTTGGCGCATGGTGTCGCGGTCGCGTACGGTCACGGTGTCCTTGAGGACGGCGCTGCCGTCGTGGCTCTTGCCGATGGTGTCGTAATCTACCGTGACGCAAAAGGGCGTGCCCACCTCGTCGTGGCGGCGGTAGGCCTTGCCGATGTTGCCGGTGTCCTCGTAGAGCACCCGGCCCAGGCCCAAAGCCTGCAACCGGGCCTTGAGCTCCCGGGCGTAGGAGGTGATCTCCTCCTTGTTCTTGGCCAGGGGGATCACCGCGACCTTGATGGGGGCGAGGTGCGGCTTGAGCTTGAGGACGATGCGCTCCTCGCCGGACTCGAGCTTCTCCCTGGTATAGGCCTCACTCAAGACGGCCAGCACGCCCCGATCTACCCCCGCCGAGGGCTCGATCACGAAGGGCACCAGCCACTTCTTGGTCTCTTCGTCCTGCACGGCGAGGCGGGCTGTGGAGTCGGTGTTCTCCATGACCCTAGCCTGAATCCCCAGCTCGCTCTGGCCTTTGGTGTGCGAACCCAGGTCATAGTCGCTGCGGTTGGCGATCCCCTCGATCTCCTCGAAGCCCAGGGTGGGAAAGTTGTACATGAGGTCAAAGGTGCGCTTGGAGTAGTGCGCCAGGTCGGCTTTTGGTACATCGAGCACGTGGATCTGGTGGCGCGGGAGGCCTTGCTCTTCCCACCACGCTAGCCTGGTCTGGAGCCATCTCTGATGCCACTCCTCGTCGGTGCCGGGCTTGACGAAATACTCGATCTCCATCTGCTCGAACTCCCGTACCCGGAAGATGAAGTTGCGCGGGGTGATCTCGTTGCGGAAGGCCTTACCGATCTGGGCGATACCAAAGGGCAGCCGCCGGGCGGTGGAGTCGAGCACGTTCTTGAAGTTGATGAAGATGCCCTGCGCGGTCTCGGGGCGTAGGTAGCCGTACGAATCCTCATCGGCCACCGGACCGATGGTGGTCCGGAACATCATGTTGAAGGGCCGGGGCGGGGTCCAGTCACCCGGCGCACCATCGGCGGGGTCCACCACCTTGGCCGCCTTCATGGCCTCGGCGGCCCGCTCAGGGTGGGCCATCAGCTCCGCGACCAGGGTGGTTATGTCGGTATTGGGCTCGAGGCCCATCCCCGCGGCCACCGCCTGGCGTACCCCCGCCCTCTGCTCTTTGAGCAGGTGGTCAAGGCGGTAGCGCTTCTTAGAGACCCGGTTATCCACCAGCGGGTCGGCGAAGGTGGCCTCGTGGCCGGAGTAGCGCAGCACCAGCCGGTGGGTCAGGATGCTCGAGTCGAGCCCTTCCATGTCGTCGCGCTCGTAGACGTTGGCCCTCCACCAGGAGGCTTTGAGGTTGTTCTTGAGTTCGACCCCCAGCGGGCCGTAGTCGTAAGTGCCCTGGAGGCCACCGTAGATCTCTGAGCCGGGGAAGATGAAGCCTCGACGCTTGCAAAGGGAAACCAGTTCGTCCATCGTTTCAGCCGGCATGACTTGCTCCTTTCCGTCGCGCCCAACGCCTAACTAAACAAAAAAGTCCCCGGCATGATGCCTGGGGACGAATAGCAAAGGCACTACTCGCGGTTCCACCCCAGTTCCCGAAGGGATTCCCCTCGAGCCCTCTGAGTCGCGTTGGCCTGACCTATACCGTTCGGCAATTTCCGCCGCCCTTCCCCTGGCTCTGGCTATCTGGCTCGCACCTCCCCAGACTCGCTGAAGCTGAGCCCCAGGGTACTCCTGCGGATCAACGCCCCCTTATATTGACCAAAAAACCTCTGGTCGGTCAACACATCTGAGCTGACCTTCCCCTCTTGGTTACGACAAGGCAAACTTAAGCCATGCAGCGCCTACCTTTTACTCCCAAGGATCTGGTTCCTTTCGTTGAGCCGCTGATAGACAACCCTAGGGATGCTGAGAAGTTGGCCCGGCCCTTCTACGCGATTCTCTCGTCCGGCTCCGCCCGGAAGGGCGACTGGGCCCGCCACTACCGCAAAGAAGCGGGTGAAAAGACAAACCACAAGGCCATCGAGCGCCTGATGGTGGGGCTGGAACCTGAACTCCTGCAAGGTACGCCCTTTGGGCGTGACCTGCGCCGCTTGATCGACTCAGAAACCCCTTTCGTCCTGGTAGACCCCACCGAGATCCCCCGTCCAAAGGCCAAGCACACCCCCTACGTAGGGAGACTGAAGGACGGGGAGCTGGGGTTTATGGCCTTCACCCTGGCCCAGCCTTACCAGGGGGGAGCCATACCTACGCCACGCCATGGCGTGGCGTGGGGATGGTCCCCTCAGGTCTATTCCTCCTAAAGATGCCGGGCCGGTTTTCTCTTTCAGGGAGCCCTTGTCGGAACTTGAGGGGGGGGTCAGTACAAGCACCTTGGAAGAAATTAAATTGTAATCTAAAGTCTTGACGCATCCACATCATAAACTTCGAATACTCGTTCTAATGGCTCTGGGCTTCACCGCCTGCCAGCAAACCTCGCCCCCCAGCAGCATCACCCTCACGGTGGAAGACCCTATGGGAAACTTCAGGGCCGCGGCCTACCAGGTGGGCACGGGGAGCTGGCAGGTCCTCGAGATGACTGGCACCCCTAAGACTGGCACCTTTAACCTGGGCGGCCAGACCAAGTACGGCGTGGCGGTGCGGTGTGACAGCGGGGAGGTCAAGGTTACGGTTATCCAGGCCACCAGCACAGAGCTGGCCAACCCCAAGGTTGTGTGCAGCAGCCCGGCCCCAAGCCCTGTCCCCTTCACGGTGAACGTGAGCATAGAGGCCAGCTTGCTGGCGGATGGGGATCGGGTGTGCGTGAACAATTCCGACTCCGACTGCCAACCCGCAGGGAACAGGGTAGACATTACCCTCAACCTCGAGCCCGGCCGCCGCGACCTCCTGGTGGTCCTGAAGGATCGCTCAGGCATGGTCAAGGTGGCCAAGGTGGTCAGGAACGTGGACGTGACCGACGGGGGGAACGCCTCGGTCAGCCTGGAGAGGGGCGACCAACTACCCGAGGTCTCCTTTACTGTGCCGAATCCTCCCCCGGGGTATACGTCCTTCTTCGGCCCCGCTGCCCCTGTCGGCTACGGGAGCGCCAACGGGACCGCTTCGGGTTCGGTGAACGCCTCCCCAACCAGCTACCGGCCGGTGAGTGGTTTCGGGAGGGGGGACCTCTACGTGGCGGTGATCGTAGCCTCTAGGATCGGACCT
>PSML01000045.1:0-20337 GCA_040290145.1 Meiothermus sp. | reverse complement strand
TGGTAGGCAAAGCCGATGGCCGAGATCGCGGTCCCGGCGGTCATGGCCCCGGCGAGGACGGCCCAAGGCGAGTTCACGAGGCTTTAGTATAGGGGCTCGAGGGACCCCTTTTGGATCTTTGCGCGAGGGGCTTAGGCCACCCTGTGCAAAAACCCTGCGATGAGCCGGGCCGCCTCACCCAGCACCGGCTCGGGCTGAACCAAGGCGAAGCGCACGTAGCCATATCCGCCAGGGCCAAACCCCCGCCCCGGCGCGAGCGCCACCCCGGTTTCGGCCACCAGGCCCTGGCAGAACTCGAGGTCATCGAGCCCTTGGGGCAACCTGGCCCAGACGTACATGCCGGCTTTGGGTCGGAGCACGCTCCAGCCGATCCCCTGCAAGGCCTCCACCATCGCCTCGGAGCGGCGCTTCCAGGTGAGCGCGTCGTGCCGCACGGCCTCTTCGGGCAGGTTCAAACAGGCCATCCCCATGCGCTGAATTCCCGCGTACTGGTTGAAGTCCACTGGCCCTTTGACGGCCTCTAGCGCGCTCAGAGCCTCGGCGTTACCCAGGGCGAAGCCCAGCCGGAACCCGGCCAGGTGATAGCTCTTGGAGAGGCTGAAGAGTTCCACCACCCGCTCCCTCCCGCCCGGTAGCGCCAGGGGAGAAGGGGCCTGACCGGCATAAACCTGATCCACGTAGGGGTTGTCGTGGACCAGCAGGAGGTCGTATCGCTCGGCGAAGTCCAGGGCATTCTTCCACCAGCCTTGGTCAGCCAGGGCAGAGGTGGGGTTGTTGGGGTAGTTGAGCAGCAGCACCTTGGACCGCTGCGCGGCTTCCTCGGGGATGGCCTCCAGAACCGGTAAAAAGTCGGGGCCGAGGGGGATGGGGTAGACCTCGAGCCCCGCCACCTTGGCCGCGCCGAAGTAGCTCGGGTAAGCCACCTCGGGCAGCAGGAGGCCGTCGCCGGGATCGGCCACCGCCAGCAGGAGGTGGGCCAACCCCTCCTGGGAGCCGATCAACGCCAGGGCTTCGCGCTGGGGGTCCAGCTCGAGGCCGTAGCGCCCAGCGTACCAGGCGGTGGCGGCTTGCCGAAGAGGCTGCGTCCCCGACTTGAGGCAGTAGCCGTAGGTGCGGGGATCATCCACCGCGGTTTTGAGGGCCTCCAGGGCTTCTTTGGGCGGGGCCAGATCGGAGGCCCCGATCGAGAGGTCAATCACCCGAAGCCCCCGGCTCCTGGCTTCGGATTTGGCCTGGTCCATCTGGAGGAAGGTCGTCGGTCCGGGCGTACGGAGCGAGCGGAAGCGAGGCATACCGGTATCCTAAGGTATGCGGCCCAAACCGGGGCCGAAGCGGTAAACTCCTCAAAACCCTCGGTTGCCAACGCGGGCGCAGCCGGGAAGGAGAGAGCCTATGCCCAAGATCACCTTTATCGGCGCAGGGAGCACGGTTTTCGCCAAGAACCTGATGGGCGACATCCTGAGCTTTCCCGAACTGGCGGAGTCCACGCTGGTGCTCTACGACATCAACCCCGAGCGGCTCAGAACCTCGGAGATCGTGGCCCACAAGGTCGCCCAGAGCCTGGGGGCCCGGCCCCGGATCATCGCCACCACCGACCGCGCCCAGGCCCTCGAGGGCGCTGACTACGCCATCAACATGATCCAGGTGGCGGGCTACAGGCCCGGCACGGTCCTCGACTTCGAGATCCCCAAGAAGTATGGCCTGCGCCAGACCATCGGCGACACTTTGGGCATCGGCGGGAT
Organism: Meiothermus sp.; assembly: GCA_040290145.1. GTDB lineage: Bacteria > Deinococcota > Deinococci > Deinococcales > Thermaceae > Allomeiothermus. Next base: position 18,595 of record PSML01000045.1, on the reverse strand, counting down.
CATGCGGGGGCTGCGCACCATCCCGGTGCTCCTGGAGATGAGCCGCGACATGGAGCGGCTGTGCCCGGGGGTGCTGCACCTCAACTATGTGAACCCCATGGCCATGAACACCTGGGCCCTGCTCAAGGCCACCCCGATCCGGACCGTGGGCCTCTGCCATAGCGTGCAGGGCACCGCCGAGCAACTGGCCCGGGACATCGGGGTGCCGGTGGAGGAGATCAACTACCTCTGTGCCGGGATCAACCATATGGCCTTCTACCTCAGGTTCGAGCGAGGCGGGGAAGACCTCTACCCCCGGATTCGGGCCTTCCTGGAGAGCGGCCAGACCCCGCTCAGGCCGATGGGCAGCGCCCACATGACCGATAGGGTGCGCTACGAGGTGTTCCGCCGCCTGGGCTACTTCGTCACCGAGTCCAGCGAGCACTTCAGCGAGTACGTGCCCTGGTTTATCAAGCGGGACCGCCCCGACCTGATCGAGAAATTCGGCATCCCCCTGGACGAGTACATCCGCCGCTGCGAGGAGCAGATCGCGGGGTGGGAGAGTTTACGGGCTGAACTCGAGACCAGCACCGAACCGCTCCCCATCCACCGCAGCCACGAGTACGGCTCGCTCATCATCCACAGCCAGGAGACCGGCACGCCCCGGGTGGTCTACGGCAACGTGCTCAACCACGGCCTCATCGATAACCTGCCCGAGGGCTGCTGCGTGGAGGTGCCCTGCCTGGTGGACAAAAACGGCATCCAGCCCACCCGCATCGGCAAGTTGCCGCCCCACCTGGCCGCCCTCATGCAGACCAACGTCAATGTGCAGTCGCTGGTGGTCGAGGCGGTGCTCACCGGCCAGCGCGAGCACGTCTACCACGCGGCCATGCTGGACCCCCACACCGCCGCCGAGCTCGACCTCGAGCAGATCTGGAATTTGGTGGACGAACTGCTCGAGGCCCACGGGGAGTGGATCCCGGAACCTTTGCGCAGGCAGTAGCCGACCTGTTGCTAGCGGGGGGTAAGGGCCTTCCCGGTGATCATCTCGATGGTCTTGGGCAGCAGCGAGAGGATGGCCTCGAGGGCGGCTCGGGCGTCCTCGGGCTGGCCCGGTAGGTTCACGATCAGGCTCTGCCCCCGGGTGCCCACCACCCCCCGAGAGAGCACGACTTGCGGCGAGGCTTTAGGGCAAGAGCGCATCTGCTCGGCCAGGCCCGGCACCTCGCGCTCGAGCAGTTCGCGGGTGGCCTCGGGGGTGTGATCGCGGGGGGAGAGGCCGGTCCCTCCGGCGGAGAGGATCAGCTCATAGCCCTCGCGGTCAGCCCACAGCCGGAGTACCCGCTTGATCTGAGCCGCCTCCTGGGCCACCAGCTCATAGGCCGCTACCTCGAAGGGACCTGCGGCCAGGGCCTCTCGCAAGGCCGTGTGGGTGGTGTCGGGGTGCAGACCCCGCGCCGCCTGGTCCGAAACCGAAAGAATACCCACCCGGATCATGCCCCTCAGTTTAGTCTAGCCCAGGTGGTCCGCGCGGGTTATGTGACCGTGTGCACGCGGCTGACACCATCCCCACCCCTTCGGCACTTTCCCTCGGCGGGCCCTCCTTGTACTTTGAGGGCATGTGGGTTGAACCCGTCACCTTGGCCGGGCGCTACGTCCGGCTCGAGCCCCTGACCCCCGAGCACGCTCCCTTGTGGGCCCGCCACCACGACCCCCAACTCTTCGCCTATATGTCGCGGGGGGCCCCGCAGGAGGGCAGCCCAGAGGGCTACCGAGCCTATATCGAGCAGCTCAACCGCGAACCGGCCCGCCTCAACTTCGCCATTCTCAAGGGCCAGGACTTCGCCGGGCGCATCTCCTATATCCACATCAACGAGGCCCATAAAAGCTTGGAGATCGGCACCTTTATCGTGCGGGACTTCCAGGGTACCGAGGTCAACCCCGAGGCCAAGTATCTCCTGCTCAAACACGCCTTCGAGGATTTGGGGGCCATCCGGGTGCAGTTCACGGTGGACGCCCGCAACGAGCGGAGCCAACGGGCCATGGAAAAGTTGGGGGCGGTGCGCGAGGGGGTGTTGCGCAAGGCGGCCATCCTCCCCGACGGCCACCGGCGCGACTCGGTGGTGTACAGCATCCTGGACGATGAATGGCCGGCGGTGAAGGCCAGGCTCGAGGGGCGGCTGGGCTACGCGGCGGGATGAGGCGGTGCGAGCCCTGGCTGGTCCGCGGTTGGGCGCTCCTCGGCCCAGGACCCGGTCTTTGCTGCGGGACTGACTGCAGGCTGAGGGATTTGTCCCGGGCCTCACGCCCCGGGTAGCCTGGATCCTGATGACCTGGAGCGATGTACTGGCCTACGGCGTTTTGGCCCTCACCTACTTGGGCTTAGGGCTGGGCTACCTGCCCGGCTACCGCATGAACCGCGCCGCCATCGCCATCACCGGGGCGGCGCTTTTGGTGGTGCTGGGGGTGCTGGACCTGGAGGAAGCCTGGGCCGCGTTGGACTCCAACACCCTGGTTTTTCTCTTCGGGGTGATGGTGCTGAACGCCCATCTGGGCTATGCCGGGTTTTTTCAGCTGGTCATGGACCGGTTGGTGCACCTGGCCCGATCGCCGCTGGGGCTTTTGGTCTGGCTCACCTTCGGGACCGGGGTGCTTTCTGCGCTCTTCCTCAACGATACGATGGCGATTTTGCTCACCCCGCTGGTGCTGGCCCTGACCCGGACCCTCTCGCTCCCGCCCGTTCCCTATCTGCTGGCCCTGGCCGGGGCTACCAACCTGGGCAGCGTAGCTACCCTCACCGGCAACCCGCAGAACATCCTGGTGGGCAGCTTCTCGCGGATCCCCTATCTGGAGTTTGCCCTCGCCCTCACCCCGGTGGCCTTGGTGGGCCTAGGGCTTCAGGTGGGCTTGCTCTGCTGGCTGTACCCGGCGGTGCGCTCGAGGGAGCCCCTGCCTCCGCTCCCCCCGCTGCGTTTTCGCCTCAATCGGGGCCTGCTGACCAAGGGGCTTTTGATCACGGTGGGGCTGCTGGGGGCTTTCCTGCTCAACTACCCCCTGGCCCAGGCCGCCCTGGTCGCGGCGGGGTTGTCGCTTTTGAGCCGCCGCATCCGCTCCGAGAGGTTTTTTTCGCGGGTGGACTGGGAGTTGCTGGTGATGTTCTCGGGGCTTTTCATGGTGACCCGGGCGGTGGGGGAGCTGGGGCTTCTGAGGCCGCTGGAGGCCCTGGCCCGCTCCCCGGAGGGCTTGCTGTGGATCACCGCGGGGCTTTCCAACCTGATCTCCAACGTACCCGCGGTGCTCTTGCTGCACCCGCTGATCCCCCAAGGCGATACCCCCGGCTGGCTGATGCTGGCGGCGGCCTCTACGTTGGCCGGCAACCTCACGCTCTTGGGCTCGGTGGCCAACCTGATCGTGGCCGAGGCGGCCCGGCGCGAGGGCCATAAGCTGGGCTTCCTCGAGCACCTCCGCTTCGGCCTGCCGCTCACCCTGCTCACCCTGCTCCTGGCGTATGGGTGGATTTACCACCGCTAGACCGCCGGGCCCGCCGTGGCGTCCTCTGGCCGAGCGTCTATGCCCTTCCCTGAAGCTGGAGCAGATAGGGGTTGGTCTGGGCTTCGCGGCCCAAGGTGGTGGGGGGGCCGTGGCCCGGCCAGACCGTGGTCTGGGGCGGAAGATCCAGCAAACGCCGCAGCGAGGCCGCCAGATCCTGGGCGTTCGCGCCCGGCAGGTCATAGCGGCCGATCCCCCCCTTGAACAGCACATCCCCGCTCACCAGGTTTCCGGTCTGGGCAGAGTAAAAGCCGAGGTGTCCTGGGGCGTGGCCGGGCAGGAAGAGCACCTGTAGCCCTAGCCCGAGGTCCAGCACCTGGCCCTCGGTGAGCAACCCGGCGGGCTCGGGCGGCCTGGGCACCGAGAGCCCCCAGCGCGCGGCGGCCTCGGGAGCGTAACGGTAAAGCTCGAGGTCCCTCTCGTGCAGATAGACCGGCAGGCCCAGCGCCTCCACCAAGGGGGCCACCGCCCCCACGTGGTCAAAGTGGGCGTGGGTGAGCAGGATGGCCTGGGGCTCGAGCCCCACCCGCTCCACCTCGGCCAGGATGCGCCCGGCCTCGTCGCCGGGGTCCACGATCACCCCCCGCCGGTCTTCGCCTACGAGTAGGTAGGTGTTTTCCTGCAGGGGTCCGACGGTTAGGGGGTAGGTTTTCATGGGTTTTCCGTGACCCTTTCCACCTCCCGCCCGCTGGCCTGCCAGTCCAGCATCGAGCCCAGGTAGTTCCTGGCCTTGACCCCTTGGTCTTGCAAGATCCAGAAGGCCACCGAGCTGCGCGTGCCGGAGCGGCAGTACACCCCCACCTCGTCGCCGGGCCGTAGGGCCAGCCGATCCAGAACCCCCGGCGCGAAAAACTGGTCCAGCGGAAGCAGTCGAGCCCCGGGGATGTGCCCAGCGGCGAACTCGTCAGGGCGGCGCACATCCACCAGGTTCGGATACCGGGCGGCCTCCTCCTGGGTGAGCAGGATCTCCCGGTTGAGCTTGGCCCAGGGCCGGCCTGCGGTGGGCCGGACCGGCTCGGTCGAGGTGGCCTGGGCTTCCCAGCCGCCGGGCCAGAGGTGGACCTCGAGCCCCGAGAGCGCCAGGAGGTAGGCTGTGCGGGCGGCTGCGCCGGTCAAACCCCGGTCATAGACCACCACCGGTTGATCCGGAATAGCCCCAATCTCACCGTTGAGATTGGCCAGGTAAGCCTCCAATGAGGCCAAGTCCGCGTCGAGTTTGGCCGGTGCCGAGCTAAGGTCTAGGTTGAGCGCGCCGCTCAAGTGGCCAGCGGCGTAGAGTTGGGGAGGGCGGGCATCGATCAAAAGGGCCTTCTCCGGGGGGCGCTGTACGATCATAGGGGCATTGTACTTCTAGGCCCGCAGGGCGCGCTCTACACGCTCGAGCGCCTCTTGCAAGATCCCCCGGCTGGTGGCGAAGTTGAGCCTTAAGAACCCCTTGAAGGCCGGGCCGAACTGGCCTCCGTCGTTGAGGGCGACCTTGGCCCGCTCGAGCATAAACCTATGGACGTCCTCGAGCCCAAAGGCCCGGAAATCCAGCCAGGCCAGATAGGTGGCCTGCGGTGGGGTATACCGGACCTCGGGGAGCCTCTCCCGCAGGAATTGGCTGAGGAAATCGCGGTTGGCCCTGAGGTAGCGGCGGGTGTCCTCGAGCCAGGCCTGCCCGCGCTGCAAGGCCGCAGTCCAGGCGGCCATCGCGGCCACGTTGGGGTGACCCATCACCCCCCGGGTGGCCCGCTGCATCCGGGCTAGGATCTCCCGGTTGTGGCTGATCGCCACACCCCCGCCCAGCCCCGCGGTGTTGAAGGCCTTGCAGGGGCCGGTGAGGGTCACGGTGCGCTGGGCCACCTCCTGCGAGATCGAGGCCAAGGGGACGTGCTCCCCCTCATAGACCAGGCCCGCCCAGAGCTCGTCCACCATCACCCACAGGCGGTGTCGCAGGGCGAACTCGGCCAGGCGCTCGAGCTCGGCCCGGCTGAACACCCGGCCGGTGGGGTTTTGCGGGTTACAGAGCAAGAGCATCCGGGTTCCGGGGCCGACCAGGGCCTCGAGCCCGTCGAAGTCGATCTCCCACTCCCCGGAAGAGCCGGGCGCCATCGGGCTGGCCCGAACCACCCGGTGGTAATCGCTCAGGGCGTTCAGGAAAGGGGGGTAGACCGGAACCTGGGTGATCACCTCGTCCCCCACGCTGGTGAGCCCCAGGACGCTGGCGTAGATCCCCGGCACCACGCTGGTGGTGAGCCAGAGGTTCTCCGGGGCCAGTCCCTTCAGGCCCATCGCCTCCTGCTGGGCCAGGATGGCCTCCAAGAGTTCCGGATCGCCCGCGCCCTGGGGATAGCCGATGCGCCGGGAGAGCCGCTGGCCAATCGCCTCCAGGATGGGTTCGGCCACCGGGAAATCCATGTCCGCCACCCACAAGGGCAGCACCTCGTCGCCGTAGAGCGACCACTTGGCCGAGTGCGGGCCTTTGACCGCGGAAAGTTCGAGGGAGTCGTAGGGATGGGGCATGGGAATAGCTTATGGCCGAAGGCCGATTTTCAATACGAGCGCTGGGCCACCTCTAGGCCCTGGGCCTCGAGCCAGTCCGTCACCCAGCCCACCGCCGCCTTGACGCCCGCGGTGACCAGGGGAGCCCCGAAGCTCGAGATCCCCACGTAGATCCCGTGGGCGCTGGGCCGGGCTTCGATGAGGACTTGCTGGGTGAGGTCTTCTTCCTCCAGGTGGGCCAAAAACACCAAGCCGGGGTCCTCGAGCGCGCGGTAGGCCTGCAGGATAATCGCCTGGCCACCGGCAAAAGCAACCACCTGCTTCTCGAACGACTGGACGCGGGGGAGCGCTCCGCGAAGTAGGGCGTGGGCCATAGGAAACCTCTGGATCACCGGCCAGGGCTCAGGGTCTTCACCGGTTTTGGTGAACACCGCGTGGTAGAAGCTGCGGTTTTGCTCCTTCCACTTGAGGGCGTACTTGGTCTGGAGGTGGTGGGGAGGCGGGGGCGGGGTGTCGATGTGGAACAGACCGCTGGCTTGGGCCTGCTCCTGGGCGAAGCGCCAGTACTCCTGGTGATCGGTGGTCAGGAGGAGCTGGCCGCCCGGCTCGAGCCGGGTCGAGAGCCGCCGGAAGAACCGGGTTTGCAGGAGCCGGTTCCCCAGGTGCTTGGCCTTGGGCCAGGGGTCGGGAAAGTTTACGTAGACCCGGTGGAGCGAGCCCGGAGCGATGAGGTTGCGCAGGGCAAAGCCAGCCTCGCCGTGATAGAGCCGCACGGTCTGGATTCCTTCCCGCCGCATCCGCTTCCAGGCCCGCGCCACCGATCCCGCCGAGACCTCCACCCCCAGGATGTTCCAGTCGGGGTTTTGGCGGGCGACCTCGGCGGTAAACCGTCCGTCCCCGGGCCCGACCTCCAGCACCAGCCGGCCCTCCCGCCCGAAGAGGGCGGTTTGCGCGGGGGGGAGCTCGAGCAATCCGGCGCGCAGCACCATCGCTGGATCAGGTTACACCATCCCGCCACGAGATTTCGTCGGCGGGCCTCGAGGGTTAGGATGGGCACCATGGACTTGCTGGTCATCGTGCCCCACCCCGACGACGAGGTATTCGGGGCCGGGGGGACCCTTATCCAATACGCCGAGCGGGGCCTGGAGACCGGTCTCATCACCCTGACCAAAGGCGAGGCCGGGCGTACCCTGGGGCTTTGTGCGCCGGAGGAACTGGCCGATTTCCGGGAGGGGGAGCTGCGGCGGTCGGTGGAGCTGCTCAGGTTGGGCCACTTTGAACTTTACAGCTTTCCCAACGCGCGGCCTTTGGTGGCTCGGGAAGGTGAGGCCCGCGGGGCTGGCTTCACCGCCACCGCGGGGGTAGGGGATCACCCCGAGATCGCCGATCTGCTGCTGTGGCGGTTGGAGGTGCTGCGCCCTCGGGCGGTCATCACCTTCCCTCCCAACGGCTCCAACCGTCACCCCGATCACGTGGCCACCCACCGCTGGGTTAAACGGGCCGTGGAGCGCTCGGGCCGGAGGATATCCCTCTTTTACTACGCCCCGCTCCAACCCCTACCCGAGTTCGCCGAAGGCTGGCTGCCCCCCACCCATATCCGCCGAATTCCCCTCGAGGTGCTGGCCCAGAAGCTGCGGGCGATGGCCCAGCACAGGACCCAGGCGCTCTCGGTGCTCCAGTTCATCGACCGCTTTGCCGAGCGGCTTTACCTGGAGAGCTTTCACCTGGCTGGCTACGAGGGGCCCATTCGGGATGAGCTGCTGTGGTATGCCAAGCCCTGACCGGGCGGCTCATCTTTTCTCATCCGCGGCGATTTTAGAGTGGGGCATGCGCCGATGGACGGTTCTGATGGGGGTGCTGTGGGGCCTAGCCGGGGCGCAGGGCTTCGGCTTCGTGTATTACATGGGGTTTACCTGGACTCCGCCCACCGACCTCAGGGTGGTGCAGCAGGGCCACCCCGACACGGTGGTGCGGGGGGCTGAGTTCTCAGGGCGGGATTTCACCTACCCCTGGTACTACGGGGTGCGGGTGTGGTACGGCGAGGCCGCGGGGCTCCGCTACGAGCTCGAGCTGATCCACCACAAGCTCTACTTCGAGCGCGCCGCGGAGAATGCCGACATCCTCGACCGGTTTACGGCCACCGACGGTTTCAACTACCTGCTCTTCAACCTGGCCTACCCCCTGATCTACGACCCTTTGCGGGTGGTGGGCCGGGTAGGGGCGGGCCTGATGCTGCCCCACCCCGAGACCGAGGTGCGCGGGCAGGCCTACGGCGTGGACGGCGACTGGCGCTACTACCAGTTCGGCGGCTTCGGCGCCCAGGTGGGGATATCGGTGGAGCCGGTGGGCCGTGGGCCGGTGGGGCTGACCGGGAACCTCGAGGGCAAGTTCACCATCGCCTCGAGCCGCTTCACCATCGCCGAGGGTTACGCCCAGGGTCTTTTCATGACCCTGCACGGGGTACTGGGGGTTGGCCTACGCACCCCGTAGCTGGCGCAGCGCCTCGAACAGCCCGATTCCCACCGCTACGGCCAGGTTCAAAGAGCGCACCCTTCCCGGCATGGGGATGGTCACGGCGGGGAACTGCTCGAGCACCTCGGGGGGCAGCCCCCGGGTCTCGGGGCCGAAGAGCAGGTAGTCGTCCGGCTGGTAACGCACCTGGGCGTAGTCCCGGAGGGCTTTGCTGCTGAAGGCCCAGACCCTGGGCGGTCCCGCCCCCCCATCCCCGACCTTTTCCTGGAATGCTTCCCATGAATCGTGCACCACGTACTGCACGTGACGCCAGTAGTCGAGCCCGGCCCGCCTGAGCTTGGGGTCACCCCAGCGAAAACCCAAGGGCCGGATCAGGTGCAGCTCGGCGCCGCCTGCTGCGCAGGTACGAGCGATGTTGCCCGCGTTCTGGGGGATTTCGGGTTGGTACAGCACCACCTTGAGCACCGCGTTAGGATGCTACCCCAAAGCCTGCGCAAAGGGAATGGGCGGGCCATCTTCCTGGGATGGTTACCGGCGTGGTCAAACTTCCCTCGCTGAGCCACTTCTTCTTGATATATTTGACAGCAAATGTCGAGCAATGTGGACATAGCCTTGGCCGGTTTGGTTCATGACCTTGGAAAACTATATCAGAGGGCACTTTGGAACCATGCCCCAGAAGCCTTTAACCTGCCCGATCGTTCACACCCGGCCTACACCGCCTGGGCCATCCAGCGGCACCGGGGGCTCTTTGAGCGGGCGGGCCTCGAGCCCGACTGGCTCTCCCAGACCGCCGCCCGCCACCACGAGGGCTGGCACGATAAGCCCCAGTACCGGCCCCAGACCCCCGAACAGTGGTGCGTGGCCCTGGCCGATACCTATGCCTCGAGGGAGCGCCTGGAGGCAGACGGAAAGGGCAGTCGTGTCCCCGATACCCCACTGAAATCGGTCTTTGCAAACCTGCGGGTGCAGGAAACCTACGGCCAGCCCGACCACGGATACAGCATGGTAGAGGCCGGGCAGGAGGTGGGGCTCAAGCTGGGGGAAGCCTATCCCCAAGCCCGCCCCAACGTCTCGGGCGACACCTACTGGCGCGCCGCTGAGCGGCTGGATGAGCGCTTGGCCGAGCTCTCCAAGCTCAGCCTGAGCCCAGAAGGCCTGCTCCTAAACCTGCTGGGCCTCTTTGGAGAGCTCCTATGGAACGTGCCCTCGGACACCCAGGGCGAGCCAGACGTCTCGCTTTTTGACCACCTGCGCCTCACCGGGGCTATCGCTGCGGCCCTTTGGGCCTATCACGGTGGAAGCCCCACCGTAGAGGCCTTAAAGGACGATCACCCCGAGAAGTTCTTGCTGGTGCTGGGCGACTTGGGCGGTATCCAGAACCACATCTACCGCATCCAGGGGGCCCAGACCGGCACCGGCGGAATCGCCAAGCGGCTCAGGGCCCGCAGCCTCGAGGTCTCCCTGGCCGCCGAGGCGATGGGCCTCGAGCTCTTGCAGCGCAGCGGCTTCACCCCTTTGCAGCGCATCATGAGCGCTGGGGGCAAGTTTTACCTGCTTCTGCCCAACACCCAAGGGGTCCAAGAAGCCCTGGGGGAGGTGCGCCGGCGCTGGGAAGAATGGGCCTTGGCTCAGGGGGCCACGCTGCTGCCCTTCCTTGCCGCCCACCCCTTCGCTCCGGCGGGCTTTAGGGTCTTTAGCCAGGTGCTCAAGGAGGCCCACCAAAAACTGGCCGCGGCCAAGCTGAAGCCGCTTTCAAGCCGGCTGGCTACCCCCTACCTAACCCAAGGCAACCTGAGCCTGCGCCCTTGTGCGGCCTGCGGGGCGCAGCCGGCCAAGTCCGCCAACGACGAGCTTTGTTATGGATGTGAGCGGGATGGGCATATAGGTCGGCTCATTCCCCGGCGGAAGGAGATCGGCTTTTTTGTTCAGGATGCCCCTAAGCCCCACTACCGCTTTGGCGAGCTAAAAGCAGCCCTAAGCCCTTCCAGCACCCACACCCTGCGCACCCAGCCCGACTTTACCCCGGCGGCTCACCCCTGGGAGGTGCGGCTTTTGGCCGGGCACGTGCCGACCCTGAAGGATGCTTTGCGTCTGGGCCGCTGGCCTGGCCTGACCGATTACCAGGCCTGGGCGCGGGCGCAGGGCCTTTGGGAAGAGGAAGAGGACGGACGTAGGGAAGAGGACCCCCTCACGCTGGCTGAGCTGGCCGAGTTCTCCACCGGGGCCAAGTACCTGGGGGCCTTGATGCTCGATGCCGACCGCATGGGCGAGGCCTTCGCCACCGGCTTTGTGGATGAAAAGGGGCAGGACAACAGCAGCCCCAGCCGCATCTCCAGCCTCTCGCGCACCCTCGAGCTCTTCTTCGCCGGGGAGGTGCTGCAACTCATCCGGCGCCCTCAAACCTATGCCAAACGCCTGGGCTGGAGTGAGTCAGAGGCCAGGGAGAAGGCCCAGCGCTACCCCCTCATCTACTCGGTCTATGCGGGCGGCGACGACCTCTTTTTGCTGGGACCCTGGGACGTGCTCTTGGAGTTTGCCCTGGACCTCGAGCGGCTCTACCGGGCCTTCACCCAGCACCCCGCCCTCACCCTCTCGGGCGGCTTTGCGCTGGTGAACCCCTCCCTGCCCATCCCCCTGCTGGCCGAGGCCGTACAGGAAGCCGAGCGGGCCGCTAAAAATGCGGGTCGCAACCGGCTGCACCTCTTCGGCCAGAGCGTGCCCTGGGGCGAGATGGGCCAACTGGTGCGCTGGACGCGGGACTTCTGCCGCCACCTGCAAGCCGAGGGCAAGGCGGGCCTGAGCAGCGCCCTGGCCTACCGTCTGCTTAGGCTATGGAGAGGCCATCAGGGAAAGGACGAGGCCCGACGGATGCGCTACAAGCCACTGCTGGCCTACACCTTGCGCGAGCGCAGCGAGGAGGTCCGCCAGCACTACCTGCAACTGACCAACCACCAAGACTCGGCTTGGCTATACCTGCCGGTCTGGGTGCAGTGGGGGCTTTACTTGGAGCGATAGGAGGAAGCATGGAGTATTTCGAGAACCTGGAACAAGCCATCTACAAAAGGGGGCTTTTCGATGAGAAAGCCAAAAGCTGGGCGCAGGATTTGCGCGAGGAAGGGCAGGGGACCGAAAAGCTGAAGTCGAGTCAGTTCAGGAACTACTTCCACGAGTTCCGGCGGTTGGAAGACATCTTCGAGCGGTATAAGCGGGAGGCTGGAGGGGAAGAGCGCCTGGCCTGGGATCGTTTGACCTCCCAGATCGAATTGCTGAGGGCCAAGCTGGCCTATGGGGGCCGCTCGAATGGTGGGCCTCTGCAAAAACTGCCCCGTTTCCGGGAAAAAATGGATGAACTTCTGTCGGATGCCAAGCAAAGCCCCAAACATTTTGCTGCGGTGATGTTGTTTTTGGAGGCGGTACTGGCCTACTTCTATGGGTTGGAGGGCGAGCGGAACAGCGAGGCTGCCCCTCGTAGCCCGGAGCGGCCTTCTCAGGGGAGGAGATACTGAATGAAACTGCTCAAATATAAACGCATCCACGGCACCATCCACCTCAAAAGCGGCCTCCGCATTGGCATGAGCAAGGATCAGATGGCCATCGGGGACGTGGACAACCCGGTGATCCGCAACCCCCTCACCGAGGAGCCCTACATCCCGGGCTCCTCGCTCAAGGGCAAGATGCGCTACCTGCTCGAGTGGCACCTGGGCGGCGACTACATCGCTAAATCGAGTGAGAAGCACGTCTTCGTACCCGATAACCCCCAAGACCCCGTCGGGCGCATTTTCGGCGTAGCTCCCGGCAACGACCGTCGCAGCAAGGAGCTGGCCCAGCAGCGCGGCCCCACCCGCCTCTTGGTGCGCGACGCCTACCTTACCGAGCTGTCCAAGAAGAGGCTGGAGGCCATGACCGCCCGTGGGGGCTACCTGACCGAGGTCAAGCAGGAGGTCTTCATCCCCCGCATCGGCGGCAACGCCAACCCCCGCACCGCCGAGCGCGTGCCCGCCGGGGCCGAGTTTGCCTTCGAGATGGTCTACCGGGTGATGGACACCGGCGACGGCGGCCAGACCGACGAGGAAAACTTCCAGTACGTGAAAAGGGCCCTCGAGCTACTGCAACTCGATGGCCTGGGCGGCTACATCAGCCGGGGGTATGGGCAGGTCGAGCTGCATTACCAAGTCGAGGAGAAATGAGGGTTCGAGCTTTTCAACTCAAGCTCTCCAGCATCACCGCCCCGCCCAGCGCCTCCACCCTCTGGGGCCACCTGGCCTGGTGGGTGCGCTATACCCAGGGGGAGGCAAGGCTGAAGGAGTGGCTCGAGGCCTTTCGGCACGACCCGCCCTTCCGGCTTTCCTCGGCCTTTCCCACAGGCTACCTGCCCCGCCCCTACCTGCCCCAGCTTCAGGTGGAGGATACCCAAGCGCGCAAGGCCCTCAAGCAGATCCGTTACCTGAGCCTAGAGACCTTTGCCAAGGTCATCCAAGAGGGCGAACAAGCCTTGCGAGACGCGCCCGAACTCAAAGGGGGCCAGGCCCCCAAAGTGACCCTGGCCTCCCAGACCCGGGTAGGCATCAACCGCACAACCGGCACCGCGCGGGAGGGTATTCTGTTCACCGACCGGGTCTACTGGCTGGGCGACGGGGAGCAGCAGACCTGGACGGTGTATGCCCAGGTTCGGCAGCAAGCCGACGATCTGGAGCAGGCCTTGCGGGAGGTGGGCATCTTTGGCTACGGCGGCAAGGCCAGCGTGGGGCTGGGCCGCTTCGAGGTCGTGGGCACCCAGGAGCTCGAGCTGCCCGAGGCCGAGAATCCCACCCACTACGTAACCCTATCGCCTACTTTGCCCCAGGGCGAGGGGTTTTATGCCCTCGAGACCTACTGGGGCCGCTTGGGTGGGCACTACGCCCATGCCGAGACCCCCTTCAAGCGCCCTTACCTGCGGGCCAGGGAGGGCAGCGTGTTCAAAGAGGAGCCCGGGGGTTCGCTGCTGGACGTGACCCCCGAGCCCGCGCCGGAGGAGGGGGTGCGGGTGTGGGAGTACCTTTACGCCTTTCCCCTCGGCGTGCGGGTGGAAGCCCATCCTGAATCGGGGGTGCGGGCATGAGTTTTCTGGAGAGCTACCGCCTGGAGCTCGAGCTCCAAGGTCCCGTTCACGTGGGCACCGGGGAGGCCTTCCCGGCCTACAGCTACTTGCTCGACGAGCAGAACAAAGAGGCCTTGATTTTGGATCCGGGCCGCCTGCTGGAGCTCCTGAGCGAGAGGCAGCGGCAAAACTACCTCGAGGCCATCGCCCAGGGCCCCAAGCAAGCCCAAGAGACCTTGCATTCGCTCTGGCGCAGCGGCCTCGTGGACCCCACCCCCGCCATCCTGCGCCGCCTTCCTGTAACCCCGGCGTTCATCAACACCGTCAAAATGGCCACCGATGCCGCAGGTCTGGAGTTCCGCCCCCTTCCCAGAAGCCCCCTGGGGGCCTACCTGCCGGGATCCTCCATCAAAGGCGCGCTGCGCACGGCCTGGCTGTTTAGGCGGATGGTGGAGCGGGGGCAGGATGTGGAGTACGAAAGCCCTGGCCGCTGGCAGTGGGGCCAGCGGGCACCTAAGGATGAGTGGCCGCTGATTCACCCGCCCAAGGAGATCCGCCCCAATGTGGCCCAGGCCTTCGAGGCGCTGGTGCTGGACTACGCCACCGGACGCAGCCCCAACCTCCACCGCGACCCCTTCCGCCAGGTGCGCGTGGGCGACAGCCAGCCCAGCGAAAGCGTCCTGCTCAACCGCATCGGGGTGTTTCACCCTTCAGGCAGCATGGACGGCACAGTACTGCTGGCCGAGACCTTTCGCAGCAAGGCTCGGCTCGAGAGCACCCTGCGCCTGCATACGGGGCTGTCCGGACAAGATCATAAAGACACCGTCTCCCATGCCATTAGGGCCAGAGCGCTGGCCAAGGCCTGCTGGGAGTACTACCTCGAGGTGCTCCACGTTGAGCGGGAATACGCCAAAGAGCACGACCTTAAGCAAGCCCTCAAGGTCTACGACGCCCTGGAGCAGCGATTGGGTGAGGACGACCACCTGTTCCCCCTACGCCTAGGCTTCGGTTCCGGGCGCATGTCCATCCGGCTGGCCCTGCTGCTCGACGGCGAGGAGGGGCAAGAACCCAGAACCCGCAAGACCGCCGGCCACTCCAGCCCCAAAGATGGCTTCCCTTTGGGCTGGGCCATCGCGAGGCTCGAGCCTTACTGAAAGCCTGCCTTTTTCAACCTATACTGAAGCCATGGCCCTGACGGTAAAAAACCCTGAGGTTGAGCGCTTGGTTGAGGAGGTGAGCCGCCTCACGGGCGAGACCAAGACCGAGGCCATCCGCAAGGCCCTGCTCGAGCGCAAGGCCCGATTGGCCCGACCCGAGCGCCTGCGCAGCGAGGTGATCGAGGAGTTTCTGCGAGATATGCACGACCTACTCCCTAAAGGCCGCTGCCCAACCAAGGAGGAAGAGGAAGAAATCCTGGGCCTTGGCCCGGAGGGGGTCTGATGGTTCTGGATAGCTCGGTGCTGCTGCATATTCTCTACCGCGAGCCCGGTTACACGGAGGCTGCGCGTCGGCTCAACCAGGCCCAGCAGCTACTCGTGGGGGCTCCAACGCTGGTGGAAGCTGCGATGGTGCTTGTGCGTCGGGAGGGCGAAACCCAATTGCTGGTTCTCGAAGACCTGTTGCGCCGCTTGCGTGTGGAGATTGTTCCGTTTGATGCAGAGCACTACCGTGAAGCGCTTTCGGCTTTTCGCCGCTTTGGCAAGGGTCGCCACCCGGCGGCCCTCAACTTTGGCGACTGCCTGAGCTATGCAGTGGCCAAGGTGGCGGGGATGCCCCTAGCCTATGTGGGCGAGGACTTTGCCCAGACCGACCCGGCATGATCCTGGCTGCTTTGGTCCTCCCCCTCGAGGGCCCCGACCGCCCCGATCCCGACGGCTGGCGCGGCCTGGTCTACGGCCTGCTCAAGGAAATAGACCCCGAGCTGCACGCCGCCCAGTCCAACCCCTTCAGCCTGGGCCTGGGCGGAGCCGAGGGGGGGTGGTGGGTGCGCATCGGCCTGCTGGAGGAGGGCCTGTACGCCCGGCTCTCGCCCCGCCTGTTCGGCCTGGCGGGCCAGAGCGTGCGGCTCAAGGCGCCCTTGCGGGTGCGGGCGGTGCTGCAAGAAGAACACCCCTGGGCCGGCCTCAGCAGCTACCCCCGGCTCTTCCAGGGCCAGGCCACGGCCAGCCTGGGCCTGCACTTCGCCAGCCCCACCTTCTTCCGCCGCCAGGGCAACCCCTACCCCCTACCCGAGCCAAAGCTGGTCTTCGACTCGTTGGCCCAGCGCTGGAACGCCTTTGCCCCGGTCCAGGTGCCGCTCGAGGTGCAAGGGGCCTGGGAGCGCATCACGGTGAGCCGCCTGCAGGGCCACACCCAGCGCATCGCCCCCAACGCCGACGAGCGGGGGGTGGGCTTTGTGGGCCGGGTGGTCTACCACCTGCCCAAGGCCAGCCCCAGCGAGGCCCAGTGGCTGCAGGCCCTGGGCCGCTTTGCCTTTTACGCCGGGGTGGGGGCCAAGACGTCCTTGGGCTTTGGGCGGGTGCGGATGTTTGACCCCACCCAGGAAAGAAGGAGGGCCGATGAACCGGAACAAGGAGCGCTTACGGGAGCTTTGGACGGAGTATAAAACCCTCTTGAGGCAAGATGCAAAGGGGCCTTCCCCCCAGGCCCAAAAGGCCAGGGAGCTCTACGATACGCAGATCTGGCCCCTCACCAAAGAGGGTTTTGCCGATCAGGGGAAGCAGCGGTATGCGGCTTCCTTTCACACCGTAGGGACGACACCGGAGCCGGTTATCCTTTCCGTGCGGGCGTTGGATGCCGACAAGGTGTACCTGCTGCACACCGAAGGCACGGAAAATCTATGCGGGCGGATCGAGCGGGAACTGGGATGGGGAGTTGAGCGAATCAAGACCATCCTGGTTGGCCGCAGCGACCCAGAGGACATCTACAAGCAGGTGCGGCAAAAGGTGGACGGGCTTCCCCCCGACGCGGCGGTTGCCTTTGATCCGACCGGAGGCACGAAGGCCATGGTGGCTGGGCTGGCGATGTTCGCCTTTTCGCTCGCCGAGGAGGGCCGCACGGCGCATGTGTACTACGTGGATAACGAGGAATACGACGATGAGTTGCGCCGCCCCGTGGCGGGAACAGAGTTTTTGAAGCTTCTCGAGAACCCCCGGGAGGTGATGTCGGATTGGATCTACCATCGGGCCAGAGAAGCCTACGCATGGGGCGATTTTTCACGTGCAAAGCAGCTTTTTAATCGGGCCAAAGATCGCGAAGGGTGGGCGTACAGCCTCGAGGCGGTTTTATCCGAGGCCTATGAGGCTTTGGATGCTGCCCAGTTTGGGCTGGCCAAGGAAAAGCTCAAAGAGCTGCTCGAGCTGCTGCAAAAGCCCGCGCATAGACAGAGTTCCCTGGCTAGACACGTCGCCGCCATCGAGCGCCAACGCGAAGCGCTCGAGGCCGTCGACCGGCTTATCCAAGCGCTTGCTGCCAAGGACGGCAGCGTGGACCCTTTGGCAGACCCTACCCATGCGGCTTGTGCGCTGGCGGCCCTCGGTTTTGTGGCCGAACGGCGACTCAACGCAGGCCGCCTGGCCGAAGCTGTGCTGCTGCGTTACCGCGCCCTCGAGCTATTCTTGCAACACCGTCTCGCCCGCAGGGGCTTCGACACCGCAAAGCCAGACTTTCAGGGACTATGCGCTGCGGCCAGCATCACCATCGAGGATCTCAACGAGAAGTACCAGTCCGAGCGCAAAAAGGCTAGGGCAAGGCCAGATGACGGGCTCGAGCAAAAGGGCGCCATAGACTTTACCACCGCCTTCTTTTTGCTCCGGTCGTTGGGCGACGAACCGGCCTTGGCTGTCAATGCCAACAAGGTGCTTGGGCTATCCAGCGCCCGCGACGTCTCAATTTTCGCCCATGGCTTTGAACTGCCCACAGAGGCCAACGCCAAAAACCTATCGGAAGTATTGATTGCGCTTATCCAGCGGGCGGACCTGCCGGAGGTTAGGTTCGAGGTCATTCCTTTGGCATGACCCTCCACCTCACCGAGCAGGGCGCCACCCTGCGCCTCTGCCAGGGCCGCCTTCGCCTCGAGCTCGACGATCAGACGGTAGCCGAGGTGCCGGCCCGCCAGGTGCGGGGGGTGGTGCTGTGGGGCAACGTGCGGCTCACCACCCCAGCCCTGGCCTTTTTGCTGCGCCAGGGGGTGCCGGTGCTGTACGCCACGCTCGAGGGCCAGCTTTACGGACAGGCCCAGGCCCTCCAGAGCCTGGCCCCAGAGGTGTTGCGCTCCCAACTCCTGGTGCAACAAAACCCCTTGCCTCTGGCCCAAAGCTTTGTGCTGGGCAAGCTGCGCTCGGGGCTGCTGACGATGGGCGGCGGGTCAAGGTGGCCAACGTGCTCAAAAGTTTTGGCGAACGGGTGCAGCTCTCGGTATTCGAGTGTTGGCTGGCTCCCCAGCAGCTACTGCTGCTCCGAAAGCTCCTGGAAAAAAAGCTCGAGCCCACCCAGGACAGTGTGCGCATCTACCCCATTGGCGGAGACATAGAGGTGTTGGGCCAGGGCCGCCCCACCCAGAACCCCGACTTCCTGATTCTCTAGGCGTTACGTCTGGCGTAACCTGCCCTCCGAGCGGCCAAAAATGCCTGCGCGATCGCACCGCATTCCGCACCAAACCCCCACCCAAGCCCGTTTGGGACGGCGCGGAAGCGCTTTTATAAAATGACCTATTCTGTTTTGCGCAAAATGGTATAATGCCTTTGTCGGAGGTTTCCGGCGAGGTTCTTGACAGAGAGTTCTTGCGATCAACATCGCAAAGTGGGGCGACAAAAAATCCAAAAGTGTGCTTTTGCATGCAGCCATCGCACAAAACCCCACTTTTTGACCACTTATCCACAGGCTACCTGTGGATAACTCGACTTTCTCATAAATACCCCCCTTGCCGGCCCTGTACAGGACGGCATTTAACGGGGTATGCTGTCGCAAACCTATAGCCCCGCAAGGGGATTGCAACCCTACCAGTCTGAACCCACTTCCCATCACGCTTCACCA
>PSML01000044.1:0-20497 GCA_040290145.1 Meiothermus sp. | reverse complement strand
GGGAGGAGAAATTCAAGCTCGATGTATGGTATGTGGACAACTGGAGCCTAGCGCTGGACTTGAGAATTCTCTGGTTGACGCTCCTCAAGGTTGTTCGGCGGGATGGGATCAGTGCGGCTGGATATGCCACAATGCCAGAATTTAGGGGTTCCCAAGATGGCTGAGGATATATTTATCCTCGGTGCTGGCGGCCACGCCAAGGTGATTATTGGCTTGCTGAAAGCCCTAGGGAAGCCAATCGCTGGTGTTTTTGATGATGACCCCGCCAAGAGAGGCCAGAGCTTATTGGGAGTCCCCGTCTTGGGGCCCGTGGAATTGGCTAGAGAGTACCCTGGGATTAAGGCAGTCATCGGGATCGGTAATAACCGTACACGAAAGCGCATTGCTGAGTGCTTCAGCGATGTGAATTGGGTCAGTCTCATCCATCCTTCTGCTTGGGTAGATCCCTCAACTCAGGTTGGCGAGGGCTCATTGGTCTTTGCAGGGGCGGTTATCCAGCCTGAGGCCAAGCTCGGCAAGCACGTGGTAGTGAACACAGGTGCAACCGTAGATCACGACTGCTTTTTAGATGATTATGCTCAGATCACGCCAGGGGTTCACCTTGCCGGCGGGGTTTTCCTGGAGGAGGGCGTAATGATGGGAACCGGTAGTGTTGCTATACCACTGGTCCGTGTTGGAGCCTGGACTACAGTGGGAGCCGGGGCGGTGGTAACCCGAGATCTGCCTTCTCACGTCACCGCGGTGGGGATACCCGCAAAAGTCATTAAGCAACACTGCTAAAGCTTGTTATGGTGGTTTGACAGGAGACTAGACAATGGTAAAAAGCTCGCTAAGCAAGCCCTTCGCACCTTGGCCTCACTTCGAAGCCGATGAAATTGAGGCGGCCACGAGGGTTTTGCAGTCTGGAAAGGTTAATTACTGGACGGGGCAGGAGGGGCGGTTATTCGAACAAGAATTTGCAGAATATGTGGGCACCCGCCATGCGGTGGCCCTACACAACGGTACGGTAGCCCTCGAGCTCGCCCTTTATGCCTTGGGCGTTGGCAGCGGGGATGAGGTCATCACGACCCCTCGCACCTTTGTCGCCTCGGCTAGCGCGGCAGTAATGCGCGGGGCCAAGCCGGTTTTCGCAGACGTTGATCCTGACAGCGGCAACATCACCGCTGAGACCATCGAAAAAGTGATCACTCCGCGGACTAAGGCCATTATCGTGGTCCACCTGGCAGGGTGGCCGGCCGATATGGACCCGATCATGGACCTAGCCGAAAAGTATGGTCTTAAGGTGATCGAAGACTGTGCTCAAGCTCATGGGGCTAAGTACAAAGGGCGTTCGGTGGGTTCTATTGGGCATGTCGGCGCGTGGTCCTTCTGTCAGGATAAGATCCTAACCACAGGTGGTGAGGGCGGAATGCTCACGACCAATGACCCTGAGGTTTGGTCTAAAGCTTGGTCGTTCAAGGACCACGGCAAGAGCTATGACGCGGTGTACAACCGCCAACACCCTCCTGGATTCCGTTGGCTCCACGAGGACTTCGGCACCAACTGGCGTATGCTCGAGTTGCAAGCTGCGATTGGCCGAGTGATCCTAAGGAAGCTGGATGGCTGGGTCGATAGGCGCAGGGAGTATGCCAACTACCTGAATGAACGATTGGGGCAAATTCCCGCCCTGCGGATTACACCTCCCCCAAAAGGCATTTATCACGCTTACTACAAGCACTACGTCTACGTACGTCCCGAGAAACTCAAACCCGGCTGGGACCGCGACCGTATTATGATGGCGGTTGGTGAGCTGGGGATTCCGTGCTTTAGTGGCAGTTGCAGTGAGATCTACTTGGAGAAGGCTTTCGAAAAAGCTGGGCTACGGCCTGCTGAGCGCTTGCCGATTGCACGGCAACTTGGTGAAACCTCATTGATGTTCCTGGTACATCCCACTCTCCAGCCGGAGCATATCGAAGCAACAGCCGCCGCTGTCGAACAGGTAATGGAGCAGGCCTCGAGGTAAAAGCATGAGAATTCTCAACCGCGAAATACTTGTGCGTGTGCTGGCAGACGCCGCCTTACTGTCGGCTAGCTACGCCTTGGCCTTGCTTACCCGGCTGTTTGTTGTCTTCTACGTGGAGAAGAGCCAGGATATCAGCCTGATTCAGGGCTACGTAGACATTTATCTACGCTCCTTGCCGATCTTGTTGCTGTTGGGGATAGCTACGTTTGCACTCTTCGGTTTTTACACCAAGGGGCGGGCCTATGCCAGCCGTTACAAGGTGATTGTGGTCATGCAGGCGGTAACCCTGAGCTTTCTGCTCTTCGGCTTCCTGGGATTCCTGTTGCCCCAACAAGTGAACCCCCCCCGCTCGGTTGTTCTCATCGCTTGGGCTTTTGCTCTGCCGCTGATCGTTTCGGCACGGTTATGGTCAGACTTTTGGAAACGACTGGCGATTGCAGAAGTCACCACCCATGAGCGGCCTAAGGCTACTTCAGGCAAGAACGTGCTGGTGATCGGCGGAGCCGGGTACATTGGCTCGGCGTTGCTACCTAAGCTGTTAGAGCGCGGATACAAAGTGCGCCTGTTGGATCTGCTTCTCTACGGTAAGGAGCCCATCCGGAGCGTCATTAACCACCCCCACCTCGAGATCATCCAGGCGGATTTCCGTCAGGTCGATAAGGTGGTCGAGGCTATGCAGGGGATGGATACGGTCGTGCACCTCGGGGGGTTGGTGGGCGATCCTGCTTGCGCGGTAGATGAGAACCTAACCATCGAAATTAACCTGATGGCGACCCGGATGATCGCTGAGGTGGCCATGGGATTCGGGATATCAAGGTTTATTTTTGCGAGCACCTGCTCAGTCTACGGGGCTAGCGATCAGGTTCTTGACGAGCGCTCGAGTCTTAACCCTGTGTCCCTTTATGCCCGGAGCAAGATCGCCTCGGAACGTGTTCTAGCCATGCTGGCTGACGAACAGTTTGCAGTAGTTAACCTCCGCTTCGGGACCATATATGGCCTTTCAGGACGCACACGTTTTGACCTAGTAGTCAACCTCTTGGCAGCCAAAGCTGTGGTGGACGGTAAGATCACCGTGTTCGGAGGGGATCAGTGGCGGCCGTTCATCCATGTGGATGACGCTGCCTTAGCGGTCCTTAAGGCTATAGAGGCGCCGGTTGAGCTAGTACGCAACCAGATTTTCAACGTGGGGTCGAACGAGCAGAACATGACTCTGGGGCAGGTTGGTGAGCTTATCCAACGAATTGTCCCCAGTGCCGAGCTAATCGATTCCGGTCGGGATGGAGACCGGCGCAACTACCGCGTTGACTTTAGCAAAATTCGCAAAACCCTAGACTTCAAGCCCCAGTGGACTGTGGAGCAGGGCATCAGGCAAGTAATCGAGGCTTTGCGGAGCGGTAAGGTCACTGATTATCGCGACCCTATATATAGCAACGTGAAGTTTCTAACAGAAGAAACATCTTCAGAAGTTGTCAAACAGTACTATACTGGCTGGGAGCGTGCCTTTATTGATATCTTGCACGATAAAAACTAGCCTTGATCACTTGGCTACCGACCAATTAACTAGTTTCCTGTGCTTCAAGTATGACCTGGTTGTATAGTTTACCTTTTGTTCTATTACCTCTATTTGCCGTAGGGTTTGTCGCCGGAGCAGCTTTCCTGGGGGTGTTGGGCTTCAGGAGGGGGCTTTTCCGGCGCCAAGGGTTACTATGGGCTTATTTTCTCTTGGTGGGGTTGGTGGGCGGGGCAAGTCAATTATTAGGCCCAATTGAGGCTGTAAAAGTTCCTTGGGTTGGGGATCAGGGGCCTACGAGGAACCTTTTCTCGCCGGAAACACCTTGGTATCTGTTCTCATATGACCCCATAAGGCGAGGAGAGTGGCGACCAGACGGCTTCGTGCGCTTCTATAGACGAGAGGGTCTTTTAGGAATTAGCTCAGACCTCTACTATTCTGTCCAGCAGGGAACGATATTAACCCAGAGCTTGTACTTCCGAAGCGATGGTGATATAACGCTTCAATTGTCGTTTTGGACAAAGCGAGGCCGACAAATAGTTCCCACCCGCGTGGTTAACGTAGGGGGTGGGCTTAAACGCGCCTACGCAACTTACCAAATTAGCCCGGGTGATGAAGTTGTGCAAGGGCCAGATATCGTTCAGATTAAAGGCGACTGGACTTATGTCGACATCGGTTATGCCCAACTCGAGCCGGGCTCTTTCCCCTCTGCCTATCAATCTGGCGGGCTGCCCGATCCTACCCGAACGGAGCGCTTTGTATGGTGGTTCGGAACCGCTCTTTTAGGGCTCTTGGTGTTTTATGGAGCCTCTTACCTGCTAACCCACGTGGACAGGTCACGAGCAGCCCTGATGATTACTTTAGGGCTTGTGATTCACTTAGGTGTCGGTGTGTGGCAACACTTTTCGAATGAGCCGCGGGTTGCAGGGTTAACCGCTAACCCAAATATTTTCGGTGCTTCTGGTGTGGTGTTGGCTAGCCTTGTCTGGCTGCTGGGAGGCTGGAGGTTGGCGTTAATCGCGTTGGTGGCAATGACCGGCACAGTATGGTTTTCAGGTAGCCGGGCTGCATTTTTAGGTGGAGCCTGCCTAGGGCTGGCCTGGCTGGGCGGGCTTCCGCGAGCCTGGAAGCTAGCCGCAGCGACGCTGGTCGTTTTGGCAATAGACCTAGGGCTGTTCTTGGGTGGGCAAGAACGGCTGGGGCGGTTTATGACCATCACCGACTTGAACGCGGTCTCAACTCAGTCGCGCCTCCAGATCTGGCAGGTCGCCTGGCAGGCCTTCAAAGAACATCCCCTAACCGGAATTGGGGCGAACCGGTTCGGGCTTTACTACCTCGAGCACCGCCCCCCTGATGCCCTCGAGCCCGCTGCTCCCCACGCCCACAACCTATTTCTGAATCTCCTGGCCGAAACCGGCCTCCTCGGTATGTCGGCGTTCCTAATTCTTTGGGGAGCCATCGTTTGGACACTGATACGGCTTCGGGCTTGGAAGGGGCTAATTTTCTTGGGGATTGCCTTTTTGCTCAATCTGTTCGACTACACTTTCTTCTCCGCAGAGGTCTACTATCCCCTCTGGGTCGGCATCGCCTGGGCCATCCTGCAGGCCGAGGGGAACCAATCCGCACTGGTGACATCTACACCTCTAAATCAAACTGATCCCGATAAACTGGAGCGGTGAGACGCTGGTTTACCCCAATCATCCTTTTGGGCCTCAGCTTGGCCCAGACGCCAAGCCCCACCTCGGGGTTTTTTCGCCTGACGGCCAACCAGTCCAGTAGCGCGAGCACCCCCGGGGCCTGGCGCTACACCATCAGCCCCAAAACCGAGGAGGCTCGGTTGCTGTGGCGTCAGTACGTCCCCTTCTGGCAGCAGACCCTGAGGCAAGGCGGCAAGGTCCAGCTGGGGGCTTACTCCCTGCGCTTCGTGGGGGGAAAGCTGGCGCTCGAGCCCGGCTGCCCCAATCCCAACCCGGCCTGCTTTACCCGCGGGGCGGCGGCGATCCCCGGTTGGCAGCAGGATGCGATTCTGCTGGACTTGTCCAACGCCTTGGTTCAGGCCATCCATGAGGGGTCCAAGCGGGCTAAGCCTTACCCGAGCACCATTACCGTCTCCAGGCTCGTGCGCTTGCAGCTCAACTCGGACGGCACCCGCTCGGCGGCCCCCAGCGGGTGGAAGCCTTGAGTCAGGTGAACAGCGAAGAGACCGACTCGCCCCGGTGGATGCGCCAGATGGCCTCGGCGAACAGGGGCCCTACGGAGAGGGTTTGCAGCTTGGGGCTTTTCTGGTTGGCGGTGGCGCAGGTGTTGGTGGCGGCTACCTCGACCACCGGGCTCCGCTCGATGCGCTCTACGGCAGGGCCTACGTAGACCCCGTGGGTCACGGCGGCGTAAACCTGTTTAGCCCCGGCCTCCAGCACGGTGTCCACGGCTTTCACCAGCGAGCCCGCGGTGGAGATCTCGTCGTCGATGATGAGGGCGTTCTTGCCCTTGACGTCTCCCACCAGGGCTCGAGCCGCTACCTCGGTGTCGGAGAGGCGCTGTTTATCGATAAAGGCCAGCGGGAGGGCCAACCGGCGGGCCAACGAGGAGGCCCGTTTGAGGTCCCCGGCATCGGGGGCCACGATCACCGAGCGCTCGAGGTCCTCCACCCGGGTGGCGAAGTAGTTGGCGATCACCGGCTCGGCGGAGAGGTGGTCCATGGGGATCTTGAAGAAGCCGTGCACCTGGGGGGAGTGCAGGGTCATGGTGAGCACCCGGTCGGCCCCGGCGGTCTGGATGAGGTCGGCCACCAGTCGCCCGGCGATGGAGATGCGGGGGGCGTCCTTTTTATCCGAGCGGGCGTAGGAGTAGTAGGGGATCACCGCGGTGACCCGGGCCGCGCTCGAGCCCTTGGCCGCGTCGATCATCATCAGCAGTTCCATCAGGTGCTCGTGCACCGGAGGGGTCAACGACTGCACGATGAAGACATCGGCGGAGCGCAAGCTCTCCTCGAAGCGGACGAAGAGGTTGTCGTTGGCGAACTTCTCGGTGGTGGACTTGCCGAGGGGAATGCCCAAGTTCGCGCAGACCTCGCGGGCTAAGGCGGGGTTGGACTGGCCGGTGAAGACCATCAGGGGCTGATCCATGCCGTGTAAGAGCATAACAAGCCGAGGGTCAAACGCAAAACGCCCCCTAGAGGCGGTCGATCTCTCGCTGCAGCGCGGTGGTGATCTCCGGCCCGGTCTCGTGCAGGTAGACGTTGATCTCGCTGCGCAATCCCCAGGCGCCGGGATAGATTCCCGGCTCGACGGTGAAGGCCAAGCCGGGGATGAGGGGGCGGGTGTCGTGGGTCTCGAGGGCGTCTAGGTGGGTTCCGTTGCCGTGGGCAGCAGCAAAGCCGAGGTTATGCCCGGTGCGGTGGAGGATATAGGGGCCCAACCCCGCCGCCTCGAGCACCTCCCGCGCGGCCTGGTCCACCTCGAAGCCCCTGGGGCGGCGCCCCTCCCGGTAGGCCTGGGCCACGTACTCCACCGCCCGGTCGCGGGCCTGGGTCACCGCTGCGAAGGCCTGGTGAACCTCGGCGGGCACCCCCCAACCGGCCATCCAGGTTACGTCGGCGTAGGGGCCCCCCGGCTCCTTGCACCAGAGGTCAATGAGCGCCACCTGGCCCGGCTCGAGCCGGGTCTGGTCGGGGGTGTGGTGGGGGTTGGCGGCGTGGGGGCCAAACGCCACCATGGGGGGGTGGTCGAAGACCAGCCCGCGGGCCTGGAAGACCTGGCGGATCTCGGCCTGGACCTCGAGTTCGCTGGGCGGGTCGGAAAGCCGGGAGCGGAGGAAGGTCAAGGCCCGCTCGAGCGCGGCTTCGATCCCCTCGGCGGCCCGTTTGTGCGCGGCCAGGGCTTCGGCGCTCCAGGTCTGGAAGTGGAGGAGGATCTCCGCCGAGGAGACCACCTCCAGGCCCATTCCCCGCAGCATCTCGATGGTCCCGGCGTCCACCCGCGAGAGGTAGGGGATGCTCCCGCCGGGCTGGTACTCCATCGCCACCCGGCCATAGGGGGCGGCGGTTTCCTGCAGGGCCCTCCGGAAGGACTCGAGCGAGTGGAAGACCCGCCGCTGGCCGGGCAGGGGAGGGTAGAGGCTCGCCTCGATGGCGTGGACGATCAGGGTGGGCTCGCCCCGGGCCGGGATCAAGTAGGCGAAGCGGCGGGAGAGGTGCAGGTGCTCGAGCCCGAGGAAGTCCAGGGCCAAGGGGTTGCTGCCCAAGAAGCTGTAGAGCAGCCAGGCCGGGGTTTGGGTTTCTCGCAGGACCGACTGAACCCGGGGGAGATCCATAGGGCAATTCTAGCGGCGCGGCCTTTGGGGGTGTGCCGGAACACCTTTCCCCCCGGGGCGTGTGATACTTTTTGAGGTTAGGAGGATCGCATGATCCAGGAGCCCAACACCCTTCAGGAGACCAGCGGGATCGAGTCTCCGGTCTTGTCCATCACCGAGAACGCCGCCTCCAAGGCGCAGGAGATCTTGCAGAAGTACAACAAGCCCCAGGCCGCCATCCGGGTCTTCATCAAGTCGGGGGGATGTAGCGGGTACCAGTACGGGATGGCCGTGGATGAACGCGAGCTCGAGGGCGACACCTTCGTGGAGATGCACGGGGTGCGGCTGGTGGTGGACCGGATGTCGCTGCCCCTCCTGATCGGCTCCCAGGTGGACTGGGTGGAGAGCCTGATGGGCGGCGGCTTCACCGTCAACAACCCCAACGCCACCTCCTCCTGCGGCTGCGGGCACTCCTTCCGCACCGACGGGGCCAGAGCCCCCGAAGGGGCGGGTGGCTGCGGGAGCCATTAGTTCGCCCCCCCTCCGGCCCCGGAGGGGGTTTTTCGTCTCAAACCGTTTCCCCATAAAAACCTTTTACCCTATCGCCGGTCTTTAGACTCGTGGGGGAGCCGAAAGGGCTAAGCTTGGCCTGGAGGACCGGTGGGGTTTGGGAAACTCTAGTCGCAGAGCCGGTTCTTGCCAAAGCGAGCCAGTTCACGCCTCCACCATTTGGTGGATGCCGCTCCGTCCAAGGCCCTATGCGGCATCCGATTGACGGTAATGGTCCTCTGGCTATAATGGTGGCGGCAAAGAAAAATGCCATCTTCTAGCTTCAAAGGAGGCCTGATGAACCGTTTGAGTAAGCTTGCCGTTCTGAGTTTGGCCCTGGCCGGACTGGCCTGGGCTGGGCCGCAGGACAACAGCCTGATCGTGGGGGCTTCGCAGGAGCCCCGGGTGCTGGGAGGGGATATCCTCTCGGTGATCTCCAACCAGGCCATCAAGAGCGAGATCGAGCAGTACCTGTTTGCTCCCCTGATCGGCACCGACGCGGACAGCAACAGCTTCCCCGTGCTGGTGACCGAGGTACCCACCGAGCAGAACCGCCGCCTGCGGGTGACCGACATCGGCGGGGGCAAAAAGCGGCTGGAGATGGACCTGACCCTCAAAGAGGGGCTCAAGTGGTCGGACGGCCAGCCCCTGACCACCGAGGACATCAAGTTCTACTACGACGTGGGCAAGGCCCCGGGCATGCCGGTGCTGAACCCCGACTACTGGGAGCGGGTCAAGCTCAGCGTAAAGGATGCCCGCAACTTTACGGTCACCTTTGAGCCAGCCTACTACTACGACACCTACGGCTCCCCCATCGGCTACGCCCCGGCCCACACCATGAAGGCCGAGTTCGACAAGGCCTTGGCCCAGGTTAAAGGGCTCAATGTGGACAAGGACGCCGAGAAGATCAACGAGATCTACCGGGCCTTCTTCAACAGCTTCAGTACCCCCCAGGCCATCAACGCCAGGAAGATGACCTACTCCGGGGCTTTCCAGGTAAGCCGCTGGGTGCCGGGGAACAGCGTGGAGATGGTGCGCAACCCCAACTTCACGGCCGTCACCCCCCAGGGCGGGGCCGACAAGTACGTGCAGAAGGTGGTCTACCGCTTCATCCAGAACACCAACTCCTTGCTGGTGGCCATTCTGGGGGGTGGGATCGACGTCACCTCCTCCGTGGCGCTGACCTTTGACCAGGCTCGATCCCGGCAGCTCACCAGCCGGGCTCCGGGGCGCTACGACATCTGGTTCGTGCCGGGGGCGATCTGGGAGCACATCGACATCAACAAGTTCAGCAACTGTCCGCAGGTCAAGGATCTGGGCCTCGATGACGTGCGCACCCGCCAGGCCCTGATCTACGCCATGAACCGCGAGGGTCTGGTCAAGGCCTTCTTCGATGGTCTGCAGCCGGTGGCCAACACCTGGATCGCTCCGGTGAACCCGCTGTTCAACCCCAATACCACAAAATACGAGTACAACCCCAAGAAGGCCGAGGAGCTCTTGGCCCAGCTGGGTTGGAAGAAAGGCTCTGACGGTATCCTGCAGCGCAGCGTGGGCGGGCGCACCGTGCGCTTCGAGATCGAGTTCGTCACCACCGCGGGCAACGCCATCCGCGAGCGCAGCCAGCAGTTCTTTGCCAACGACCTGAGGCAGTTGGGGATCGCCGTCAAGATCAACAACGCTCCCAGCGCGGTGGTCTTCGCCGACGACTTCATCCAACGGGCCAGCGAGTGCCGCTGGACCGGGATGTTCGAGTTCGCCTGGGTGTCCAGCTTGGCCGAGGGGGGCGACCTCTTCCAGTACAAGAACCTGAACACTGGGTCCATCTCGGTGCCGACCAAGGAGAACAACTACCAGGGCCAGAACATCGGCGGTTGGCGGAACGACGACTTTGACCGCCTGACCAGCCAGGGCGTGCTCGAGTTCAACGAGGCCCGCCGCAAGCAGTTGTTCGCCCAGGCCCAGGAGATCTGGGCCAAGGAGTTGCCCGCCATCCCGCTGTACTTCCGCTCCAACCCCTATGTGGTGCGCAAGGGCTTGGTCAACTACGTAGCGGCGGCCTACTCCGGCGGGAACGGTTACCCCGGCTGGAACGCCTGGGAGATCGGCTGGGAGAGCCGCGGTGCGCAGAAGCGCCTGGATCAGGCCAAGTACGCCCGCAGCTTCTAATCCCTCAGGATAAACCCCAGACGCCCGCAGGAAACCCTGCGGGCGGTTCTTTGGCCTGGGCACTTTCAGGGAAAAGGGAGCATAATTTGATGGTGGAGGTTTTCGACCCGTGTTTGCTTACACCGTACGCAGGCTAATCCAAATGCTGCCGCTGCTGTTTGCGGCCTCGATCGTGATCTACACCCTACTGTCGCTCCAGCCGGGCGATCCGCTGGATGAACTCAAGCGCAACAACCCGCGCATCACCGCGGAGCAGCTCGAGCAGCTCAAGCGGGCCTATGGCCTCGACCAGCCGGTGTATGTGCGCTACTTCAAATGGCTGGGCCGGGCTGTGCAGGGCGACTTGGGCCAGTCCCGTACCTACGGGCTGCCCGCCGCGGAGTACATCTTCGGGCAGCGCCTGCCCAAGACCTTGCTGCTTTCGGGGTTGGCGTTTATCCTGGCCTTGCTGGTGGCGATCCCGGTGGGTATTTATTCAGCCGTGCGCCAGTACACGCTGGCCGATTACGTAATCACCTTCGTCTCCTTCTTGGGCTTCTCCATCCCTATTTTTTTCTTGGGCATCCTGCTGCTGTACTTCTTCGCCGTGGCGATGCCCGAGAACTTGCGGCTGCCTACGGGGGGGGTGCCGCCTTATCTGCCTTCCGATGTGGGGAGCACGGTGAGCTTGGGCGAGTACATCGTGCAGTGGGTCCGCCACCTGATCCTGCCGGTGCTGGCCTTATCCCTGATTCAGATGGCGGCTTGGACTCGTTTTATGCGGGCTAGCCTGCTCGAGGTGTTGAACCAAGACTACGTGCGCACTGCCCGCAGCAAGGGACTGTCCGAACGGGTGGTGATCTACAAGCACGCCCTGCGCAACGCCCTGATCCCCATGGTCACGCTGGTGGGGCTGGCCATCCCGGGCGTGTTGGGCGGGGCGGTCATCACCGAGACCATCTTCTCCTGGCCGGGCATGGGGCGGGCCATCTTTGACGCGCTGGTGGAGAAGGACTACAACGTGGCGATGGCGGCCTTGGCCCTCTTGGCGTTGTTGACGGTGCTCTTCAACCTCATCGCTGACCTGATGTACGCGGTGGTGGACCCGCGCATCCGCTACAATTAGGGGGCTTTATGGCAACCGCAGCAGCTCAACCCCGAAAGGTCCAGTCGCAATCCACCTGGGCTTTGGCCTGGCGGCGCTTCAAAAAGCACCGGCTGGCCATGACCTCGCTGGTCTTCGTCATCTTGTTGATCTTGATGGCCCTGTTCGCCCCCCACATCGCCCCCTACGACCCCACCGCGCAGCCCACCGGGGCAGACCTGGGGGCCCAGTACTTCAACGGCCCCTCGGCGCAGCACTGGCTGGGCACCGACGACCTGGGCCGCGACGTGCTCTCGCGGATCATCTACGGGGCCCGCATCTCCTTGTTGGTGGGTTTTACCGCGGCCATCGCCAGCGTGCTGATCGGCACCGTGCTGGGCACTCTGGCGGGATACTTTTCGGGCAAGCCCTTCCGCTTTTACCTGGGGCCCTTGGCCAGGGCCGAACAGGGCTGGCAACCGGCCCTCTTCGCGGGGTGGCGGGTGATCTCCTGGGGGCTTTATTACCTGGCGCTCTACCTGGTGGCGGACCTGGCCTGGAAGCTCTCGGGCAGCGACGTCCGGGCTTTCTTGGGCGGGGAGCGAAGCCTTGGCAACCTGCTCTCGGGGATCGGCTTGCTGGTGGCGTGGGGGGCGGTGGCGGCGGCGGCCATATGGGGTTTGTGGGGAACCATCCGGCTCGACCTGGACATCGTGATCAGCCGGGTGATCGACTTCGTGCTGACCATCCCCACCCTGCCCCTGTTGCTGGTGCTCTCGGCCCTCCTGCGCGACCCCAACGTGGTGGTGGGGCAGTGGGCCCAGGCCGCCTTCGGCGAGTCGGCCTCGGTGTTCATCATCATCGCCATCCTGGTGGTGCTGGGCTGGACCGGGACCGCCCGCCTGATCCGGGGGGCCATCCTCTCCTTGCGCGAGCAGGATTTCACTGCCGCGGCCCAAGCTATGGGAGCCGGGGAGGGGCGGATCATGTTCCGCCATCTGGTGCCCAACGCGCTGGCCCCGGTGATCGTGAGCGTGACGCTGGGGGTGGGCGATGCCATCGTGACCGAGGCGGCCTTGTCGTTCCTGGGGTTCGGCATCCAGCCCCCGGTGGCGACCTGGGGCAACATGCTCTCCAACGCTCAGGAGTACATCTTCTCGGCCCCCTGGCTGGCCCTGGCGCCGGGCTTCATGATCTTCGTCACGGTGCTGGCCTTCAACTACATGGGCGACGGCCTGCGCGACGCTTTGGATCCGCGCAGCCGGTTGTAAACCCCGCCCCTGGTGCGAGAGGGGTAGCGCCATCGAACATTGAGCGTTGGGGGTTTTCCCCTTAGCGTAGGGGGGATGCGTAGCCTTCTGCTCTCCTGGATCAGCCTTCCGCTTTTGTGGCCGCCCCTCAGCCTAGACCTGAAGCCCGAGGCCCTCTTCCGGCTGGACTGGGGCAGCACCGCGAACCTGGGCACCGCCGGGATCAGCCTCGAGGTCAGTGCGGCCGCGATGCCCTTCGAGCTGCGGACCCGGGGGGCGGTGTGGGTGAGCCTGGGGCTCCAGGCCGACCTCCTGGAGGGCTACCTGGACGCTAAGCTCGAGCCCTACCGCCTCACCGTGGGCAAGTGGGCCCGCTACGGCGGCCCCTGGGATCTGACCCCCTTCGGCCCCGACGGCACCTGGGGGATCTACGCGAGCTATGCCCTGGCCGTGCCCGAGCTGACCCGGGTGAACCTGGAAGCCGCTTATTTGTGGGGCAACGAGGTCTACCTGGGGGGACGGAGCGGAGGGGTCTCGGCGGGGTTCTTTCTGGGAGCTTCGGGTTTCAACCCGCGCCTCGGCCTAGAGGGTGCCCTGGACAGGGTGTCGGGTGGGCTCTACTGGCAGCTCGACCGGGGTTTTTTCGGCAACGGTAGGTGGGCTTTGGCTCCCCAGAAGGCCCTCGAGGGTTCCTTCTGGTGGAACCCCGAGCGAAAGCTGCTGTTCGGGCTGGCCTACGACGACGCCGATGGGGTAAGGCTGGGGGTGGATGCCAGCTTCCAGCCCTTGCCGGCTTACCGGGTGTGGCTCGAGGTCCGGGGGAGGTAGCCCAGGGCCATATCCTCGGCGATGCGGCGGGCCGCGCCGGGCTCGCCCATGACCCTTTTCCCCGCTTCCTGGGCGGCCCGGTAGGCCTCGGGGTGGGCGAGCAGGGCTCGAGCCGCCTGGGCCACGTCGGCGGCCCGGGGTGAGGTCAGGGTCAGGGCCTTGCCCAAAAGCCGCCCCTGGGCCCGGGCGAAGCTCGCCTTGTACTGCGGACCGGGGGTGGGGAAGCCGATCAGGGGCACCCCGTACCCGGCGGCCTGCTCGGCCGCGCTGCCCGCGGTGGAGAAGGCCAGCCTCGAGCCCAGCAGTGCGGTTTTGAAGGCTCCCTGGGCCAGGAAAACCCGCGTTCCGTCGGGGTGGGTCAGGGTGTGGGTGACCCCCGCGGCCTGGCCCCTGGGCCAAGCCTCCAGGCTCCAGCCGGGGGTTTGCAGCCCTTGCAAAGCCAGCCCGGCCCAGGCGACGATGGGCGTCAGGGGCAGGTCCCGCAACCCGCGCACCGCTTCCAGCATGATCGGCAGGCTGAAGTAAGCATCGGCCCGCGAGCCGGGGAGGAGCAGCAGATAGGGCTCGGGGAGCTCGAGCGGGGCCTGGCCTTCTACCGCATCGAGCATCGGGTTGCCGAGGTAGGTGGCCTGGGCAATTCCCCGCGCTTGAAGCCAAGCCGCGCTCTCCGCGTCGCGCGGGTAGACCCGCTCCGCGCGGCGCATCAGCAGGCGTTCGGGGATCAGGAAGCGCTGGGCCGGCAGGTGTTCGAGGGCTTCCAGGCCCCTACCCCCCCCGTAGCGCACCGAGACCAGGGGCTGGACTTGGAACAGCGGCTTGGCCCCGTAGCGCATGCCCACAAAAAGCCCGTAGAGGTCCCCCACGACCAGCGTGGCTGAGGCTCCGGCGGAAGCCTCCCGCAAGGCCCGGTACTGCTCCTGGGTCATCCGTAGCCAGCCCGAGCACAGGTCGGCCACAAAGGCCTTGGGGTTGAGCCGCACAAACCCCCCCGAAGGCATCTCCTGGCGCGGCCCCAGCACCGGGAAACCCGCTTGCGCGTAGGCCTTCCCCCGGCCCACCAGGGGAAGGGCCAGCACCTCGAGCCCCAGGACGCGCAGCTCGCGGGCGATGGCTGCCCCGATGGCGTCCTCGCCGTGGCCGTTGGAGAGTAGGAGGATACGCGACGGCTCCTTGGGCTTCATTTCCCCTCCCACGGCTCGTAACCCGCCCCGACGAAGTACAGGCCCTGGGGTGGGGCGGTCGGCCCAGCCTGGGGGCGGGTGCCGCCCTGGAGCAACTCCCGCAGGCTCCCCGACTCGCGCTTGCCCAGCCCCACCTCGACCAAAGTGCCCACCATGCTCCGCACCTGGCCCCGCAGAAACCCCGACCCCACGAACTCGAGGTGGATTTCCCGCTCGTTTTTGGGATCTTGGGCCAGGTCGGGGGTAAAGGCGGTGAGGTGTGCCCGGTAGATCTGCCGCACGGTGGGCCGTTTTTCCTTGACCGCGAAGGCTTTGAAGTCGTGCTCGCCCTCCAGACCCTCGAGGGCGTGGCGCATCGCCACCAGGTTGAGGTTTTGCGGCAGCCACCAGGCGTAGTGGCGCAGGAGGGCGCTGGGCATCCGGCGGTTCAGGATGCGGTAGCGGTAGGCCCGCCAGCGGCAGCTTTTGCGGGCGTGAAATCCGGGCGGGGCCTCCTCGGCCCAGAGGGCCCGGAGGTCGGGGGGCAGGAGGGCGTTGAGGGCCAGCGGGATCCTCTCGGGCGGGATGGCGTCCTCGGTGTCGTAGTGGAAGGGCATGGCCAGGGCGTGGACCCCGGCATCGGTGCGGCCCGCCGCGACCACCTTGGGGATGGCCCCGGGGATCTGGGAGAGGGCTTGCTCGAGCACCTTTTGCACGGTGCGCTGGCCTTGGGCCTGGGTCTGCAGCCCGGCGAATTTGGTTCCGTCGAACTCAACGGTGAGTTTGATCCGGCGCATAAAGCCCTAGAAGCTCGTCGTAAGCTTCCCGCTCACCTTGCCCACTTTAGTGGGCGGGGAGAAAAAATCAACCGTACGCAGCCACAGATCCAGAGGGGTACGGCCGGGTTCTTCGACGGACTCAGGACCAACTCCAAGGCCAAGCCGCTCAAGCCTGGGCCCGCTCGGCGGGGTTCTCGTGCTGCCCCACCACCACCGCCGGGGCCACCACCCGGATGCGCACCCGGTCGCCGGGCCGGAAGTTGCTGCCGGAGGCCTCGTGGACCAGGTACTCCTTGCCCGACAGCCGCACCCGGTAGGTGAGGTCGTGGCCTTTGAACTCGCGGGCGATGACCTCGGCCTCGCCGCCCGCCTCGAGCCGCAGGTGCTCCGGGCGCAGCGAGAGCATCACCGGGCCCACCGCTCCGCCGGCCAGGGCCAGCTTACCCAAGGCGGTGACGGCCTCCAGGCCCCGAGCCTCGCCCGGCAGCAGGTTGGTGCGGCCTAGGAACTGGGCCACGAAGGGGGTCGCGGGCCGAAGATAGACCTCCTCGGGGGTGCCGATCTGCTCGAGCCGGCCCGATCGCATCACCCCCAGCCGGTCGGCGAGGGAGAGGGCTTCTTCTTGGTCGTGGGTGACCAGCACCGAGGCGATTTGGTTTTGCTTCAGCAGGGTGCGCACCTCGTCGCGGGTGGCCTGGCGCAACCCGGCATCCAGGCTGCTGAAGGGCTCGTCGAGGAGCACCACCTTGGGTCCCGGCGCGATGGCCCGAGCCAGCGCGACCCGTTGCTGCTGCCCGCCGGAAAGCTCGCCCGGTTTGCGGTCTTTGAAGACGGTCATCCCCACCATCTGCAAGACCTCGAGGGCCCGCTCTCGCCGCCTTTTTCCGGTCATTCCGCGCAACCCGAAGGCCACGTTTTGCTCTACCGTGAGGTGGGGGAAAAGCGCGTAGTCTTGGAAGACGAACCCGATCCTGCGCCGCTCGGGGGGAAGCATGCCGATGGGCTGGCCGTCCAAGTACACCTCCCCGGCATCGGGAGATTCAAACCCTGCGATCAGGCGAAGGGTGGTGGTTTTGCCGCAGCCGGAAGGCCCCAAAAGGGCAAAAATCTCACCTCGCTGGAGGCCAAAGCTCACCCCCTGAACCACCGGGGGTAGGTCCGGGTGGAAGCGTTTGGTCAGACCTTCGACGCGCAGACTCTCGGTCACGCCCTTTTCTCCTGGGTGAGGAGCAGCCCCACAAACAAGGCCGAAAAAAAGGCGATCAAGAGGGCGTAGGGGGCGGCTTCGGCGAACATCGCTTCCGCAGTGTACCCCCAGATCCGCGTGGCCAAGGTGTCGAAACCCACCGGGGCCAGGAGGAAGGTCAGGGGGAGTTCCTTGACGCTCGAGAGGAACACCAGGGCCATGCTGGACAGCACCCCTCGCTGGATGAGCGGCAGGCTGGCCCTCACGAAAGCCCCCAAGGGGCTATACCCCAGGCTGCGGGCGGCCTCCTCGAGGCGGGGGCTGGCCTGGTATAAGGCGCTGCGGATCGGCCCGATGGCCTCGGCCAAGAAGTGCAGGGAGTAGGCCAGCACCAGTAGGGCCAAGGTCTGATAGAGGAAGGGAACCGCCCGCAGGCTGAAGAAGATCAGGGCTAGGGCGAAGGCCAGCGGGGGTACCGTGTAGCCCAGGTAAGCGGTGCGCTCGAGGGTCCGTGAAAACGCTGAAGGGAAGCGCACCCCCAGATAGGCCAGCGGTAGGGCCAGCAAGGAGGCCAGCAAAGCCGCCGGAGCCGAAGCTTGGGCCGAGTGCAAAAAGCTCTGCGCGATGCCCTCCAGCCCCCGGTGGTAATCGCCGGGCCAGCGGAACACCCAGTACAGGATGGTCGAGCTGGGCACGATGAGCGCCGCCCCCAGGGATAGGGCCACCAGGCCCAAAGCCGGCCAGCGCCAGAGGCCCAGCGGGGTGGCCTGCCGAGCGCGGGCGCTCCCCAGCCCGACCCGGCTGAACGAGAGGCCCCGCAGGAGCCGGGCTTCCCCCATCAATAGGCCAACCGTCAGCACGAGCAGCATCAGCGAAAGCCAGGCGGCGTAGACGCGGTCGAAGGAGGCGGTGTATTGCAAGTAGATGGCGTAGCTGAAGGTCTCAAAGCGCATCAGGCTGACCACGCCGAAGTCGCCCAGCACGTGCAGCCCCACCAAGAGCCACCCGGCGTAGAGGGCAGGCCGCAGCTGCGGCAGCACCACCTTAAAAAAGACCTCGGGGCCTCGATACCCCAAGCTCCGTGCGGCCTCCTCCAGACTGGGGTCTAGACCCAGCAGGGCGGCCCTCAGGTTCAAAAAGAGGTAGGGGTAGTTGAAGAGCACCAGCACGCCCAAGGCCCCCCAGTACCCCGAGGGCCGGGGCCAGCTGATCCCGGTGAGGGCGTGGATGAGCCCGTTCGGCCCGCTGGCCCCCAGCAGCGCAAAAGCTCCCACATAACCAGGGATGGCCAGCGGCAGGATGAGCAGCAGGGCCAGCCAGCGTTTGCCGCGCAGGTCGCTTTGGGTGGTGAGCCAGGCCAGGGGCAGGGCCAGCAGGGTGGCTCCCCCCATCACCCCCAGGGCGAGGAGGAGGGTGTTGGCCAAGAGGTGCAGGTTGCGCTCGCGGAAGACCAGCTCGGCTAGGGCCTGGGGGTCGGCCTCGAACGCCCGCAGCACCAGGTACAGCAGCGGCAGCAAGACCCCCGCCCCGGCCAGCAAGGCCGGGACGAGGAAGTAGGGGGGAATGGTTTTGCCCTGGGTTCGCAGGATCATGGACTCTACAACAACCCTACCTCGCGCAGCAGCTTGAGGGTGCCCTCGAGGTCGGTGAGCTTGGCGAAGTCGATCTTCGGGCTGAGCCGGAGGGCCCGCTCAAAGGGCAGCATCCCCTTGGCTACGCGCACCCCGGCGATCACCGGGTACTCCCGCACCTCGTTCACGAAGTAGGGCTGGGCTTTTTTCGAGAGCAGGTAGTTGAGGAAGCGGGTGGCGTTGTTCTGGTTCTTGCTGGTCGCCAGGATGCCCGCGCCGGTGACCAGGGCCAACCCGCCCACGTCGCCGGGGGCGAAGTAGTGGGTGGCCACCCCGGCCTTGGCCTCCTTCGCGGCCAGCTCCTTCTTCTCCTCTTCTTCGCTCTCTCCCTTGCCCTCGTACTCGCCCTCTCCCACCCCGGCCAGGATGCGCTGGATGTAGTAGTGGTTGGTGAGGGCCACGTCGATCTCCCCGGCTTGCATGGCCTCGAGCATCGGGGGGTTGGAGGGGTAGGCCTTGGCCCCGGCGGCGATCATGGCCTGGAGCCAGGCTTTGGTAGCGGCCTCCCCCTTCACCGCCCGCATGGCCGTGATGAAGTCCTGGAAGCTCGAGTAGGTGGGGGTCCAGCCGATGCGGCCCTTGAACTTGGCCACCTTGGGCAGATCCATCACCGAGGCCGGGAAGTCCGAGTCCTTGACCTTGGCCGGGTTATAGGCCGCTACCCGGAAGCGCACCGAGACCGGGACCCAGCGCCTACTCGAGGGCACGAACTCCTGGGGCTGGCGGGTCAGGCTGGCCGGGAGCTGGACCAGCAGGTTGCGCTTGACCGCCTCCTCGAGCGCCCCCGAGGTATTGGCCCAGAACACGTCGGCAAGGCTGCGGCTCCCCTCTTCCTGCAAGGCCGCCAGGATCTCCGCGTCGCGCCCGTAGCGCACGTTGACCTTGATCCCGGTGTCCTTCTGGAACTCTTGCACCAACTTCTCCACCAGGGCCTGGCTGCGCCCGCTGTAGAGGGTCAGGCTCTGCTGGGCTTGTGCGGCCCCAAGGGCCAGCGTCAGACCAAGAAGCACGGAAAAGGCTTTTTTCATGGTTTTCCCCTAGGAGCCTCGAGGCTCGCAGAGGAAGTGTAAGGGGCCGCGGGGTGAATGTCAAGTATTCCAGTCGGAATTTCCAAATTTAGAAATAGGAATCACTTGCACTGGATAGGTACACTTGTCCTGGTCTAAACTAAGGGGCGTGATTCGTCTATCCCCCCAGCTGGTGCGGGCTGCCGGACAGATCCTCACCGTCTCCTATCCGGTGCTGGCCCTTTCCGCCGGGGCCCGGGCGGTCTACCAGCTCTTCTTCAAACCCGGCGTCAGCGATTACTTCCCGCCCACCCTGTCGGCCATAGCCGCCCTGGCCTATCTCTTCGCGACGGTGGGCTTTATCGTGCGCAGACCCTGGGCCTGGTACATGGCGGTGGTGCTGCTGGGCCTGGAGACCTTAGGGGTCTTGCTGGTCGGCACCTGGAGCGTGATCGAACCAGATTTTATCGGGCGGACGGTGTGGCACCTGTACGGGGTGGACTATGGCTTCTTGCCTCTGATCCAGCCGGTGCTGGGGCTGATCTGGCTGTTCTACCCGGAGAACCGGGCTTTGTATGGGCAGGGGCCGCCGCTCAAGGCCAAACGCTAGGGGCGAGACGCGAGGCGTTTACCCCAACACCTGGCGGACCCAGGGGGCTACGTCGGTCAGGCTCGACATCGGCGGGAGCGTGGGGGCGAGTGGGCCGAATGCGATCAGGGGGACCGGGTTGCGGGTGTGCTGCGGATGCCAGGGTTCTTCGGCGTTGCCGTGGTCGGAGGTGAGCAGGAGGGTAGCCGCGGGGTTGGCCTCGAGCCAGCCCCGCAAGAACCGATCGAGTTCGGTGAAGCGCTCGGGGAGCCGCGCTGGTTCGCGGTGGGCGAAGTAGTCGAGGGCCCAGCTCTCGAGCACCACCCAGTCGTGCCCCTGGGCCAGCCCCGCCAGCCGCTCCCCAGCCCTTTCCGGCTCGGCCCAAAAGGCCGGGGCCAGGGCCAGGGGATCCTCCAGCGCTCGCAGCTCGAGCCCCGCGGCCCGGGCCGCGTAACCGAAGGCCGAGAGCAGGTTGCGCCGCGAGGAG
>PSML01000043.1:0-20684 GCA_040290145.1 Meiothermus sp. | reverse complement strand
TGGCCCATCAGCCGCAGGAGCCGATCCGAGCCGGTCTGGAGCGAGAGGTGCAGGTGGGGGCGCACCCCGGGGGCGTAGCGGGCCATGACCTCGAGCAGCTCGGGGTGGGTATCCTCCGGCTCGATGGAGCTCAGGCGCACCTTGGCCCCCATCAGGGCCAGTTCCTCGACCAATCCCGCCACCCCGCGCGGGTGGCCCCGGTAGGAGCCCAGCCGCACCCCGGTCAGCACGATCTCCTGCACGCCGGCCTCGAGCAGACCCCGCGCCTCGCTCAGCGCGTCGGGGCCCTCGCGGTGGCGCTCGCGGCCCCTTAGCCGGGGGATCACGCAGTAGGCGCAGCCCGCGTTGCAGCCGTCCTGCACCTTGACGAACGAGCGCACCCAGTTGTTGAGCAGGCCGCGCTCCCCGGCCCCCCAGAACTCGTTGGGCGGGGTGGTGAGGGGGTCCGAGGGGAGGCCGAAGTGCTCGAGGATCACCCTGGGCAGCTCGGCCTTGCGGGCGTTGGGCACCACCACATCCGCCCCCAATTCGGCCAGCCCCTCGGGGGCTAATTCGGCGTAGCAGCCGGTGACCACGATGAAGGCCTGGGGGTTGGCCCGCCGGGCCCGGCGCACCTCCTTGCGGGCGTCGGCCTCGGCGGTCGTGGTCACCGCGCAGGTGTTGATCACCACCAGGTCAGCCCCCTCCTCGAGCTGCACCACCTGGGGCTCGAGGGCCCGCAACAACCCCACCAGGGCATCGGACTCGACCTGGTTGACCTTGCAGCCTAGGGTTCGCACCGCCACCCGGGTGGGGACCTTCCTCAGAGCCACCTCGCACATCGTAACCATCTTGACCCGGCGGGCCGCGCGGGTCAAACCCTTCTCGTGCCGGCGTCTTCCATCCAGGCCGCTGTTTACGGTTACGATGGGGCATGCTCTCCCTCGAGGCCATCTACCAGGCGGCCGAGCGCATCGCACCCTACACCCACCGCACCCCCATCCTGACCTCCTCGAGCCTGGATCAGCTCTTTGGCAAGCGGCTTTTCCTCAAGGCCGAACACCTGCAAAAAACCGGCAGCTTCAAGGCCCGGGGCGCGGTGAACGCGGCCCTTCAGCTCGAGCACCCCCGCGGCCTGATCACCGTCTCCTCGGGCAACCACGCCCAGGCCGTGGCCTACGCCGCCCGCATCCTGGGGGTTCCAGCCCTCATCGTGATGCCGGAGGACGCCTCGGCGCTCAAAAAAGCTGCGACCCGGGCTTACGGGGCCGAGGTCTACGACCACGGGGTGATCGTGGAAAACCGCGAGGAGGTAGCGCGGACGCTCACCCTCGAGACCGGCTACAGCTTCATCCACCCCTTCAATGACCCCCGGGTGATGGCCGGTCAGGGCACCCTGGCCCTCGAGATGGCGGCCCAGGTCCCCGACCTGGACGCGGTGCTGGTGGCGGTGGGCGGGGGCGGGATGATCGCGGGGGTAGCCGCCGCGATGAAGGCCTTGGCCCCCCGGGTTCGGGTGATCGGGGTGGAGCCCGAGGCCGCCAACGACGCCCAGCGGAGCCTGGCGGCAGGGCGGCGGATCCGCCTCGAGCAGGCCCCCAAGACCGTCGCGGACGGGGTGCGCACCCTGGCTTTGGGCGAATACCCTTGGGAGGTCATTCGTGAGCAGGTAGACGAGATCGTGAGCGTGCCCGAGGAGGCCATCCTCGAGGCCCAGGGCCTGCTGATGAGCCGGACCAAACAGGTGGTGGAGCCCACCGGGGCCCTGCCGCTGGCCCCCCTCCTGGCCGGTCAGGCCCTGCCCGAGCGGCTGGGGATCGTGGTCTGCGGGGGGAACTGGATGCCTTAGGAGGCCCGCCGGGCGTTCCAGAGCTTGCGGGTGGTGATGATCTGCCCGGCGTGGTGCTGGGCGTGGTTGCAGATATGGTCGAAGATGTACAGGGCCCGCACCGGGGGGTTACTGCCCCACTGGCGGGGGGCCTCGAGGTCGGCCTCCCGTAGGGCCGCGAGCCCCTCCCGGACGAACCGCATGTTCCCGCGAAACTCTTCCAGCACGGCTTCAGGAGCTTCGTGGGTGGGGCGCAGTTGCTCGGGCGGCAGCGATCGGAAAGGCTCAGGGATCTCCTCTCCCCGCCCCCGGTACAAAAGCCGCACCGAGGCGATGCCGATGTGCCGCACCAGCCCGCCCACCGGGTTGGCCTCCGGCGCGGGGAGCCACCAGAACCCGGCGGGCTCGAGGTCAGCCGCCCAGCGGTCCACCATCTCCGAGACCTCCTCGAGGTTACGCAACCAGACCGAGACCACCGGCAAGACACCTTCGAGGTCACCGCGCAAAAAAGGGGGGAGGTGCGCAGGGGGTTGCATAGCCCCCATTCTAACCCCCTTCCCGGAGCGATAATCAGCGGGTGGTCACCCCCGCCCAAGAGCGAGATGCCTTTCTCGATGCGCTGCGGGGTCTGGCCCTCTTCGGTATCCTGGCGGTGAACCTGGAGGCCTTCGCCGACCCCTTTTACTCGGCCTCGAGGAGCGGGGAGCCCCTCGATGACCTGGGGCGGGCCATCATCACCTTCTTCTTCAGCGGCAAGTTCTACACCATCTTCGCCACCCTGTTCGGCCTTGGCTTGGCCTGGCAGGCTGCGCGGCTGCGGGCCAGGGGGATTGATCCTAAGCCGGTTCTGCGGCGCAGGCTGGGGTGGCTGCTGGGGGCTGGGGCCTTCCACGGCATCTTCCTCTTCAGCGGCGATATCCTGGGAACCTACGCGCTGCTGGGGCTCTTCGCCCTGCGCTACCTCGAGCGCCCCCACCTGCTGCCAACCGGGCTGGCCTACTATGCGCTGGGGATAGCCCTGCTGGCCGGGCTGAGCTTCTGGGCAGGGCCGCCCGGGGCCAGCCTGGACTCGGCGGTCTATGCCGGGGGCAGCTTCGCCGAGGTGACCCGGCTAAGGCTCTTGGACTGGCTGTGGAACACCGGCTGGAGCGTCGTGCTGGGCTTCGAGATCGTGGGGTTGATGCTTTTGGGCTTCTACCTCTTCGAGCACCGGCGGCAGTTTTCCGCCTCGAGGTTGCGCCGGGGGGTCTTCCTGGGGCTTTTGGTGGGCCTCCCGGTGAACGCCTATAACGTCTGGGCCGAGCCCCACTACCTCGAGCCCCTGCGCGGTCTGGGCGGTCTGGCCTTCGCGGTGGTCTACGCCGGGCTGATGCGGCTGTACTGGGGCCGCCTGAGCTGGCTTCACCCCCTAAAGTACGCCGGGCGGATGCCGCTCACCAACTACCTGTCGCAGTCCCTGGTGATGAGCACGGTATTTTACGGCTATGGCTTGGGGCTTTACGGGCAGGTGAGCCCGCTTTGGTTCCCCTTGATTGCCGCCGGGTTCGTGACCTTACAGGTGGTCTTTAGCCGGATCTGGCTGGGGCGCTTCGGCCAGGGGCCACTGGAAAGGGTCTGGCGGAACTACACCTACGCTGGATTGAAGCCGGATTCGCAGGCTGGAGGGGGGTAGACCCTCCCCTCTTGATCCTCGCCCCGCCGATCTTGACCCGCACCATCCGCAACCGATCAAACTCGGCTCGGGGGTATGGATCACACCCCCAGCCCATCCGCCCGCTGCTTCGCCACCGGCATCCCGGTCACCCCGTGGAAGCTCTCGACTTCTTCCAAAAAGCGCCGGAACAGGTAGACCGAGTCGTGCGGGCCGGGGCTCGCTTCGGGGTGGTACTGGACGCTGAAGACCGGGTAGCGGACGTGGGCCATGCCCTCCAGGGTTCCATCGTTGAGGTTGATGTGGGTGGGGCGGAACTCCTTGAGGGAGTCGGGGTCTACCGCGTAGCCATGGTTCTGGCTGGTGATCTCGACCTTGCCGGTGAGCAGGTTCTTGACCGGGTGGTTGGCCCCCCGGTGGCCGAACTTCATCTTGAAGGTGCGCCCCCCCGCGGCCAAGGCCAGCATCTGGTGGCCCAGGCAGATCCCGAAGGTGGGCAAGAGGCCCATCAGCTTCCACAGGGTGTCGTGGGCGTAACGGGGCATAGAGGGGTCGCCGGGGCCGTTGGAGACGAAGAGTCCTTGGGGCTCGAGGGCCATGATCTGCGAGGGGGTGGTCTTGCCCGGCACCACGATGGGCTCGAAGCCGAGTTCGGCCATGTACTTGACCTGGGCCAGCTTGATCCCGAAGTCCATCACCACGATGCGCCGCCCCGCCTTGAGGGTGGGGTAGGCGTAAGGCAGCGGGGTGGAGACCTCGGGGGTCATGTCGCGCCCGTCGATGTCGGTCCAGGAGCGGGCCTCGGCTTGCAGCGCCTTGAAGTCGGCCTCGCCAAAGCGGTAATCCTTACCGCCTAAGGCCGAGGCGTGAGCGATCACCCCTTTGAGCACGCCGCCCTCGCGGATCTTGCGCACCAGGGCGCGGGTGTCGATGCCCTCGAGCCCCATCACCCCGTAAAACTCCATGAACTCGGCCAGGCTCTGCTGCGCCCGGGGGCCTGCCGCGTAGGGGCTGAACTCCTTGGCCACGAAGCCGCGCACCCAGGGGCGGTTCGACTCCATGTCGAAGACGTTGACCCCGTAGTTGCCCTGATGAGGGTAGGTCATCACCACGATCTGGCCGTTGTAGCTGGGGTCGGTGAGGGTCTCCTGGTAGCCGGTCTGGGCGGTGTTAAACACCACCTCGCCCACGGTCTTGCCCCGGCTACCGAAGGCGTAGCCGTGGTAGACGGTGCCATCTTCTAAGACTAGAACTGCCCGTTCCTTCATCCCAAACCCCATACTATGCGACGACTTTGTATTTCTATTCGTAATCCAGGGCCGATTGCGCCTCAGGCCAGGAGCTTCTCGAGCTCCCCCTCGAGCGTCCGTTCGTTGACGAAGGTGAACCCCCACTGGTTGTGCAGTTCGTCCAAGACGGGCTCGGGGATGCCCAGCAGCACGTACACCACCTGCTTGGGGGGGATGCGCAGATCTTGCGCGATGCGCTGATGCCGCTCGAGGGCCTCGTCGTAGCCGCCGGTCTTGCACTCGATGAGCAGGAAGCGGCTTTGGGTACGCACCAGCAGGTCTACCTCGAAGCGATCCCCGTTGGGGTAGACCAGGCTGGGGTTGGCCAGCAGGTCGTGGGGGATGTTCCTCCGCCGGAGGGAGAGCTGGATCACCTGCCGGGCGTAGCGCTCGAGCCAGCCCCCGGTGATAAAGCCCTGCATCTTCCCTTCCGCGCTCAGCCGCCCGTAGATACGCCGCTGCTTGGAGCTATAGGTATAGCTCTTGAGCAACCCGGCCTCTTTGAGCATGGTGCAAAGCTGGGTTACCGCGCCGATATCGTTCTGGCTGGCCGAGGCCAGCGAGTACTGGAACTCGCCGCTGCCCTTGGTGGCGGTGGCTTTGATCTTCTCGTAAAACCCGCTCACCGCGGCGAAGCGTTCGCCCATGAAGCTGCTGATCCGCTCGAGGGCCTTCTCCTCCGCCTCGCTGCCCCCGTTGCGGCTGAGCTGGAGTTGGAGCCCGACCTCGTTGACGTACTCGGAGACCCGGGTGGAGGGGCGCTTGGGCTCCTGACGGGGCGGCTGGGAGGGGGGAGGGGAGCGGTCTACCCCATCCGCACGCCCCCCCCGGCGCAGCGCACGCACCTCCTCGAGGATACTCTTGACGGTCTTCAGGATGACCTGTTCGGTGGGGTTGGTGCTGGGGTGGGTGGTGAGG
The DNA here is from genome assembly GCA_040290145.1 of Meiothermus sp. Taxonomy (GTDB): domain Bacteria; phylum Deinococcota; class Deinococci; order Deinococcales; family Thermaceae; genus Allomeiothermus. Next base: position 15,019 of record PSML01000043.1, on the reverse strand, counting down.
GCCAGTTCCTGCAAAGCGGCCCCGGCAGGGCCCAGTTCCGGCACGGTCTGGTGCGAGAGCAGGCTCTTGGCGAGCCACAGCTCGAGCTCTTGGCCCAGCCGCTCGCGGCACTCCTCGAAGCTTCGGCCCCGCACCAGCAGGCCGGGGATCTCGGGGACGGTGGCCTCGAGGTAACCGCCCTCGCCGGGGCGGTACTGGGCAGACTTGAGGGCCGAGGCTAGGTAGTCGGTGAGCAAACCCATGTCGTTTAGAGTTTACCCCTTGAGGGGGCTAGGCTCGAGCGAGGTCACGGGGGCAGTTTCTTGAAGGCCTGGTCCGGGTCGAGCACCTTCGTCACCCCGATCTCCCGGCAGTTATCGTAGAAGGGGCAACGGTTGCACTCGCTCCAGACCTTGGGCGGCAGCTTCTCGCGGGTGGTGACGCTGTAACCCAAGCCCTCGAAGAACCTGACCTGAAGGGTCCAGGCGAAGATCTGCGGCACCCCTAAGTCGCGGGCCTCGCGCTCGGCGGCCAGGGCCAGCCAGCGCCCCAGCCCCTGCCCCTGGCGGTCCGGGTGGACGGCCAGGCCGCGCACCTCGGCGATGTCGTGCCAGAGGAGGTGCAAGGCCCCCGAGCCGACGATGTGGCCATCTTCGTCCTCCAGGACGAAGAAGTCCCGCAGGTTCTCGTAGAGGTGGTCGTGGCTGCGCACCAGCATCAAGCCGCGCTCAGCCCAGTATTTGATGAGCGTGTAGATCTGCTCCACATCGCGCATCCTGGCCTTGCGCAACTCGGTATTGGCATCAAAGCGCACTTTGGGCAGGAAGGTGGTTCCGATATCCAGGGTCACGCGCTCTCCTTGGGATCTACCAGTCCGATTTCCCTTTTGGCCACTTGGATGGCTTCTCTGACCCGCTCGGGGGCGGTTCCGCCGGGGGAACTTCGTCGGTGGATGGCCGTCTCGAGCCGGGTGAGCTGCAATGCCTCCGCGGCGAATAGGGGATGAAAGCCCTGGAGTTCTTCCAGGGTAAGGTCGCGCAGCTCCTTCCCCCCCTCGGCGCAGTAGCGCACGATCCGCCCCACCACATGGTGGGCTTCGCGGAAGGGCAGGCCCCTTTGCGCCAGGTAATCGGCCAGCTCGGTAGCCAGGGAGAAGCCGGACTCGGCCGCTTCGGCCATCCGCTCAGGCCGCCACACCAGGCCGGGGAGCATCGCGGCGAGCAGCCGCAGCGAAGCCCGGTAGGTGTCCACCGCGTCGAAGAGGGGCTCCTTGTCCTCCTGGAAGTCTTTGTTGTAGGCCAGCGGGAGCCCCTTGACCACGGTCGCCAGCCCCACCAAGCCCCCCAGCACCCGGCCTGCCTTGCCCCGGATCAGCTCGGCGATATCGGCGTTTTTCTTCTGCGGCATGATCGAAGAACCCGTCGAGAAGGCGTCGGGCAGCACCGCGAAGCCGAACTCGAAGGTGGTGTAGAGGATGAGCTCCTCGGCCAGGCGCGAGAGGGTAAGCTGACCGATGGCGAGAGCGGCCAGCACCTCGAGGGCGAAGTCCCGCGAGCCCACCGCGTCCAGCGAGTTGCGCATGGGCCGGGCGAAGCCGAGTTGCCGGGCGGTGAATTCGCGGTCGATGGGGAAGCCCGTCCCGGCCAGGGCCGCTGCTCCCAGCGGGGACTCGTTCAACCGATGCAGCGCGTCCCGGATGCGCCCAGCGTCGCGGGTGAGCATCTCGTAGTAGGCCAAGAACCAGTGCGACAGCAGCACCGGCATAGCCCGCTGCAGGTGGGTGTAGCCGGGGAGGATCAGCGGGGGGTCCAGGTATTTTTCGGCCTCCCCCACCAGGACTTTGCGCAGGGCCTCGAGTTCGGCCAAAATCACGCCCAGTTCGCTGCGGATCCACAGCCTGAGGTCGGTGGCGACCTGGTCGTTGCGGCTCCTGGCGGTGTGAAGCTTGCCCCCCACCGGCCCCACCAGTTCGGTCAGGCGGGTCTCCACGTTCATGTGCACGTCCTCGAGCTCCTCCCGCCAGACGAACTGGCCGCGGAGGATCTCCTGGCGCACCTCCATGAGCCCCCGGCGCAGGGTCTCCCCTTCCTCGGGGCTGATGATGCCCTGCTGAGCCAGCATCAGGGCGTGGGCCAGCGAACCCTCGATGTCCACCAGCGCCAGCCGCTGGTCGAAGGTCCAGGAGGCGTTGAACTCCTGGGCCAGCCGGTTGGGAGCCTCACTGAAGCGGCCTCCCCAGGTGCGCTGGGCGGTGTCCTGACTCATAAGATAACCTCCATGGTCTTGCGCATCACGAAGGGCAGCGGGGTGAGCGGGTTGGGCGAGCTGTAGCGCAGATGGGGGTCGTGGACGAAGCCGAACTGGGTGTACCACTCGACCAGCCGCGGCTGGTCGTGGCGGACGGCCAGACGGAGTTCTCTGATGCCGAGGGCTCGAGCCTTCTCCTCCAGCACCCCCATCAGCTTGGGTCCCCAGCCTTGTTTGCGGTGTTCGGGCAGTACGCCCAACTTCTTGATCTCTCCCACTCCCCGCTCAACCGGGTGCGGAACCAGGCGCACGGTGGCGACGATCTTTCCGTTTTGCTCCACCACCCAGCCGTAACCCCTCTCGAGGTCGGCCCGCACCTTCTCGGGGGTCTCCTGGTGGCCGCTCGAGCCCTCGGCGACCTTCCCGGCCCAAGCCCAACGGATCACCTGGGCGATGGCTTCGGCGTCCTCGAGCCGGGCCGGGCGAATCTGCGCCATTTCCTACCTCCCAATCCCCTAATCTTTCGGCTGGGCCTTGGCCCGCACCCGCAGCCGCAGGCTGTTGAGCTTGATGAAGCCTTCGGCGTCGGCCTGGTCGTAGCCGCCCTGCTCGTCGAAGCTGACCAGACTCTTATCGTAAAGGCTCAAAGGGGATCTGCGCCCGGCGGTGATCACGTTGCCCTTGTAGAGCTTGAGCCGGGCCGTACCGGTGACGGTCTTGGCCACGTGGTCGAAATAGGCTTGCAGCGCCTCGCGCTCGGGGGCGAACCAGAAGCCGTTGTAGACCAGCTCGGCGTACTTGACGGCCAGCCCGTCGCGCTGGTGCAGCACCTCGCGGTCCAGGGTGAGGCTCTCCACCGCCCGGCGGGCATGGTAGAGCAGCGTGCCACCGGGGGTTTCGTAAACGCCCCGGGACTTCATGCCCACGAAGCGGTTCTCCACTAGATCCACCCGGCCCACCGCGTTGCGGCCCCCGATCTCGTTGAGCCGGGTCAGCAGGGCCGCCGGGGAGAGCTTTTCGCCGTTCACCGCCACCGGGTCGCCCCCCACGAAGTCCACCTCGACATACTCCCAACGGTCTGGGGCCTTCTCGGGATCGGTGGTCAGACGGAACATCCCCGCCGGGGGCTCGTTCCAGGGGTCTTCCAGCACCCCCCCTTCGTAGGAGATATGCAACAGGTTGGCGTCCATGGAATAGGGCTTCTCGATGGTCACCGGGATGGGAATCCCGTGCTGGGCGGCATACTCGATCATCTCGCGGCGGCCTACAAAGCTCCACTCCCGCCAGGGGGCGATGACCCGGATATCGGGTTTGAGCGCGTAGGCGGTGAGTTCGAAGCGCACCTGGTCGTTGCCCTTGCCCGTCGCGCCGTGCGAGATGGCCTCGGCCCCCTCCTCCTGGGCGATGCGCACCAGGTGCTTGGCGATCAGAGGGCGGGCGATGGAGGTACCCAGCAGGTAATAGCCCTCATACAAGCCCCCCGAGCGGAACATCGGGAAGACGAAGTCCCGCACGAACTCCTCGCGTAAGTCCAGGGCGTAGGCTTTGGAAGCCCCGGTATGGATGGCCTTGAGCCTGGCCTCCTCGACCTCCTCGCCCTGCCCGATATCGGCGGTGAAGCAGATCACCTCCGCGCCATAGTGCTCGATCAGCCACTTCAAGATGATGCTGGTGTCCAGCCCGCCCGAATACGCCAGTACGATCTTCACGCTCTTCCCTCCCCAAGACCCTCATCCGCCGCTTGGGCAGACTTTGGGCGGGGACTCACCCCGCCCGTTTACCTCATGCCTGGCCATCGTCCCCTTGCGCCCGCTGGCGCTTCCTATGGTGGTGGGGTCGTCGCCGCTCGAACATGCTGCATAAGTATACGGATGGGGCCCCTGGGGGTCAAGGGTTCGGATCCTCCCCGGTTCGCTCTGAAGGTCAGGGGCTTGTCACTTTTGGGGGGGCTTGCTATACTCCTGACTTGGCACCCGTAGGGGTGGCCTAAGACAGCGAGGGGCGAAGCTACGAAGCCTTAAAAATCTCGCCGAGGCGCTCGAGGGGAAGCGTTTTTCGCCTTAGAAAAGTTGGGAGCCCCCACTCTCAAAACCAAACACCAGGCTCCTTCCGGAGCCAAGGAGGATACGTGCCTAGTCAGCGCAACATCGAACATCTCGAGGCGCTCACGGCGACCCTGAGGGGGGCCGAAGGCTCGTTCTTCGTGGTGGACTACCAAGGGCTCGAGGCGGGCCCCACCGGTAAGCTCCGCAGGGCTTTACGGGAAAAGGGCGGCGAGCTGATCGTCGCCAAAAACACCCTGATCCGCAAAGCGCTGAGCAACCTGGGTTTGCCCGAACTCGAGGGGCTGGCCGGGCCTTCGGCGGTGGTGATCTTCAAGGAACCCGCCGCTGTGGCCAAGGCCCTCAAGGAGTACGCCAAGACGAACGATAAAGGCATCCCCAAGCTCAAGTCGGGGCTGCTCTCGGGACAGGCCCTGGGCGCCAAGCAGGTCGAAGCCTTGGCGGACCTCCCCAGCCAGACCGAGCTGCGCGCCGAGCTGGTGGGCGTGCTCTCGGCCCCCATGAGCAACTTGGTGGGCGTGCTGGGTGGGAAGGCCCAGGAATTCGTCGGCATTCTGGATGCTTTCGTCGCCAAACAGGAGGCGGCCTAAGCTTTAGACGTAGTGGGAGGAGAGGGAACATGGCTTTGGATATCGCCGCGATCAAGCAACAGCTCTCCAGCGCGACCGTGCTGGAACTCAAGCAGCTCATCGACGAACTCAAGGAGGAGTGGGGGGTGACCGCCGCCGCTCCGGTGGCCGTGGCCGCTGCCCCTGCCGCCGCTGCCGCTCCCGCGGTTGAGGAGAAAACCGAGTTCGACGTGGTGCTCAAGGAAGCCGGGGCCAACAAGCTCAACGTCATCAAGGAAGTCCGCGCCATCACCGGCTTGGGCCTCAAGGAAGCCAAGGACCTCACCGAGCAGGGCGGCGTGATCAAAGAAGGCATCTCCAAAGAGGAGGCCGAAAAGATCAAGAAGCAGCTCGAGGATGCTGGAGCCAAGGTCGAGCTGAAGTAAGACCCCTCCGGGTCTGCCCAACCCCCGGGCCCAAGGCCCGGGGTTTTTGTGATTGCCCGCCCTTTTTCCGCCTTCAGATCCGCAGAAAGATCCTCCGACGGTACATCACCCACAGCACCAGCCACCAGAAGGCGATATAGCTAAGCGTATAGAGCCAACCCCCGCCGTAGCTCCCCACCCAGCCCCGCCAGAAATTGAGGATACTCTGCTGGATCGAGACCCCGCCCACCACGATCCCCTGCAGCAGCCAGACCTTGACCAAAATCGGCGCCACGTAGGCGAAGAGGGGGTTCGAACCGAGTACCGTGAGCACAAAGGCCCAGCCCCGCCAGCCTCGAGCGTCCACTAGGTAGTGGAAGATTCCCAGCAGAATCGTGCCCAAACCCGCGGTGAGCAGGATGTAAGAAGGGGTCCAGAAGGTTTTGTTGTACGGCAGGCTGAGGTTCCACAACGCCCCCAAGGCGGTAAGCCCAAGGCCGATCCCCAGCAGCCAGGCCGAGCGGCGCAAGGGGGGAAGCTCGAGGCGGAACAAGTCCCCGATCAGGCTGCCCAGCATCACCAGCGCGGAGGTGGGGATCACCGAGAACAACCCGCGCAGGTTGACCGCGCTCAAGAAGGTGTTGTTGAAGTGCAGGATGAGGTTTTGGTCCTCCTCAAAGATGGCCCGTCCCACCCCCGGCACCGGCAGGTAGCGGATCGCCGCCCAGTAGGCCAGCAGGGAAAACCCCACGATCATGCCCCGGCGGTGGGTGGGGAGGTTATACAGCAACGCGGCCACCAAATAGGCCATGGCGATCAGCTGGAGCACGTCCAGCGCGAACACCGGGCGGCGGGCGATGCTGCTCACGATCAGCAGGCCCAGCCCGAAGAGCAGGATGCTCCGCTGGATGACCTTGAGATCGTAGCGCCAACTCGGAAGGTTTTTTTTGCGGAAGCTCGCCGCCGCAAAGGGGATGGCTACCCCTACGGCCAGCAAGAACCAGGGAAACACCAAATCGGCCAGGTAGACCCCGCCGTTCCAGGGGGCGTGGGTCAGCAGATACGGGGTGTTGGCGTCCAGCGCGACGTTGTTCACCAGGAGCATCAGCAGGATGGTGAGCCCGCGGAACACGTCCAACGACCCCAGGCGCGGGGCGATTTTGCGTGAGGAAGGCCCGCCTTCGGCGGATGGGGTATCCCGGACAACGGCCATGCCACGCTCCCCCTCTAGCTAAAACGCGGGGGATGAGTGCAGGGTGAAGGGGTGGCTATCGGCGGAGCGCTAGGGTCTCGACAGAGGAGTTGCTGAGGCGGTTTCGCACCAACTCGTCCACCGTGCCAAGCTGGATCCCCCGCCGCTCGGCGAGGCGCAGGAAATCGGGCAGGATCTGGATGGTGGAGAGCACGTTGTCGTGCAGCAAGAGGATTCCTCCCCGCCGCAATTTGCGCTCGAGGCGATTGACCAGCGCGGTGTCGGGCAGGTTTTGGAAGTCGCCGGGGTTATCTGTCCAGAAAACTATGGTCATGTTCAACTCGCGCACCGCCTCGAGCACCGTAGGCGAAAAGCGCCCGCCCGGGGGGCGGAAGTAGCGTACCGGGCGCCCGGTGATACGCTCGAGGACTTGGTTGGCCGACTGGATCTCCATGAGTACGGCAGATTTTTCCAGGCTGTCGAGGCGGACGTGGTGAAAGGTGTGGTTGCCTATCTCGTGGCCGTCCCGAACCATGTCTCGCACGAAGTAGGGATAGGCCAGCGCGTTACGCCCAATGCAAAAAAAGGTGGCCTTGACCCCGGCCCGCCGCAGGGTGTCCAGCAGCAGCGGGGCATAAAGCGGGTGAGGGGCATCGTCGAAGGTGAGGGCAGCCAAGGGGAGGGCAGGGTTACCGTGGTAGAAGCGGCTCCCCACCACCCCGCCCTGGAGCGCTGCGGCGGCCTGTTCCAGGCGCTGGGCCTTGAGCTGTACGGGTGAACCTTGAAATTGCAGGCTGGTCTCCAGTTCGTCGCTGGGCGTGCGAAACGGCCCATAGATCTGGTCGCGGGGGTTGAGCCAGAGCCGGTCGTAGCCCCTTAGGTTGGCCGGGGTAAGGCGCCCAAAGGCTTCCAGCCGCGCGCGCGGCACCGAGGCGGTGAGGCGCGGCAGCGGACCGCCAAAGCCGGCGTACTCCTCGCGCCGGTACACCGAGATGTCCACCTCGGATAGGCTCGGGCGGGCCAGGAAGACCTGGAGCGCCACTTGCTGGGCCTTGCGCAGCATGGGGGTGGGTTGAGGGTCGCTCATCAGCACCAGGGCGTGGGCGACCTCGATCGACCCATTGGAGGCGTACTCGACCTTCTGCACCTCAGGGATCGCAGGGTTGAGCTCGAGCTGCGGAAGTGGCTGGGCAGGCCGGGTGCCGGGAGCGATGGGCTGGGTCTCCCCTGGCACGACTGGCACAATGTCGGGTAGGGGTGACGGGGGGCCCGCCAAGGCAACTGAAAAAACCGCCAAAAAAAAGAAGATTAAAGGCATCGTGGCTCCTGATGACCCATTGTAAGCGGATCTGGGCCCGCCCAAGATCTGCTCCCACAGTTTTCCAAGCCAGGTGAAGCAAGGCTGAAGTTTTCGTACCCTACCCACCCCGCGAGGTGGGCCAACCCTCCAGGACTCGAGCCAGCAGCCCCCCCACCAGCAAAATCCACATGCTCAGGTAAAAACCCAGCATAGCCAGCAAGAACCCCGCCAGTGGGCCGTAGAACAGCTCGTACTGCGAGCGGGGCAAGAGGGCTGGGATCCCCAGCCGCACCCCCTCCCACACCAAAGCAGCGAAGCCCGCCCCTAGCAGGGCGTAGAGCTGCTGGGGGGCGGGTCGGGGCAACAGCCGGTAGGTGAGGTAGAACAGCCCGGTGGCCCCCAACACCGGCAGCAGGTGCTCGAGGCTACCGCGCAAGAAGCCCAGCTCCGGCGGCAAATACCGCAACACGAAGGCCAGCGAGAGGCCTCCCAGGGCCAGCAGGATGATCCCCAAACCCAGCGCTCCCGGTGCGATCAGGGCGATAAGCCGGTTGCGAAATCCCGGCGGGGTCTGGAAAACCACGCCCATGGCGTAGGCCAGCGCGGCGAAGAAGTTGCTGGCGCTCCAAAACAGCACCAAGGAGCTACCCAACGTGAGCGGAGCGGCCCTGCTGGTGAGAAATTTCAAGAGGCCTTGGGCCAGATCCGGCTGGGTGGGGAAAAGCAGCAGCGCCACCTCGCTCAGGCGTTGCCGGACGGCCTCGAGCAGCGTCTCATTCCCCGCCAGCACCAGCCCAAAGACCCCCACCAACAAAAACAGCAGGGGCATCAGGCTGAACAGCGCGTAATACGCCAAGGAGGCCGCGAAGAAGGGGATGTGCGACTGGTTATAAAGCCGGTAAGCGTGCCGCAGGAAGTCCATGTTGCTCTGTTTTGCTCTACTCCCGAATCTGCCCGCTTCCCAGCGCCACCCACTTGCAGGTAGTCAGCTCGCGCACCCCCATCACCCCGTAAGCGTGGAGCTTGGAGGTGCTGATGCCGATCTCCGCCCCCAGCCCCAGCTGGAAGCCGTCGTTGAAGCGCGAAGAGGCATTCACCAGCACTAAAGAAGCGTCCACCTCGCGCAGGAAGCGCATGGCGTGAGGGTGGTGGTTGGTGCAGATGACCTCGGTGTGGTGCGAGCCGTAGCGGGCGATGTGCTCGAGCGCCTCCTCGAGGGAGTCCACCACCTTTAGGGTGAGGATGAGGTCTAGGTACTCGGTGCTCCAGTCGGCCTCGGTCGCGGATTGGATGTGGGGCAGGATGGACCGGGCCCGCTGGTCCCCCCGGAGTTCGACCTGGGCTGCAGTCATGGCGGCCTCGAGCTGGGGCAAAAACCGCTCGGCCTCGGCCTGGTGGATCAGCACCTTCTCCAGCGCATTGCAGGTGCTGGGGCGCTGGGCCTTGCCGTTGACGGCGATCTGTACGGCCATCTCGAGATCAGCCCCGGCGTCCACGTAGAGGTGGTTGACCCCTTCGGCGTGGGCCAGCACCGGCATCCGGGCTTCCCGCCGCACCAGCTCGATGAGTTCCTTGCCGCCGCGGGGGATCAGGAGGTCCAGGGTTTCCAGGCGGCACATCTCGAGGATGGCCGAACGATCCGTGGTCGGCACCAGCAGCACGGCGTCCTGGGGCAGCCCGGCCTGGCCCAGGCTCTCCTGGAAGAGCCGCACCAGCACCCCGTTGGAGCGCAAGGCCTCCTTGCCCCCGCGCAGCAGGATGGCGTTTGCGGCCTTGAGCGCCAGGGCGCTGGCCTCCACGGTGGCGCCGGGCCGCGACTCGTAGATGAAGCCCACCACCCCCAGGGGAACCCGCATCCGGCCTACCCGGAGGCCGTTCGGGCGGATCGTCAACCCCTCGATCTCCCCGATGGGATCCGGCATGGCCGCGACCTGCTCGAGCCCGGCGATCAGGTCGGCCAGCACCTTCTCGTCGAGCCTGAGCCGGTCTAGCTTGGCCTTGGGGAGCCCTTCCAAGCGGGCCGCCTCGAGGTCTTCCCGGTTCGCCGCCTCGATCTCGGCCCGGTGGGTGCGGAGCTTCTGGGCCATCCCCAGCAGGGCCGCGTTCTTGCTCTGGGGCCAGGCCCGGGCTAGGGCGCGGCTGGCGGATTGGGCTCTCAAGCCGTAGGTGCGAAGTTCGGATGGGGCAGTCATCGGTTCTCCTGGCCTCGTCATTCTACGCCGCGCCCTAGGTGGAGGGGTTCAGCTCTCCGGCCAGGGCGAAGTGGTCGCGATGGATCACCTCGTCGGAGAGATGGTAGCCCAAGATGCTCTCCACCTCTTTGGTCTTGGCCCCCTTGATCCGCTCGATCTCCGCCGCGGAGTAGTTCACCAGCCCCACCCCGATGAGCTGCCCGCTCGAGTCCAGGCAGCGCACCGCTTCCCCCGCTGCAAAACTTCCGCGCACCTCCCGGATCCCGGCGGGCAAGAGCGAGGCCCCGCCCCGGCGCAAGGCCTGGGCCGCCCCGGCGTCCACCACGATCTCCCCGGCAGGTTTGGGGAGTTGGTAGAGCCACAGCCGCTGACCGCTGTAGCGCTTGCGGCCCCCGGCGAACAGGGTTCCTATCGGCTCACCCCGCAGCGCCGCGCCGATGCTAGAGGGATCGGTTCCCGGCAGGAGGAGCATGGGTATTCCCGCGTCTTGAGCCTTTCTCGCGGCCAAGAGCTTGCTTTTCATACCCCCGGTGCCGGATCGGCCCGGGGTATCCCCGGCCATCCGCATCACCGAAGCATCTACCCGCTCGACATAGCGGACCGGCTTAGCCGCGGGGTTGGTGCGGGGGTCGGCGTCGTAGAGCGCGTCGATGTCCGAGAGCACCACCAGCAAGTCGGCCCCCACCAAGGAGGCCATCAGGGCCGAGAGCTGGTCGTTGTCGCCGAACTTGATCTCGTCCACCATCACCGTGTCGTTTTCGTTGATGACCGGGACGATCTTCCACTCGAGCAGGGTCTCGAGGGTGCGCCGGGCGTTCAGGTAGCGGTGGCGGTGGGCCAGATCCTCCGCGGTGAGCAAAATCTGCGCCACCTTGAGGTCATACCAGGAGAAGGCCTGCTCCCATAGTTGCATCAACAGCGGTTGCCCCACCGCGGCGGCGGCCTGCTTGCCGGGCATGGTCTTGGGGCGCCCCTTGAGCCCAAGCCTAGCCATCCCGGTGGCCACCGCCCCCGAGGACACCAGCACCACCTGGCGCCCCTCGGCCCTGAGGGCGGCGATCTGCTCGGCGATGGCCAGTTGCCGGGCCCGCCCCGAAGTTCCGCTCAAGACCGCGCTGCCGACTTTGATCACCAACCGGCGGTAGCTCCTCGAGTCCAATGGAGGGCGCTCAGCACGCATAAAAGGAGCATAGCATCAATGCTGCTATGGGTGGTCCCCTCTCCCCCAGCCCCCGGGGAGATTCTCAATCTCTCCTACAAAGCCCCGGCTCGAGCCGGGTTAGGCTACCGGGGTGCGGTGGCGGCTGGACCAGGTGATCTTCTGGAGGGAGGAGGGCCGGGTGGTGGTCCAGGTGGACCTCTTCGACCCGCTGGGCCGCCTGCGCTCGGAGCGGTTCTACCCGGCCACCCCCGACCCCGCACAAGCCTTGGAGCGGGTGGCCCACGAACTTTCGCAGCGGGGTGCGGCGGGAGATAATCCGAGGGTGAGGCAGCGGATCAAGAACGGGCTTTTCCCGGCAGAGGCCCTGAGGAAGCGCTTCCTCCGGGCGCTCGAGGATTGAGATCCTCATCTTGCACTCAGGAGTAACCCATGTTACACTTGGCTTGCCCTCAGGGGCAAAACCTCCTGATCAGCTATGCGGCACCACCGTTGGGCAAGGCAACGGTGGTTTATGTTTGGGCTGCCCCGCGCTGGGGGCGGGACGTTCTCATCTTTGACCACCTATAGTAAGGGCGAGGTGCGTATTGTGGAACGGGTAGCGGTATTTATAGATGGAAGCAACCTTTATAAAGGGCTCGTCACCAGCCTGAGCCCCGATTACCGGCTCGATTTCGTGCAGTTCATCGAAACCCTGGTGGCCGGGCGGAAGCTCCTGCGCGCTTACTACTACAACGCTCCCCTCCCCGTCGAAGACCCCGCGGCCAAGGCCCACCAGAGCTTTCTCAACTACCTGAAGCGGGTCCCCTATGTAGCGGTTCGGCTGGGACGGCTCGAGCGCCGCGGCGAGGGCTTCGTCGAGAAAGGCGTGGACATCCAGATCGCCATCGACCTGCTCAAGCTGGCCTACGCCAACGCCTACGACGTAGCGGTGCTGGTCTCAGGGGATGGTGACTTTGCCGATGTGGTCAAGGTGATTCAGGACATGGGCAAACAGGTGGAGAACTCCACCTTCCAGGCCCTTTCCTCCCACCGCCTGGCCCAGCAGGCCGACCGCTTCTTCCCGCTCGACGAGCTGCCCTGGGAGCGGCTACGGGCGCGCGCTCAGGAAGAGCAGATAAACACCGAGGGCTAGCAGCAAGACGTTTGAATACCGCGCCAGGGGCTGAAGCCAGGCCACCTGGCGCAATTTCGCTACCCCCAGCCCAATCAGGGCCTTGCTGCCGATGATCGCTGGGTAGAAGCCCAGGATGAACCACAGGGGCTCCGGCAGCGGGCGTTTGAGCTGGGAGAGCCCCGCGGTGAGCCAGAACAAGTACATGTGCGGGTTCATCAGGTTTACCACCACCGCGTCGCGCAGGCTTTGGGCGGAGGCCTGGGGGGAACCCTCGAGCTTGGACGCTGTGGTCAGGCCCTGGTACCCCAGGTACAGCAGGAAAGCCCCGCCGGTCGCCTCGAGCGCCCGGGTGAGCCCGGGGGGCAGCTCTCGAGCCAAGAAAAACGCCAGGATAATGGCCAAAGAATCCGTCAGCAGCGGGGCCAGCGCGGCCATTACGGCGGGTCGGGCTCCTTGGGTGAGGGCCTGGCGGACGACCAATAAGGTGAGCGGACCCGGGCTCACCCCGGCCCAAAACCCCCAGGTCAGCCCGAAAACTAGGGCTTCCATACCGCGATCACGCTGGGGTCGATGGGGGTGATCCGGTGTTCGGCCCTCAGGTAGGCGGCCTCGCCCCGGCGCAGGTGCAGGTAATCTCCCCCAGGGAGGTCCACCACCACCTCACCCTCCAGCACCAGATACATCCGGGGTTCGCTGACGTCCTCGGGTCTTTGCAGAAGATAGGCGCGAAACCCCTCTACGCCGGGGAAGCGGGCCTCGCCTTGGGCTTTGGAGAGGCGGATGAGGTGGAGTTTCATCAGGCCCTCACGGCCTCTTTCTTGCTCTTTCCGTAGGCCATCCGCAGCTTGAACATCCCCCTCTTGAAGAGGGTCAGGGCCTCGGCTTCGGAGAGGTTCATGGCTTTGGCCACTTCGGGAACGGCCTTCTGCTGGCCCTGGGTGCGGCGCACCACCTCGGCCTCTGGGGCTGGGAGGCCCAGGCTCGGCAGAAAGGGCTCGAGGTCTCTCCAGGTCGCAGGCTTGTCACCCGAGGGTTTCTTCGCCGCCTTACCTTGCTTGCTTTTAGCCTTCGACGTACGGCGGACGGCGTCTTGCGTTTTGCTGGCGTTGCGCACCTTTGCGTTGGCCCGCCGCTCGCCGAGCGCTTTGAGGTCCGGCCCGCCGTAGCGCTCACAGCCGGGGTTCGAGCAGGCGGTTTTGTCGCGCCCCTTCTGGATCTCGTTCCAGCCGCAGACCGGGCACTTGGACCCCAGCACCTTGTCGAAGGAGAGGAGATCGCAGTGGTTGCAGCGGTAGTAGGGCTTGCCGCGTTTGGAGATCTTCTGCACGATCTCCCCGGCGTGGCACTTGGGGCACTCGATGCCGGTGGAGGGAGCTTCATCGCGGGAGTAGTCGCAGTCGGGGTAGCGGCTGCAGCTGATAAAGCTACCGTAGCGCCCGTGGCGGCGCACCAGCTCGCCCTGGTGGCACTTGGGGCACTCCTCGCCGATGGGCTCGGCGGCCTTCTTCACCTCCAAGCGCTCGGTGTGCTTGCACTCGGGGTAGCCGGTGCAGCCGAGGAACTGCCCGAAGCGCGAAACCTTCAGCTCCATCGGCCTACCACAGACCGGGCAGAGCTTCTGCGGAACCTTGGCGTAGTCCTTGAGGAAGGGCTCGTAGAACTCGCGTACCACCTTGGGCCAGTGGGCCTTGCCCTCCTCCACGTCGTCCAATCTCGCTTCCAGCTGGGCGGTGAACTCGTAGGCCACCACGTCGGGGAAGGTCTTGATAAGGTAGCCGACCACCTCGCGTCCGAGCGGGGTAGGACGCAGGGATTTGTTCTGGCGCTCGAGGTACTGCCGTCTCTCTAAGGTATCAATCGTGGGCGCATACGTCGAGGGCCGCCCGATGCCCATTTCCTCCATCACCTTGACCAGGCTGGCATCGCTATAGCGGGGCGGCGGCTCGGTGAAGTGCTGCTCGGGTTTAAGGTCGAGGAGCTTAGCTGGGGCGCTTTCTCTGAGCGGCGGGAGCAGGTTTTCAGCATCATCGCCCTCCTCACGTCCGTAGACTTTGAGAAAGCCGTCGAACTTGAGCACCGAGCCCACCGCGCGGAAGGTGAACTCCCCGCCCTCCACGCTCACGGTGGTCTGGTCGAAGACGGCGGGGGTCATCTGGCTCGCCACGAAGCGCTGCCACACCAAGCTGTAGAGCTTGTACTCGTCCTCCTCCAGCCGGTTCCGAATGCTATCGGGAGTCCGCAAGGCCGAGGTTGGGCGAATGGCCTCGTGCGCGTCCTGGGCGTTCGCGGCCTTCTTCGTCGCATAAAAGTTGGGTTTTTCCGGCAGATACGGATTCCCGAACTTGCCCGGAATCATCTTGCGCACTTCGTCCAGCGCCTCCTGCGAGACCCTTACTGAGTCGGTACGCATATAGGTGATAAGGCCGACCGTACCCTCGGGCATATCCACGCCTTCGTAAAGCCGCTGGGCGACGCGCATGGTGCGCGAGGCGGTCCAGCCCAGGCGCCCGCTGGCGGCCTGCTGGAGCGTCGAGGTGGTGAAGGGCGGCGCGGGGGAGCGGCGGCGCTCCTTGCGCTCGACCTTGGTGACGGCGTAGCGCTCCACCGCTCGAGCCCGCCGGGCAACGGATTGGGCTTTGGCCTCGTCGGTGATGAGGAACTTGTCGCCCGCCTGCAGGCGCTCGCTGTCGACGCTGTAGAGCTGGGCCTTGAAGCGCGCGGCCTCGCTCTCGAAGTCGGCCTCGAGGCTCCAGTACTCCTGGGGCACGAAGGCCTCGATCTCCTGCTCGCGCTCGAC
>PSML01000042.1:0-20706 GCA_040290145.1 Meiothermus sp. | reverse complement strand
TCATCGCAGGGTTTTTGCACAGGGTGGCCTAAGCCCCTCGCGCAAAGATCCAAAAGGGATCCCTCGAGCCCCTATACTAAAGCCTCGTGAACTCGCCTTGGGCCGTCCTCGCCGGGGCCATGACCGCCGGGACCGCGATCTCGGCCATCGGCTTCGCCTACCCCACCCTAGCCCCTTACCTGCGCACCGACCTGGGGCTCTCGCTCACCGCGGTGGGGCTCCTCAACACCTTTATCTACCTGGGCACCATGCTGGGGGCCCTCCCGTCGGGCTGGCTCACCGACCGCTTCGGCAGCCGCCGGGTGCTGATCCTGGCCGCACTTGCCGCGGCCGGTCTGACCGTTGTGATCCCCCTGGTGGCCCGGGCCGAGTTCTGGTTTTTGCTCCTGCTGGTCGGGGTCGGCCTGGTGGTCGCCACCTCCACCCCGGCGGGCTCGCAAGCGGTGGCCCAGGCGTTCCCGCCCGAGCAGCGCGGGACGGTGATCGGGCTGCGGCAGATGGCAGTCCCCCTGGGCGGGGCGGTGGCCTCGGCCCTCCTTCCCCCGGTCGCCCAGCACTTCGGCTGGCGCTGGGCCTCGTTGGAGATCGGTCTTTTCGCGCTATTCGCCGCCGGGGTGACCAGCCGGCTCTACCGGGAGCAGGGCTCGAGCGGGCCGATCCCCCCACGGCCAAGCCCGCCGCTGAGCCGAATCCTCGGCCAACGCGACATCCTGCTGGCGGCCATCGCCGGGGTCACGCTCCCCACCGGGCAGTTCATCATGATCACCTACCTGATCCTGTTTTTGAAGGAGCGCTTCGGCCTCCCCGAGCTGACCGGCGCGGCCTTGCTCACCGCGGCGAACCTGGCCGGGGCCTTCAGCCGCGTCTTCTGGTCGTGGATGTCGGACCGGCTCGGCGGGCGGCGCAAGCCCTGGCTGATGGCCATCGTGGCCCTGGCCGCCCTCTGCGCCCTTTGGCTGGCCTGGCTGCCGGTGGGCACGCCCTTGTGGTTCAAGGCGGGGATGGTGATCCTCTTCGGCGCAACCGCGCTGGGCTGGCAGGGCCTGCACTTCTCGCTCCTCACCGAGCTTTCGCCGAGGGGCCTGGAGGGCCGGGTGGTGGGGTTCGGCCTGGTGTTCACCTCGATCGGGATCGCCCTGGCCCCCCCGGTGTTTGGCTTCGTGGTGGAGCACAGCGCCAGCTACGCCACGGGCTGGCTGGCCCTGGCCGGGATTTACGGGGTGGGGCTGGGGCTGTTGTCGAGGGTGCGGGAGACCCCCTGTGGCTCAGGGCGATAGCCAACCCGCCCGTTTTGGCGCATCATAGGGGGCATGCGGGTCATTGATCTGCGCTCCGACACGGTGACCAAGCCCACCCCAGCCATGCGCCGGGCGATGGCCGAGGCCGAGGTGGGCGATGATGTGTACGCCGAAGATCCCACGGTGAATCGGCTCGAGGCCCTGGCCGCCGAGATGCTGGGGATGGAGGCTGGGCTTTTCATGCCCTCGGGCACCATGACCAACCAGGTGGCCCTGATGCTCCACCTCAGGCGCGGGCAAGAGGTCATCGCCCCCAAAGGAGCCCACATCTACGAGTACGAGCCGGGTTCTCTGAGCGTGCTCGCGGGCGGGGTGATCCGGCTGGTGGAGGCCCCCTACGGCGTCCCCCATCCCGAAGTGGTGCGCTCGGCCATCCACACCTCGCCGCACCAGGCCCCGACCGGGCTGATCGAGCTCGAGAACACCCACAACTACGCCGGGGGCACGGTGGTCCCGCTCGAGGCTCAACAGGCCATCCAGCAGGTCGCCGAAGAGGCCGGGCTGCCCACCCACCTCGACGGAGCCCGCTTCTTCAACGCGGCGGTGGCGCTCAAAACCACTCCTGCCGAGCTGGCCCGGGGCTTCCGCACGGTCTCGATCTGTCTTTCCAAGGGCCTGGGGGCTCCCGTAGGGTCGGTGCTGCTGATGCCGAGGGAGTACCGGGCCGAGGCCTGGCGCTACCGCAAGATGCTGGGCGGGGGGATGCGCCAGGCCGGGGTGCTGGCCGCCGCCGGGATCATCGCGCTCACCGAGGGGCCCAAGGCCCTGGAGCGCGACCACCAGATGGCCCGCGCCCTGGCCGAAGGGCTCTTGCGCCTGCACGTGGAGGTGGACCTCGAGTCCGTCCAGACCAACATGGTCTATGCCCATATCCCCCGCGCCGCCGATTTCGTAGGGCGGCTGCGCCAGGCCGGGGTGCTGGCCAACGCGATGGGAAGCCGGGTGCGCTTTGTCACCCACCGCGACCTGGCCGACGAGGATATCCCCCGGGCGCTCGAGCGCATCGAATCCGCGCTGCACGTGGTCTAAGTCATGGGCGGAGGAGCCTGTTGGAAGCCGCATACGGGGGTCCCGCCCGACTCAGCCAGGCTCACCCCTCAGGGGGATGCCGTAGGCCCGGATCTGCCCCAAGTCGCGCTCCCCGCGGCTCAAGAGAGCGATTGGCTCGAGCCCCGGGCTCTTTGGCAGATCTTCGGCGGGTCCTAGCAGCTTCAGCTCGAGGCCCATCGGGTTCGGAGGTGGATGCAGCCGATCTCTCAGCCCTTCCCGGTTCCGCTTCAATCCTTCCAGGCTTCCACGGTCTTGTACTGCACCAGCGCAGTGTAGACCAGTTGGCCCACCTGGGCGCTGGTGGCGAACTTGATATCCACGATCACGGTGTCCTCGGCCAATTCTTCGATGAAGCGGTTCAGCCGCTCCTGAAAGATGTCCGGGTCGTTGGCGGTGATGACGCGAAAGCGCAGGCCTTCCATTTCTCCCTCCCCTCGATTTCCCCAAGTCTAAACGGTTGCGCTCGAGGGATCGAGCCGCTCAGGCTCGGCTCGCCAGCAGCTCCTGGGGTGAATCCCCGATCACCCCGTCCACGCCCCAGTCGAATAGCCTCCGGGCCGTCTCCCGGTCGTTGACCGTCCAGGCCACCACAAACAACCCCCGGGCCTTGAACTCCTGCACCCGCTCGGCCTCGAGCAGGGAGTGGTGGGGGTGCACCCCCCCGACCGGCAGGCAAGGGAGTAGCTCGAGCATCTCGGGTTGGGTGTAGAGCAGGGCCAGCGGAACATCCACGCCCGCTTTGCCCAGGCGGATCAGGGCCAGCGGGTCGAAGGAGCTGACCCAGGTGCGCTCCCGCTGCGGCCAGGCCGCCAAGGCCCGGGCCAGGTCCGCCTCGCGCCCATCGCTCGAGGGCGGCTGGCTCTTGAGCTCGAGGTTGAGGTGGGCCTGGGGAAACCCCTCGTAGAGTTCGAAGACCTGCTCGAGCCGGGGTATCCAGGGGGCCTGGGCCGCCAGCTCGGCCCAGGTTAGGTGCGAAATCGCCACCCCGGCCAGATCAAAGTCGTGGTGGATCGCCAGCACTCCGTCTCGAGTGCGCTGGATGTCCAGCTCTACTCCGTCCAGCCCAGCCTGCAGAGCCCGTCGGAAAGAATCCAGGGTATTTTCTTTGGCCTCTCGGGGCGAACCGCGGTGGCCAAGCAGCAGGCCCCTGGCATGGAGCGTCATTTTGCCATCCACCCGCATGAGGGCAGTGTACACTTACGGTATATGAGCTATGAAACCCGCTTAGCCGAGTTGGTCCAAGAGCCTGTGCTGGCCCGGCTTGAGGGACAGGGAGGGCTGTTGGCCCTAACCGGGCGCGAACTGTGGCTGCTGGAAGCACAAGGGCAACAACACGCCCCCTTGACCCGGATTCGCCGCATCACCCGCGGCGAGGGCGGCACGGTGGTGATCCTGGGTGAGACCGACACCCTCATGACCATCCCGCTGCGCTCCTTCGAGGTCAACGAGCTCAAGATGTTCCTGGAATCCCTCAAGGAGCATGTGATCCGGGCCCGCAAGGGGGTTTCGACCGCGGTGGAGCCGCCGGCTTCTCCCCCTGCCCCTGAACCCGCGCCGGCAGCGGTCTCCACGGCCCACCCCGAGCCGATGGCCCCGGAACCCCCCCCCGCCGAACCGGTGATCCCTCGCTCGTACATCGAGGAACCCGAGGAAGCCCCGCTGACCCCTACGGTGGAGCAGGCTCCGGCCCGCAAACCGATCTGGGAAGAGGCTGCGAGCCCTCGTGCAGAGGCCTCCACCCAGGTCTGGGCGCAGGAGGCGGCGGTTTCCCCTACCCCCTCCCCGCCGGTGGCTTCGGCCCCCACCCGGCGGGGAGGGATCTCCACGCTGCTCAAGCTGATGAGCCTGATCACCCTGGGCGCGACGCTGGCCTACCTGGTCAGCCAGATCCTGACCCCCAGCGGCGACCTCTGGGGGCTGGTCGGCGTGGCCGTGGTGGGCTCGGGCCTGGCGCTGATCGAGTGGCGGCTGTCCGAGTAGACAAAGGGATTCACCGGGCCCTCTCCCTCCGCGCGGGGCTGACCGGGCTCTACCTGGCCTGCGTGCTGGGTCTGGGGCTTTACAGCCTGTGGCCCAGGCTCTTCCCGCGCTTCACCCCAATCTCCGAGGCGCAGGGCCTCTCCGCCACACCGGTGCCGTCCTCGAGCCCTACCCCACCCCTAGCCCCGACCTCCGCACACCCGGTCAGCCTCAACCGGGCCACCCTCGAGGAACTCGAGGCCCTCCCCGGCATAGGTCCCGCCCTCGCCCGTCGGATCATCGAGGGACGGCCTTACACCTCGGTGGATGATCTCCAGCGGGTGCGGGGGATCGGGGAGCGCACCCTCCAGCGCCTGCGCCCCCTGGTGACCCCATGATCCCCTACGCCCTAGGGGCTGGGGCTTTGCTCGGTGCCCTGACCCAGGAGAGCCCCTGGGCCCTTCTGGGTTTGCTGGTCGGCCTTTGGCTTCCCGAGCGGGTGCGCTGGCCAGCGCTGGGGGCTTTCGGGCTGGTGGTGCTGCGGCTGTCCACGTTGGGAGATCCCTGGGCCGATCAGATCGGGCGGGGGGTGGTCCTCGAGGGACAACTCCGCGACGGATTTTTACAGACCCCGCAGGGAGGGGTGTATGTTCGGCATTTTCCCCCCTTGGAGGACGGGGTATACCGGCTCCAGGGCACCCTGGTTGGCCCGCAGGCCAAGCGCAATCCGGGCGGTTTCGACCAGGGTCTGTGGCTCAAGGGACTCGGGGTGAAGGCGGTGCTCGAGGTCCGGCAGGTCTTGAGCCAGCAACCCGCCCCGCCCACCTACCGCGACCGCTACCGCCAGGCCCTGCAGGCCAGGCTCTCCCCGGAGGTCGCGGCCCTCGCCACCGCGCTGACCCTGGGCGAGCGCGAAGGGTTGGGCCAGCTATACGGGGCCTTCCAGCAGGCCGGGCTGGCCCATGCCTTGGCCCTCTCCGGCCTCAACGTGGGCATCCTGGTGGGGGCCGCGCTGCTGTTGCTCTACCCCCTCGGCCCGCGCCGCTACTGGGTGGCCCTCCCTCTGGCCTGGGCCTACGTCCTGCTGGCGGGCTCGAGCCCCAGCCTGTTCCGGGCTAGCCTGATGGCCACAGTGGTGCTCGTGGCCCTGGCGCTGGGAAAAGGCCGCAGTTCCCTGATCTCCGGGCTGATGCTGGCCCTGGCCGTCCACCTGATCTGGGAGCCCTACGGGATATTCAGCCTATCCTTTTGGCTTTCCTACCTGGCCGTGCTGGGCATCGCGGTAGTGCTGCCGGTGCTGCCCCGGCCCAAGGGGTGGTGGGGCTATGTGGGCGGGGTCTTCGCCCTGACCCTCTGCGCCCAAATCTTCCTGATCCCCATCCTGCTGCACCACTTCAACCAGCTCCCCCTCCTCTCCCCCATCGCCAACCTGGTGGTCCTGCCGTTTTTGAACCTGCTGGTGCCGCTGACCTTTATCAAGGGGCTATGGAGTGGGTTCGCCGGGGTTCTGGCCTCCCCCGTAGAGCTTTTGTCCCAGCTCTCGATCGGGTTGACCCGCTGGCTGGCCGAGGGTCCGCAGCTCTACTGGGGTCAGATCTCGCCGGCAGGATTTGCCCTTTATTACTTGGGGTTGATCCCCCTGTTGCTGGCCCTATATCAGCAAATTGCTTGGCGGCCTGCCCTGCTGCTCGGCTCGGTCGCGCTGCTTTCCAGCCTCCTGCCCACCCAGTTTGATCGGGCCGAGATCTGGCAGCTCGACGTGGGCCAAGGCGACGCCAGCCTGATCCGCCTGCCCGATCAGACCGCCGTCCTGGTCGACGGCGGGAGGCCTTACGCGGCCGACCGGGTGGTGCGTGCCCTCCACGCCCTGGGCATCCGCAAGCTCGACCTGGTGGTGGCGACCCACCCCGACGCCGACCACATCGCCGCACTCCCCGAGGTGTTGGCCAGGGTCCCGGTGGGCGCGGTGCTGGCCGGGCCACCCCAGCCCCAAAACCCCCTCGACCTGGCCCTGCGGGGTGCGGCCCAGACCGTAGGAACCCCGGTGATGACCGCCCTGCGGGGAAGCTCGCTGCGGCTGGGCGAGGCCCGGCTGACCTTCCTGGGTCCTCAAGGGACCGAGCCCGACGACAACGCGCGGAGTCTGGTGTTCGTGCTCGAGTGGCGCGGGCGGCGGGCGCTGTTCACCGGCGATGCCCCCGCCCCCTCCGAGGCTGCCTGGCCAGCCCTTCCGATCCACCTGCTCAAGG
Organism: Meiothermus sp.; assembly: GCA_040290145.1. Taxonomy (GTDB): domain Bacteria; phylum Deinococcota; class Deinococci; order Deinococcales; family Thermaceae; genus Allomeiothermus. Next base: position 14,150 of record PSML01000042.1, on the reverse strand, counting down.
TGGGGCATCACGGCTCAAAGACCAGCACCGGGGAGGGGTTGCTGGAGAAAACCCGTCCCCAGGTAGCCCTCATCGGGGTGGGACGGAACAACTATGGCCATCCCAGCGCCGAGGTTCTCGCAAGGCTAGGTCGGTACGGCGTCGAGGTGCACCGCACCGATCGGGAAGGGGCCATCCGGGTTCAGCTTTGGTAGCCCAGCCGCTCGAGGATGGCCTCCAGCTCCTCGCGGGAGTGGTACTGGATCTCGAGCCGCCCCTTCTTCTCCCCCACCAGCCGAACCTTCCATCCCAGTTGGCGCGAGAGACTCTGGGCGATCTCGGGGTAGGCTTCCCGGCGGGCAGGGGCCTTTGGCACGGGCTGCTCGGCCCGCTCCTTCAGCCTCTCGCTGTCGCGTACGTTGAGGTTTTTGCTGAGGATCTCCCTAAGCCCCCATTCCCTTTTCGCGCCCGGCAAGGCCAGCAGGGCCCGGGCGTGACCGGGGGTGATCTCCCCGGCCTCGAGCGCAGCCAGCGCGCCCTTGGGGAGCTGTAGCAACCGCAGCGCATTGGTCACCGTGGTGCGGGCCTTGCCCACAGCCCTGGCGATCTCCTCCTGGGAAAGCCCCATCTCCGCCAGCCGCTGATAGCCCTGGGCCTCTTCCACCGGGTTCAGGTCTTCACGCTGGAGGTTCTCCACCAGGGCCAGCTCCAGGGCCTCTCGGTCGGTGATGTCGCGGATCAGGGCCGGAACCTCTTGCAACCCGGCCAGCTGAGCGGCTCGCCAGCGCCGCTCCCCGGCCACCAGCTCGTATCCCTGGCCCTTGGGCCGCACCAACAGCGGCTGCAACAGGCCCTTCTCCTTGATCGAGGCGGCCAGTTCATCCAGGGCTTCTGCGCTGAAGTTACGGCGGGGCTGGGAGGAACCCGGCTTGATCAGGGCCAGCGGCAATCTGACCAGGGCCGCCTGGGTCTTGGGCAGCAGGGCATCCAGGCCCTTACCCAGCCCACTAGGCTTCTTGGACACGGCGCATCACCTCCTCGGCCAGGCGGCGGTAAGCGTGGGCCCCGCTCGAGGTAGGAGCGTAGCCCGAGATGGCCTGGCCATAGCTGGGGGCCTCGGCCAAGCGCACATTGCGGGGGACCACCGTCCAGAAGACTTGCTCGCCAAAGTGCGCGCGGATGTTGGCTTCGACCTGCTGGGAGAGCAGGGTCCGGGAGTCGTACATGGTGATCACGATTCCCAGGATGCGCAGCGCAGGGTTTAGGCGGGCTCTGACCTGATCGATGGTCTCCATCAGCCCGGCGATCCCCTCGAGCGCGTAGTATTCAGCCTGAACCGGGATCAGCAGGCCCTGGGAGGCCGCCAGCACGTTCAGGGTCAGGGGTCCCAGGCTGGGTGGCGCGTCCAGCACGATCAGATCGTACTTGCCCGAGATGGGCTCGAGCACCTCCCGCAGCCGAAGGGGGTTATCGAGCAGGTCCGCGCTGGCCCCCACCAGGCTGGACTCCGACCCCACCAGATGCAGCTTGGGGCCCACCTGCTGTACCACCTGCTCCAGGCCGGCCTCCCCCCTCAGCAAGGAGTATATGCCCCCGTTGGCCGTCTGCTGGCCGAGCCCCGAGGTGGCGTTGGCCTGGGGGTCAAGATCCATCAACAACACCCGCTGCCCGGCCTGCGACAGGTACGCGGCCAGGTTCACAGCGGTGGTGGTCTTCCCCACTCCCCCTTTTTGGTTGACGACTCCGATTCGCTTCACGTCGCCTCCCCGCTTCGCGGCGAAAGTACGCCTCCCCGCTTCGCGGCGAAAACACGCCTCCCCGCTTCGCGGCGAAAACACGCCTCTAGCATAACGGATGCTTGGCCGGAAGGCCGGGCCGGCGGGGATACTGAAGGGGGGTTTCAGCGGTTTTTTCGATTACCAGCAGCCTCCTCTGATCCTCGATCACCGGTAGCCGCAGCTCCTTGATCTCCACCAGCTTTCCACCCAGGATCTCCAGGGCTTTGGGGAGTGGGCGGAGTTCATCCCTCAGGTCAGGACCTTTCTGAACCACCAGGAAGCCGCCCACCCGGACAAAGGGCAGGCCAAGCTCGGCTACCGTCGCCATAGTCCCCACCGCCCGCACCACCGCCCGGTCGTAGGCTTCCCGGAACTCGGGTTTGTGGGCCAGCTCCTCGGCACGCCCCCATAGGGCCTGGACGTTGGCCAGGGGGAGGGCTTGGATGGCTCGCTCGAGGTACTCCACCTTCTTCCGCGTAGCTTCCAACAACCCCAGGCGGAGGGCGGGTTTGGCAATCCTAAGGGGAAGCCCGGGGAATCCCGCCCCGGTTCCCACATCGATCACCCGCTCCTGGCCCTCGAACAGCCCGGTCAGCAAGCAGGTCAGGGAGTCGACCGCATGTTTCAGGACGAATCCCGCCTCATCGGTGATGGCGGTGAGGTTGGTCTTGGCGTTGGACTCGATCAACAGATCATAAAGCCGGCTCAACTGTTCGATCTGGTCGGACCTGACCGGGGGTATCCCCAGTTGGGCCAATGCGGCCTCGAGCAGTCGCCGGGCATGGGCGGACAAGGGCATGATCACCTCACAGGCGGTAGCGCTCTTTCATCTGCTGGTAGCGGGCATGGGTATAGGGGTCGAGTTGAGCCAGCGGGGCCGCATCGAGTAGGGGTATGAGCCAGTTTTTTAAGGGTTCCCCCCGCACCATCCACTGGTAGTAGCTGCGCCCGCCGTGGTGATAAGGTCCATACAATTTGCTCTGAGGGTGCAGGCTCTTTAGCCAACCAAACAAGGCTTCGTGCCGGGTATGCATCCTCAGGGTGATGTGGGCCTGTCGTCCATCCCCACCGAAATGACCTTCCCCGATCAACAGCCCCAACAGCAGGCCCACCTCGAGTTCGCCCATCTGCCCCATGTGTTTCACCGTAAGGTTTCCCGTGAAACGCTGTCAAGTTGTTTCACCGTAAGGTTTCCCGTGAAACGTCGCGGTGGGGGGTTCGATCAGGGTAGGGTGGCCGGGGTCTTGGTCAAGTAGACCAGCAAGGCGGTGAGGTCCGAATCGCGTACCCCCGGGATTCTGGATGCTTGGGCAACGGTAGCGGGCCGTGCTTTTGAGAGCTTCTCCCCGGCCTCCCTGGAGAGGCTAGGCACAAACCTATAATCCAGGGTGTTGGGGATCCTGAAGGACTCGAGCTCCTTTAGCCGTTGGGAAAGCCTCTGCTGGCGCTGGATATACCCGGCGTATTTGGCGCGGATCTCCACCTGCCGCATCTCCTCTGTGGACAGACCGAGGGGTGAAGGGCCGAGGCGGCGGACCAGTTCGGCGTAAGTGGCCTCGGTGCGGCGCAGCCAGATCAGGGCTGAGGTTTCATCCATACGCAGCTTACCTAAACGCTCGAGCTCGGCTTCTACCCGCCGGTACTTGGCCCGGGTCCGCTCGAGGTCATCCCCCGAGCGCAGACCGGCCTCGACGGCCAGCGGGACCAGCCGTTGGTCGGCATTGTCGGCCCGGCAGAGCAGCCGCAGCTCCACCCGCGAGGTCATCATCCGGTAGGGTTCGTCGGTGCCTCGGTGCACGAGATCATCGATCATCACCCCGATGTACCCCGAATCACGGGGTAGCCGGATCTCTCCTTGGCCCTTGGCCAAGCGAGCTGCGTTCAATCCCGCCACCAAACCCTGAGCGGCGGCCTCCTCGTAACCGCTGGTCCCATTGAGCTGCCCGGCGGTGAACAAGCCCGGCAACCTTTTGGACTGGAGTCCTGGAGTTAGTTCGGTCGCATCCACCGCGTCGTACTCCACCGCATAGGCATAGCGCTGGATGACTGCGCCCTCAAATCCCGGTAGGGTGCGGACCATCTGCTCCTGAAGCTGAGGGGGCAGGGAAGAGGAGAACCCCTGGAGGTACAGCTCGCTGGTCTCGAGGCCGTCCGGCTCGACAAAGAGCAGGTGGGTTTCTTTATCCGCGAAGCGCACCACCTTGTCCTCGATCGAAGGACAGTAGCGCGGACCGATCCCCTCGATGTCCCCGCCGTAAAGCGGGGAGAGGTGGAGGTTCTCCTGGATCAGCCGGTGGGTGGCCTCGGTGGTGCGGGTCTGCCAGGTGGGGCGGGCCGTGGCGTGCGGACCAGGGGTACCGGCAAAGGTCTGGGGCGGAATGTCCGGCGAAACCACCTCGAGCGCGGCGTAATTCACCGAGTCGGCGCGGATCCGGGGCGGCGTCCCGGTCTTGAACCGCAGCATGCGATGCCCCACCGCGCGGAGGCTGTCCGAGAGAAACCGGGCCGGAGGCTCGCCTTGGCGGCCCGCCGGGCGCGACTGCCGGCCATACCACACCACCCCGCTCAAAAAGGTTCCGCTGGCGATGACCACGGAACGCGAGCGGATCCGGCGCCCGTCGACCGTGACCACCCCGTGCAGTTGGTCTCCCTCGATCCAAAGCGCCGCTACCTCGGCCCGGATGCTCTGGATGTTGGGGTGCCCCAGCAAGACCCGTTGGGCCTCGAGGGCGTAGGCGTCCCGGTCAACCTGAACCCGTAGGCTTTGCACGGCGGGACCTTTGGACTGATTCAGCACTCGAGTGTGGATGGCGGTGGCATCGGCGAGCCTGCCCATCAGCCCCCCCATGGCCACGACCTCCGCAACCAGCTGACTTTTGCCCGGTCCGCCCACCGCCGGATTGCAAGGCATCAGCCCGATCCGCTCGGGGTTGCTGGTGACCAGGCCGACGGTCGCCCCGAGTTGGGCGGCCGCCCAGGCCGCCTCAATGCCGGCGTGTCCCCCTCCCACCACAACCACGTCGTACCCCAACATCTTTTCTACTTTAGCCCGTTTTGGCCAGCCGAGGGGATCTGGATTACCAAGCGCTCCAAAAAACCAAGGTATTTGGGGATCTCCCGGCAGTGGCTTAGAATAGTTGGGCTCTCGCCGGGGTGCGGCGCGGGGGTTGGCGGGGGGGATCGGCTTTGAGTCAGCAGACCATCTGGCAAAACGTTCTGGACTACGTACGCCAGAACATCAACGACGTGGAGTATCACACCTGGTTCGAGAAGATCCGGCCCCTAGGGGTACAGGGCGGGGTGCTGGAACTCGGGGTGCCCACTTCCTTCGCGGGGGAGTGGATCAAAAAGCATTATGCTGAGCTAATTCAAGAGGCCCTGACCCGCCTGGGAGCCCAAACCCCTCGGTTCGAACTCAGGGTGGTCCCGGGGAATCCGGTACAAGAGGATATCTTCTCGGCACCCGTCCAAACCCCCACCCCCGATCCCCGAGCTCGCCTCAACCCCAAGTACACCTTTGAGAACTTCGTGGTGGGTCAGAACAACCGCATGGCCCACGCCGCGGCGATGGCGGTTGCGGAGTCGCCCGGCAGAGCTTATAACCCCCTTTTCATCTACGGCGGAGTGGGGTTGGGCAAAACCCATCTGATGCACGCCGTGGGGCACTCGGTAGCCGCCCGTTTCCCCAATCTGAAGATCGAGTACGTCTCTACCGAGACCTTCACCAACGAGCTGATCAACGCCATCCGCGAGGACCGCATGACCGAGTTCCGCGAGCGCTACCGCTCGGTTGACCTCCTCCTGGTGGACGACATCCAGTTCGTAGCGGGAAAGGAGCGCACCCAGGAGGAGTTCTTTCACACCTTCAACGCCCTCTACGAAGCCCATAAACAGATCATCCTCTCCTCAGACCGCCCACCCAAGGATATCCTCACCCTCGAGGCCCGGCTGAGGAGCCGTTTCGAGTGGGGGCTGATCACCGATATCCAGCCGCCCGAGCTCGAGACCCGCATCGCCATCCTCAAGATGAACTCCGAATATCGCAGCATGCGCATCCCCGAGGAGGTGCTCGAGTACATCGCCCGGCAGGTCACCTCCAACATTCGCGAGTTGGAGGGGGCGCTCATGCGGGTGATCGCCTATGCTTCGCTGAACGGGGTCGAGATCAATAAGAACGTGGCCGCCCGGGCCCTTTCGGATGTGTTCACGGCGCGCGAGACCGACTTTACCCCGGATGACATCCTGCGGGCCGTAGCCGACCATTACGGGGTAAGGGCGGACGAACTCAAGGGGGCCGGGCGTCGCAAGGAGGTGGTGATCCCTCGGCAAGTGGCCATGTACCTGATCCGCGAGCTCACCCAGTCCTCACTCCCCGAGATCGGGCAGTTCTTTGACGGGCGGGACCACACCACCGTGCTCTACGCCATCCAAAAAGTTCAGGAGTTGGCGGATAGCGACCCCAGCATCCAACAGAGCCTACGCAGCATCAGGGAGCGGTTGGGGTAGGGGAGAGGTCCCAAGGCTGTGGATAACTCTGTGGATAAGCTGTGGATAACCCTGTGGATAGGGCTGTGGATAAAGGTCAGGAAAAGTGCCCTGTGGACAACACCCACAGTTATTCACACCTTATCCACAAGAAGGGTCGAGTTATCCACAGGAGTTATCCACAAGGGACTTCCGATAACCATCTGATTTTAAGAGGTTTTCCACACTATCCACAGGCCCTACTACTACTACTACTAATATTTAAAAGTCTTTAAAAGAAGGAGATAGTTCTTTTAAGGAGGACAGGCGCAGATGAAGGTGCATATACCCAAAAGGACCTTGGTGGAAGGGCTCGGGATCCTCGAGCGGATCATCCCCAACCGCAGCAGCAACCCCATCCTCACCTACTTGCCCATCGAACTCAACGGCCAGGGTTTGGTGCTCAGAGGCACCAATGGCGAGATCGACCTGGAGGTGCGCCTGCCGGCCGAGGCCCAGGGGGAGGGGTACGTGCTCGTGCCGGCGCAACCTTTTTTTCAGATCGTGCGGAGCTTACCGGGGGAGATGGTGGAGATGGTGGTCAAGGAGCCCCCCGTGGGGGGTGGGATGGAGCTCTCTTCGGCCAACTTCCGCACCCAGCTCTCCACCGCCAACCCGGAGGGCTACCCCCAGCTCTCCTTCCTGAGCCAGAGCGAGGAACGGCTCCCGGCGGGCAAGCTGGCCCAGGCCCTGACCCGAGTCCGCTACGCGGCCAGCGCCGAGGAGTACCGGGCCATCTTTCGGGGGGTGCAGCTCGAGCTATCCCCCAAGGGCTTGCGGGCGGTGGCCTCGGACGGGTTCCGCCTCTCGCGCTATGACCTGCCGATGGGCTTGGCCACCAGCCGCAAGTTCGTGATCCCGGCCAAGAGCGCCGACGAGATCGTGCGGGTGTTCAAAGACGCCGAAGGTGAGGTCAGCCTGGGGGTAGGGGAGGGTAGCCTGACCCTGGTCGGGGAAGGTGTACGGCTTTCGGTCAAGTTGATGGAAGGGGAGTTCCCTGACTACGAACGGGTCATCCCCCAGAGCTTTGTCCTAGAAGCCACGCTCCCCGCCGAGGGCTTGCGCGAGAGCCTCAAGCGGGTGGCCGTACTCTCGGACCGCAACAACCACCGGGTAGATCTGCTTTTTGCTCGAGACCACCTGGAGATGGTCTCGGAGGGCGATTACGGCCAAGGCCGGGAGGAGATCGCCTTGGAGGCCGTGGGGGAGCCGCAGCTGATGGTGGCTTTCAACGCCCAGTATCTGATCGACGCGCTCTCCCCCATCGAGGGGACCGTCCGCCTCAAGCTCTCCGGCCCTACCAGCCCCAGCGTGGTGGAGTCGGTAGAGGACGGCGGCTACCTGGCGGTGGTGGTGCCGCTCAGGGTCTGACCCCAGAGGTCCAGGGTGTAGACTAGAACGCGGACTGTAAGCGTTTCCAGACGCGCCCCATCAAGACGGGAGGCCAGGCATGACCACGATTGTTGAGATCAAAGCTCGCGAGGTGTTGGACTCGAGGGGAAACCCCACCGTGGAGGCGGAGGTTACCTTGGAGGGCGGAGCTCGAGGTAGCGCGATGGTCCCTTCGGGAGCCTCTACCGGGGCCCATGAGGCCCTCGAGCTGCGCGACGGCGGCCCCCGCTACACCGGTAAGGGGGTCTTACGGGCAGTGGCCGGGGTCAACGAGCGGATCGCCCCCGAGCTCATCGGCTACGACGCGCTCGACCAGGCCGCGGTGGATAAGGCCATGCTCGAGCTGGACGGCACCCCCAACAAGGCCAACCTGGGGGCCAACGCCATCCTGGCGGTCTCGCTGGCCACCGCCCGGGCCGCGGCAAACGCCTTGGGCTTACCGCTATACCGCTACCTGGGCGGGGTGCAGGGCCTGACCTTGCCGGTCCCCCTGATGAACGTCATCAACGGGGGGAAGCACGCCGACAACAACGTAGACTTCCAAGAGTTCATGCTGGTTCCCGCCGGGGCTTTGAGCTTCCGCGAGGCGCTGCGCATGGGGGTGGAGACCTTCCACGCGCTCAAAGGCGTCCTAAAGGGCCGGGGCTACAACACCAATGTCGGGGACGAGGGCGGGTTTGCCCCCGACCTAAAATCGAACGTAGAGGCCGTAGAGGTGCTGTTACAGGCCATCGAGAAGGCCGGGTATAAGCCGGGTGAGGAGATCAGCCTGGCCCTCGACCCGGCCTCGACGGAGTTCTACAAAGACGGCCACTACCACCTCGAGGCCGAAAACAAGACCCTGAGCAGCGAAGAGATGGTGGCTTACTGGGAGTCCTGGGTGGGCCAGTACCCCATCGTCTCCATCGAGGATGGACTGGCCGAGGACGATTGGGAGGCCTGGAAGATCCTCACCGAGCGCTTAGGGCACAAGGTCCAGCTGGTGGGCGATGACCTGTTCGTGACCAACCCGGCGCGGCTGGCCGAGGGGATCGAGAAAGGGGTGGGCAACGCCATCCTGGTCAAGGTCAACCAGATCGGCACGCTCTCCGAGACCCTGGAGGCCATCGCCCTAGCCCAGCGCTCGGGCTACAACGCGGTGATCTCGCACCGCTCAGGCGAGACCGAGGATGCCTTCATCGCCGACCTGGCGGTGGCGGTGAACGCCGGGCAGATCAAGACCGGTTCGGCTTCGCGTTCGGACCGATTGGCCAAGTACAACCAGCTCCTCCGCATCGAGGAAGAGCTGGGGAGGGGTGCGAGGTTTTTGGGCTATGGCGTTTACTAAACGAACCAAGATCGTAGCCACCCTGGGGCCGGCCTCCTCCAGCCCTGAGGTCATCCGCAAGCTCATCCAGGCTGGGGCCGATGTGTTCCGCCTCAATTTCAGCCACGGAACCCCGGAGGACCACCGCGAGCGGGTGGCCCACATCCGCCAGATCGCTGAGGAGCTGGGCCAGACGGTGGCCATCCTGCAAGACCTGCAAGGCCCCAAGATCCGGGTGGGCCGCTTCTCCGAAGGGGCGGTGGAACTCGTCCCGGGGGCCAAGTTCATCCTTACCCGCGAGACCGTGGAGGGGGATGCCAGCCGGGTCTCGGTCTCCTACCGAGGTCTTCCCGAGGACGTTCTGCCGGGTCAGGAGCTTTTGCTCGACGACGGGAACATCCGCCTCAGGGTAGACGAGGTGCGCGGCCCGGACATCCACACCACGGTGCTGATCGGCGGGCGGCTCTCCAACAACAAGGGGATCAACATCCCGGGGGCCGATCTCTCGATCCCCTCGCTCACCGATAAGGACATCGAGGATCTGGTGCTGGGGGTGGAACTCGAGGTGGACTGGGTGGCCATGAGCTTCGTCCGCACCCGCGATGACCTGCTCCTGGCCCGCCACTACCTGACCCGTCACGCCTCCCGGGCCCGGTTGATGGCCAAGATAGAAAAACCCGCAGCGGTGATGCGCTTCGACGAGATCCTGGAGGAATCCGACGGGATCATGGTGGCCCGCGGCGACTTAGGGGTGGAGATGCCCTTGGAGGAAGTCCCGGTGGTGCAAAAGCGCCTGATCCTCAAGGCCATCCAAACCGGGAAGCCGGTCATCACCGCCACCCAGATGCTCGAGAGCATGGTCAAAAACCCCACCGCCACCCGGGCCGAGGCCTCCGACGTGGCCAACGCGGTCTTCGACGGCACCGACGCGGTGATGCTCTCCGCCGAGACCGCCTCGGGTTCTTATCCGGTGGAGGCCGTCTCCTTCATGGCCCGGGTAGCCCGCAACGTGGAGGCCTCCACCGAGTACCGGGTCCGGCTCAACGCCCTGCGCCCCTCCCCCACCCCCTCGGTGCAAGACGCCATCGCCATGGCCGTGGACGACGTGGTGGAGGCGGTGGGGGCTCGGGTGATCGTGGCCTTTACCGCGACCGGCGGGGCGGCCCGGCGCATCGCCCGCACCAAGCCGCCGGTGCCGATCCTGGCCCTCACCCCCAATCCCCACGTGCGCAACCAGCTCGCCCTGGTCTCCGACGTCTACCCCCTCTTGGCCCCCGACCCTAAGAACACCGATGATATGGTGCAGATCGCGGTGACCAAGGCCAAAGAGACCGGCCTAGCCCAGGTCGGCGAGTACGTGGTGATCGCGGCGGGCGTACCCTTCGGCGTGCGCGGAACCACCAACATGCTGCGGGTGGAGCGGGTGAGCTAGAGGGCCATACCCTGGCGTGCCCGGTTCCCAGATAGCGGAGCGAGGGGGTAGCGTTGATCAATGGCCATTTTGCCCGCCTCGAGCCCGCACCCGCATCTTGAGCCCTCCACCCACCCAGAGCGTGAAGTTGGGCTCGGGCTTGATCTGGGGGGATTGGGCCAGCTCGAGGTCGAAGCGCTGCAAGGTGGTGGCCACGATGATCTTGAACTCGGTGGTGGCGAAGCTCTGCCCAGTGCAGACCCTAGGGCCCAGACTGAAGGGGAAGTAGGCCCCGCGCGGCAGCCCCTTCTCGAATTCAGGGGTCCAGCGCTCGGGGATGAACTCGTCGGGATGCTCGAAGAAGCGGGGATCGCGGTGGGCGGTCCACTGGCAGAGCACGATCTGGGTTTTGGGAGGGAGTTTCATCCCGCCGAGCTCGAGCTCTTCCACCGTTTCCCGGCCGATGACCCACACCGGGGGGTAGAGCCTCAGGGCTTCCTTGAACACCTGATCCAGGTAGGGAAGACGGTGCAAATTTTCGAAACCCGGCAGCTCGCCTAGGGCGTCCACTTCGGCCCGCAGCCGGGCCTTGACCTCGGGGTGGCGATCGAGCAGGTACCACGTCCAGATCAGGGCGTTGGCGGTGGTCTCGAGGCCTGCGGTGATCACCGTGAGCACCTCGTCGCGCAGTTGGCGCTCGGTCATCTGGATGCCGGGCTGCTGCTGGGCCTCCAAGAGCATCGACAGCAGGTCGTCGCCCAGGTCGCCCCGTTCGCGGCGGAAGGCGATATGGCGCTGCACCATCTCGTTCAAGGCCCGCACCACCCGTACGCCGGCCCGGTTCAAGGAGGGCGTCCAGTGGGGGTCGGTAAGCCAGCCGTGGATCATCCGGCCCACCACCTGCTGCCCCAGCAGGATGGCCCGGTGCATGATCTCCCGGTCGTCCTTGGCCTCGACGTTGAACATGCACTTGGCCACCACCCGCAGCGTGAGCGCGTTCATGTCCTCGTCGATGTGCCGCACCTCGCCGTCCTGCCATTCCTCGAGCATTTCCAGGGTGAAGCGGGACATCACCTCGGCGTAGCCCAACAGGCGCTTGTAGTGAAACGCTGGCCGGATCAGGCGGCTTTGCTGCCTCCAGAACTCGCCCTCACTCACCAAGATTCCGTGACCCATTCCCCCGGCGAAGGCTCGGGTCATCTCAGATTTGTGAAACTGATCGGCTCGCTCGACCAGCACCTCGCGGATCAGGTCAGGATGGTTGAGAAAGACCAGCTCCTGGCCGGAGGCGAACCGGAAGGTGGTGATGTCGGGGCTGTGGCGGGAAAGCTCCATAAAAAAGCGCAGAGGGTCCTGGCGGAGCTCGAGGTCATTCGGATCGAATACCATTTCCGCCTAAGTTTACCCCTTTGGGAAGGCCCCTTGCGCCAGGTGAGACAGGCCACAACGAAAAAACCCGTCCCACTCGGGACGGGTATGGAACCCCTTGGGCACGGGTTAGGCGAGACGCTTTGAGAAGCCACGCTCAAAGCCTGACGCATCCGCCGTAGCGTTTGCGTAAGCTCTCCTTAGAAAGGAGGTGATCCAGGCGCACCTTCCGGTACACCTACCTTGTTACGACTTCGCCCCAGTCATGAGCCCCACCCTCGGCGCCTGCCTGTGGCTCCCAGCGACTTCAGGTGAAACCCACTCCCATGGCGTGACGGGCGGTGTGTACAAGGCCCGGGAACGTATTCACCGCGGCATGGCTGATCCGCGATTACTAGCGATTCCGGCTTCACGGGGTCGAGTTGCAGACCCCGATCCGAACTGAGCCCGGATTTAGGCGATTAGCTCCATCTTGCGATGTGGCGACGCTTTGTGCCGGGCATTGTAGCACGTGTGTCGCCCAGGCCGTAAGGGCCATGCGGACTAGACGTCATCCCCGCCTTCCTCCCGCTTTCGCGGGCAGTCTCCCTAGAGAGCTCGGCTGACCCGTTAGCAACTAAGGACAAGGGTTGCGCTCGTTGCGGGACTTAACCCAACATCTCACGACACGAGCTGACGACAGCCATGCAGCACCTGTCTCTAGGCTCCCTTGCGGGCACCCCCAACTTTCATCGGGGTTCCTAGGATGTCAAGGCCTGGTAAGGTTCTTCGCGTTCCTTCGAATTAAACCACATGCTCCACCGCTTGTGCGGGCCCCCGTCAATTCCTTTGAGTTTCAGTCTTGCGACCGTACTTCCCAGGCGGAGTGCTTAACGCGTTAGCTTCGGCACCCAGCGAAAGCCGGACACCCAGCACTCATCGTTTAGGGCGTGGACTACCCGGGTATCTAATCCGGTTTGCTCCCCACGCTTTCGCGCCTCAGCGTCACGTACTGTCCAGGCAGCTGCCTTCGCTATTGGCGTTCCTTCCGGTATCTGCGCATTTCACCGCTACTCCGGAAATTCCGCTGCCCCCTCCAGCCGTCGAGCCCTCCAGTATCCGAGGCAGGTCCAGGGTTGAGCCCTAGTCTTTAGCCTTGGACTTAGAGGACCGCCTACACGCCCTTTACGCCCAGTAAATCCGGGTAACGCTCGCACCCTCCGTATTACCGCGGCTGCTGGCACGGAGTTAGCCGGTGCTATTACCTCGGTACCGTCACCATCGTCCCGAGTTCAGAACTTTACACCCCGAGGGGCTTCGTCGTTCAAGCGGTATCGCTCCCTCAGGCTTTCGCCCATTGGGGAAGATTCCTAACTGCTGCCTCCCGTAGGAGTGGGGTCCGTGTCTCAGTACCCCTGTGGCTGGTCGTCCTCTCAGACCAGCTACCCGTCGTCGGCTTGGTGGGCCGTTACCCCGCCAACTACCTGATGGGCCGCGGGCTCATCCTTTAGCGCCGAAGCTTTAGACACTCCCCAAAGAGAGGGTCCACATCCGGGATTAGCTAAGATTTCTCCTAGTTGTCCCCGACTAAAGGGCAGATCACCCACGTGTTACTCACCCGTCCGCCACTACCTGACCGAAATCAGACCGTGCGACTTGCATGTCTTAGGCATACCGCCAGCGTTCACCCTGAGCCAGGATCAAACTCTCCATATATGCTCTTGCGAGCAAGAAGGTCTTCTAAACGTCTGATAAAGCGACGTTTGATTCGTGTTTCTGCTGATCTTTCTTTGTCAAGGTGCTTGGCTACCTTATGGCAGCGCAACGAGAAGTGTACCGACTACCCCAAAAACTGTCAAGCTCTAGTCGGCGCGAGGGTTGGGAAAGTTGGCTAAGCTCATCTGTGCAGCACGGAGTTGTAGAGCGCGCAACAGGTCGGTTTTGCTTAGGATGCCAATTAAATGGCCCTGGTCGTCTGTAACCAAGAGCCTCGAGAAACCCTGTTCGGCCATACGTTGTAAGGCAGTGAGGGCTTCGGTGTTTTCGTTTACCTGCAAGGGGGGGCGCATCCGCTCCTGCACCCGGGTCTGGGGTGAGGCACTGTGTAGGTCTTCTAGGCTAATCAGGCCCAGCAGCCGCCCCTCTCCCACCACTGGGTAGCCCACGTGCCGCTCGAGCATCATCTTTTCCAGCAGCTCGGCCACGCTCAGGCTAGGGGCCACTGTGCTAACCTCACGGGTCATCAGATCGCGCACCCAGAGGCCCTCGAGGGTACGACTCAGCACCGCCTGTTCGGCCTCGGCGCTGGCCGCCATGAAAATGAAGAAGGCGATCAGGAGCATGAAAAGATTGCCAATGAGCAGGCCCAGCAGGCCCAGCACAAAGGCCAGCACTTTGCTAATGGCCACAGCGG
>PSML01000041.1:0-20937 GCA_040290145.1 Meiothermus sp. | reverse complement strand
GATTGGCCCCTATGGAGTATCTGGCTAGACTGAAGGAAGGTGGTTCCCAGTCCAGAATGTATTGACCAATTACACCATGTTGACAAAGCGCTAGGGGTGTGTAATACTCTACTGCAATCGTTGTCAAAATCAGAGCCAACGTCTATTGCTCCACACTTTTCTCGGCTTAAAGAAGCACAGATGCGACGCCGATAAAATGACAACGATTGCACTCTATGATTAAAATAGCCGACGTAGCCAGTGCCGCCAAGGTTTCTCCGTCCACGGTCTCGCGGGCCCTAACTAGGCCCGATCTGGTCGCTCGTGAAACCCGCGAACGGGTTCTGCAAGCCGCCCAGCAGCTGGGCTACCAACCCAACAAGCTGGCCAGGGGTCTGAGGAAGCAAAAGAGTCATCTGCTGGGTTTGATTGTGGGAGATATTTTGGCGCCCTTCCACGCTACCTTGGCCAAAGGTGTCCAGGACGCAGCAGAAAAACACGGCTACATGGTTTTTCTGTTCAACTCCGACGAGCAGCCTGAAAAGGAAGCCCGTTATCTACAGGAATTACAAAGCCATTTGCCTGAGGGCTTGCTGATCGTCCCAACTGCTAAAACCCGCCAGCACTTGCGCAGTCTTTATGTACGCAACCTGCCCATCATCGAGTTAGATCGCACCAGTGGCACCCCTGGAGTGCACGCAGTACTGGCCGAGAATGTCCTGGGTGCTCGCAAAGCAGTAGAGCATCTGATTCAACTCGGACACCGCAGGGTTGGAATGATTGCCGGCGAACCGGTCATCACCACCGCCCAAGAGCGCCTCGAGGGCTACCGTCAGGCCCTCGAGCAGGCAGGGATTCCTTTCGATGAGCGGCTCATTGCTAATGGCTATCACAAGGAGGGAGGAGGGTATGCCGCCGCCATGGAGCTTCTGAGGCGACCTCCTTCCAGCCGTCCCACAGCCCTTTTTGTCGGCAACAGCGAGATGGCTGCCGGAGCCGTGCAAGCCATCCGCGATCTAGGTCTGCGTATACCCGACCAGATCTCGCTGGTATCCTTCGACGACACCCGCTGGGCCCAATTGATGGAGCCTGCTCTAACTGTGGTGGCTCAGCCCGCCTACGAGATCGGCTTTCTGGCCTGTGAAACCCTAGTCTCGTTGCTTCAACAGAAAAAGCAGTTGCACAGCCACATCTTGCGGCTCAAGACCCGGCTGCTGATTCGACAGTCAACCGCCAGGCCTTATGAGGGGGACTAAAATGCGATTGTTTCTGGACTCAGCGAAGATAGCCCGGTTGCGACCCTTGCTGAGCACAGGTGTTTTTTACGGGGTGACCACCAATCCCTTGATTTTGAAGGAAAGCGGCCTAAAGCCAGAAGATCTGACGCCGGAACTTCCCCAAGGAGCACCCTTGCATTTTGGCTCAATTTCGCTGGTGCTCGAGCCCACTGCCACTGCCCTTGTAGTAGATACAGTCAGCGCAGGTGATGCCTGTATGGCTGCGCTTCTGGTGGGCCTGTATCGGTCTGGGTCTACATCACGCCAACGGCTCGCTCTGTTGGGTCACGAGCAGCTTTCCAGCCTGCTCTCGTTCGCAGCAAAGGTGGCCGCCCTGACCTGTGTCCGGTCCGGGGCAGATCCAGCCTGGCAGGAGGAGGTGATATAAATCCTCGGGTGGCGAGGCCCTGTAGCCAGCGCGCCAACGATGTGCCTAGAGCCACGCCAGCCTCGGGTACCCCCAAACGTAAGAAAGCGATTCGGCCCAGGTCAAATCTCTCCTCAGCGGAGGTGGTTTGCATGGTAGCAAATCTTGCCAAATGGTTGGTTTTACTGGCCTTCTTTTCGGTTTCGGCCCTGGCCCAGTCCGGGCGCTTTCAAGGCGTCAGCATCAACGTGTTGACCTTTACCGGCCCGCAGATTGCCGAGCCCCTGCGCCGTCATGCCAAGGAGTTCGAGGAGAAAACCGGGGCCAAGGTGAACGTGGTGGTGGTGCCTTTCGCAGACCTTTACCAGCAGATCCTCACCGACGCCACCACCGGTACCAACAGCTACGATGCTTGGATCTTTGCCCCCCAGTGGATGGCTGACTTCGTGCCCGCGGGGATCATGGAGGACCTCACCGAGCGCATCAAGTCGGATAGAGAGATTCAGTGGGAAGATATCGGAGCTTTCTTCCGCAACTTCAGCGCCAGCTACGGCGGCAAGACCTACACCGTTCCCCTCGATGGCGACTTCCAGATGGTCTACTACCGCACCGACGTGCTGCAGAAGCTCGGTATGAAGCCACCCCAAACCTGGGATGACTACCTGGCCATCGCCAAGGCGGCTTTTGGCAAAGATTGGAACGGGGACGGCAAGCCTGATTACGGCAGCTGCATTGCCAAGAAGCGCAATGCCCAGTCGTACTGGATGTTCTGGTCCATCCTAGGTGGTTTCTTGCAGTCCAAGGGGACACAGCAGGGTGCGTTCTTCGACGTGGATACCATGAAGCCGCTGGTCAAAAACGAGGCCTTCGCCGAGGCTTTGCGGATCTACAAGGAGACCACCCGGTACGGCCCCCCGGACGAGCTCAACCTAGATGTGGGCGATACCCGAGGCCTTTTCACCAGCGGCCGCTGTGCCCTTTCGGTGGACTGGGGAGATATCGGCACCCTTGCCATCGACCCACAGACCTCCAAGGTCAAGGACAAGGTGGGGGCAGTGATCCTGCCGGGGAGCCGCCGGGTCTTGGACCGAGCCACGGGCAGGCTGGTAAGCTGCACTCCTGCCCTGTGCCCCTACGCCGTGAACGGGATTAACCACGCGCCCTACGCGGCCTTCGGGGGGTGGTCGGGGGGTATCAACGCCAAGGCCAGGCCCCAAGCCAAGGATGCGGCTTACGCCCTGTTCTCCTACATGTCGAGTCCCGCTGTCTCAGGCAAGGACGTGACCATCGGGATCACCGGCTTCAACCCCTACCGCACCTCTCACTTCAAGAACCTCAAGCTCTGGACCGAGGCCGGCTTCAGCGAGGCGGCAGCCAAGAACTACCTGGGGGCTATCGAGGCCAGCCTCTCCAGCCCCAACATGATCCTGGATCTGCGCATCCCCAAGAACCAGCAGTATCAGGGGGTGGTCTTGGATAAGGCCCTCTCGGAGTTTTTGGCTGGCCAGATCTCTGTGCAGCAGGCTATGGATCAGATCGATAGCGGCTGGGAGGAGATCACCAACGCCGAAGGGCGCGAGGTGCAGAAGAGGGCCTACCGGGCCAGCCTGAACATCGAGAAGTAGCCCCTGGGTGGCTCGGAAGGATCTTAGGGAATGTGGACGATTCGGCCTCAGGCACCTTCTGACCAGCGCGGGCGGGCGGAAAGAAGCCTTTCCGCCTGGCTCGAGCGCAAAGCTGGCCTGGTCTTCTTGCTGCCCGCGGTGGGGGTGATGCTGGGTTTCGCCATCTTCCCACTGCTGGGCTCGCTGTATACCTCCCTGATCCGACTTCGCTTCAGCGGCGGGCAGACCGAGCTCGGCTTTGTCGGCTTGGCTAACTACCGCAGGCTGCTTGTGGGCAGCGAGCAGGCCCACCTTTTAGGCCGAGGAGGCGATGCCTCGTGGATGTGGGCGGTGCTGCTTTTTCTGGCCTTGCTGCTGGCCTGGGGCCTCGTCCGGCGCTACCGGCGGGGTCAGGCGACCGGGTGGTCCATGGCGGGCGGGGTCCTGGCGCTGACCCTAGCCTGGCTGGTGCTCTCCCGCCTGGTTCCCGGCAGCCTGCTGGGAACCTTGCAGACCACGCTCTTCTACGTATTCGTAGGGACGGCTTTGCAGTACGTGCTGGGGCTGTGGCTGGCTCTGCTGTGCGCCGAGCGCCTGCCGGGGACCCGCTTTTTCCGGGTGGTGTTCATGCTGCCTTTGGCCATTACCCCGGTAGGGATTGCCTACATGTTCCGCATGCTCACCGATACCAGCAAGGGGCCCTTGCAGCCCATCTGGGCTGGGCTGGGCCTGCAGGGTTTCTCCTGGGTTAACGACCCCTGGGGGGCCCGCTTCGCGGTGCTCATCGGTGATACCTGGCAGTGGACTCCCTTCGCCTTCATCGTGCTGCTGGCTGCGCTGCAGAGCATCCCTCAGGAACAGGTTGAAGCCGCCGCGGTGGACGGGGCCACACGGTGGCAGACCTTCCGCTACGTGATCTTCCCCTACCTCCTCCCGGCCAGCGCCACGCTGGTCCTGATCCGCATGATCGAGGGTTTCAAGATCGTGGACCTGCCCAACATCCTCACCAACGGTGGCCCAGGTACCGCCACCGAGTCCATCACCCTGCACGCCTACTTTGCCTGGCGGACGCTGGACATCGGCACGGCCGCAGCGTTGGGCTTCATCTTGCTGATCCTGGTCTCGCTCTTCAGCACGGTTTATGCCCGCGCGCTCCTGCCGCGGGCGAGGGGGGAGGCCTGAAGATGCGCAGCCGCTCGCCTTTGCGGCCCTCCTGGCTACAAGTAGCCTTCACCTACGTTGCGCTGGGGATTTCCGCCATCGTTGTGCTCTTCCCGCTGTACTGGGTGGTGGTGACCTCCTTGAAGCTACCCATCGAGGTGTTCAACGGGCCCTTCTACCTGCCCTTCGTGGATTTCCAGCCCAGCCTGCACGCCTGGCAGTACGTCTTCAACGTGCTGGGTCCGGACGTGAAGCGGGCCTATCTCAACACGGCCACAGTGGCCTTTGCCAGCGCCATCCTCACCCTGTTCCTAGGGGCCTTCGCCGCCTACGGCCTCACCCGCTTCGAGTATCGCCCTAGGGTCGGGGCTATTCTGAGTTTCCTCGGCTGCCTGGCGCTCATGGGGGTGCTCTGGGTCCTGGGCACACCCACGGGGGTGGCGGCCTTGGTGGCGCTGGGGCTGTTCTTCCTGGTTTTACAAACCCTGGGGCGGCGCTTCCGGCGAAGCCTGGGAAACCAGGACGTGGCCTTCTGGATGATCTCCAACCGCATCCTGCCGCCGGTGGTGGTGGTCATCCCCATCTACCTGCTCTTCCAGCAACTGGGGCTGTTGGACACCCGCACAGCCCTCATCATCAGCTACACTGCGGTGAACCTGCCGATTGCAGTCTGGCTGATGCGGGACTACTTCATGGGCGTTCCGCAAGATGTCGAGGAATCCGCCCAGATCGACGGGGCCTCGAGGTATCGCATCTTCTTCTCCATTGTGCTGCCCCTGGCGGCCCCCGGCCTGGTGGCCACCTTCCTGCTGGTGTTGGTCTTCGCCTGGAACGAGTACCTGGTGGCACTATTCCTCTCCAAAGCCAATGCCCAGACCATGCCCCTCCTGGTCTCGGCCATGAGCGGAACCCGCGGCACGGAGTGGTGGTACATGTCGGTGGTCATCCTGATCATGATCCTGCCGGTAGTGGTCATGGCCATCCTCCTTGAACGCTACATCGAGCGGGGTCTAATTGTGGGGGCAGTGAAGGGATGAGGCCCCGCATACGCGCCCTGGTGGTGGGCGGCCCCATGTACGATAGCCTCTATGGGATCATTGAGCCCTTTGCCCAGCGAGAAAGGGTGGAGGTGGAGGTTGTTCGGGCCAACGGCCACCCTGAACTCAACCGGTGCATTACCGAGGCTTTTGGTGAAGGGGTGGGCTTCGACCTGATCTCCACCCACTCCAAGTTTGCTCCTGCGCAGCAACAGTGGTTAGAGCCTCTGGATGGGCTCCTGGAACCAGACGAGCTAGCCGTCTTCGATCACCGGGCCCTGGAGCTGGCTCGCATCCAAGGTGGGCTCTTCGGTCTGCCGCGCAACCTGGATATAAAGCTGATGCATTACCGCACCGACCGGCTGCCAGAAGCCCCCCCCAGCTGGGAGGCTCTGGTATGGATAGCCCAGTCTCAATCACCCTACGGCTTTGTATTTCCAGGCAAAGGTTCGGGGTTGTTTGGGCACTTTTTCGAGCTGTGCGGAAGCGCTGGGCACTACCTATACGAGACCGAGGTACCCCGTCCCCGCGCCCAGCACCAAGCGGGATGGTGGGCCCTAGAGATTCTAGGTGCCCTAAGTAAAACAGCTCCCAGCGAGATCCCCGAGTGGGAATTCGATGCCGTAACGTCCTGTTTTGCTGCCGGAGAAGCCAGCCTGACCACCGACTGGCCCGGCAGCTTTCACCGCTACAGGGCGAGCCCCATCCGCGACCGCCTGGGCCTGGCCCTGTATCCCAGGGGGCCCGTGCAGCGGGCTACTTATGCGGGCAGCCATACCTTTGCCCTGGCCCGAAACGCGGCTGACCGACCGCTGGCGCTGGCGCTGCTGCGCCACCTGACCTCGAGGGAGGCCCAGCTGATCGAGGCCCGCCAGGGCACTCTGCCTGCTCGAAGGGACGCCTTGGAAGCCATTCGCCAGGAAACCCCACCCCACACCCTGGAAGCCCACCGCTGGGAACTTTTGCAGCAGGCCCTGGAGTACGCCTGGTTCCCGCCTAAACACCCTCGCTACCCCGCGGTGGAGGCGGTGGTGGCCGAAAATCTACGGGCTTTTCTGCGGGGCGAGCAGTCGGCAAAGACCACCTTGGAGCGCATCGACCAGCAAGGTCAGCGAGCAGCGGAGGGGATCTAGATGGGGGTAGAGGTACGGATGCCCAAGCTCGGCAACGAGGTAGAAAGCTGCCTGTTGCTGAACTGGAAAAAGGAGGTCGGCGAGGTGGTGCGGGCCGGTGAGGTGCTGTGTGAGATCGAGACCGATAAGGCCCTCATGGAGGTGGAAAGCCCTACCGATGGGGTGCTGCTACAGCGCTTGGCCGAGGCCGGGCAGGAGGTAGCGGTGCAGACGCCCATCGCCATCGTGGGTACGGCGGAGAACAACGCTATCCCCAGCCCTCCTGCCCCCTCCCCCGATGAGACCTCGAGGCCCGCTGTCTCCCCGCGCGCCCGGCGCTTAGCGTTCCAGGAGGGCCTCGAGACTGCCTCTATAAAGGGGAGCGGGCCGGGCGGCCGCATCCTCGAGCGCGATGTGCGGGCAGTGCGTGAGCGCTCCCAGCAAATACCCCCTCCACCCTCAACCCTACCCGTCCAGGACACGCCCAGCCCAGAGACCCCGGCCACAGCGCCACCACAACCC
Source organism: Meiothermus sp. (assembly GCA_040290145.1). Lineage (GTDB taxonomy): Bacteria > Deinococcota > Deinococci > Deinococcales > Thermaceae > Allomeiothermus. The sequence goes on along the minus strand of PSML01000041.1, from coordinate 13,878 downwards.
TGGCAGGTTATACCTCTGCAAGGTGTCCGCAAGCGGGTAGCCCAGCGTATGCAGCAATCCCTGCAGCAAAGCGCACAGCTCACCCTGCACGCTTACGCGGAAGTGGGGGGGCTGTTGAAGCTACGGCAGGAGCTCAAACACCACCCCGATCCAGGCTTTCAAGAGATTAGCCTCAACCACCTGCTGCTCTTTACACTGGCCCGCACGCTGCCGCAGTTTCCCGAGCTCAACGCCTGTCTGGTAGGAGACACCCTGTACCAGTACCAGGCCGTACATCTGGGTTTTGCCGTGGACTCCCCCAGAGGTCTTCTGGTTCCCGTCATCCATCACGCCGAGCAGATGAGCTTGCTCGAGCTAGCCCAGACCGCCCGAGGTCTGACCAATGAGGCCCGCCAGGGCCGTGTGTCTTCTGAAGCGCTGCAAGGGGGTACCTTTAGCCTTAGCAACCTGGGTCCGCTGGGCATCGAGGTCTTTACCCCTATTCTAAACCCGCCCCAGGTGGCCCTGTTGGGGGTAGGAATGGTGAGCTTGCGCCCGGTACAAGCTGGGTCAGAGGTGGTTTTCCGCCCCCATCTGCCGCTCTCGCTCACCTTTGATCACCGTGCGACCGACGGTGCGCCGGCGGCACGTTTCCTACAAACCCTGAGCCAACGGCTGGGCGACCCCCTACGCCTACTGGCCCTTTGACGAGGGAGCTATGCCCAAATCCCTTTCCCTGGATCCCCACCAACTGCGCCAGGCGGGCTGGCTCGAGGCCCCCCGTCTGCCCCTCAACCAGTACCGGCCCGATCCCCAGGCGGAACTGACCCGCTATGGCGCCCCAACCCTACGTCGTGTCTACCAGGATATGCTCTACATCCGCGGCTTCGAGACCCTGCTGGATGAGTTCAAGACCAAAGGGGTATACCAGGGCATAGAGTACGTCCACAAAGGACCAGCCCACCTCTCCATTGGTCAGGAAGCCGCCGCCGTCGGACTTTGCCTGCCCCTAGGGCCAGAGGATTTCATTTTTGGTTCCCACCGCAGCCACGGCGAAATTCTGGCCAAAGGCTTTGGCGCCGTTGCGCAGCTCAGCGAGACCGAACTGGCGACTATTTTGGAAACCTACCAGGAAGGACGCATCCTGCGGGTGGTGGAGCGTTTTTCCCATGCAAGCATCCAAGAGCGTGCTCTGGACTATCTCCTGTACGGGTTGCTAGCGGAGATTTTCGGTCGCGACACCGGCTTCAACCGAGGCATGGGCGGCTCGATGCACGCCTTCTTTCCGCCTTTTGGTATCCTACCCAACAACGCCATTGTGGGTGGTTCGGCCAGCATCGCCGTAGGCGCTGCCCTCAACAAACGTGTTCTGCGCAAGCCAGGTATCTGCGTGGCCAGCATCGGTGACGGTGCCTTGGGTTCCGGGCCTACGTGGGAGGCCATGATTTTTGCCAGCATGGATCAGTACCGCACCCTGTGGCCAGCGGAGATGGGCGGTGCGCCTCCTGTGCTGTTCAACATCATGAATAACTTTTACGGCATGGGGGGTCAGACCCTGGGAGAGACCATGGGGTTTGGGGTACTGGCCCGGGTGGGGCTGGGGCTCAACCCTCAGGCCCTGCACGCTGAGCGGGTGGACGGCTACAACCCCCTGGCGGTAGCCGAAGCCGTGGGGCGCAAGAAAGCCCAGCTGCTGCAAGGCCAAGGCCCAGCCCTGCTGGACACCCTGACCTACCGCTTTAGCGGACACTCCCCCTCGGATGCCTCGTCCTACCGCGAAAGAACCGAAGTCGAGGCCTGGCAAACCCAGGATGCCCTGGTGCACTACGCAGGATACCTGTTCGAGCAAGGCCTCATGACAGCTGACCAGCAGCAGGCCTTGCAACAAGAAGTCCAGGAACGCCTGCACCGTATCGCTACCTGGGCAACCTCCGATAGCGTTTCGCCCCGCCTGCCGCCCGGCTCTGAACAGGTGGCCCAGTGGATGTTTTCCCGTAAAGAAAGGCAAACCTGCGCTGAGGATAGCCCCTGGGTGGAAAAGCCCCTACAGGAAACCCGCTACAGCGTGCTGCAGTCCAAGTATCGCTTTGGTCTGGATGAAGAGGGCCGTCCCCTGCCCAAACTAAAGTGTCTGACCTACGCCGAAGCTCTTTGTGAAGCGCTCTTCGAGGCCTTCTATGCCGATCCCAGCCTGATCGCCTATGGCGAGGAGAACCGCGACTGGGGAGGTGCGTTTGGAGTCTACCGCGGTCTGACCCAAGCCCTACCCTACCCCCGGCTCTTCAATGCCCCGATCTCCGAGGCGGCCATCGTGGGCACGGCAGTGGGCTACGCGCTCTCGGGTGGACGGGTGGTGGTGGAGCTGATGTACTGCGACTTCATGGGCCGAGCCGGAGACGAAATCTTCAACCAGATGGCCAAGTGGCAGGCCATGTCGGGGGGGGTTCTGGAGATGCCGCTGGTCTTGCGGGTCTCGGTGGGCTCGAAGTATGGGGCCCAGCACTCGCAGGACTGGTCGAGCCTGCCAGCCCATATTCCCGGCCTGCAGGTGATGTACCCAGCCACACCCTACGATGCCAAGGGGATGCTGACCCTAGCCCTGAAGGGCAGCGATCCAGTGGTCTTTTTTGAGAGCCAACGGTTATACGGCGAGCCCGAGGTGCTTGTGCCCGGGGGCGTCCCGCTGGGGTCTTACCGCGTCCCGCTGGGCCAGCCAGCCCTACGACGGCCCGGCAGGGACCTTACCCTGATCAGCCTGGGGCCGGCACTGTACCGGGCCCTCGAGGCCGCCCAGCGGCTACAACAATATGGCCTGGAGACTGAGGTGATTGACCTACGCTTCTTGAACCCTCTCGATTACGCACCTTTGGTGGAGTCGGTGCGCAAAACCGGTCGGGCTGTTCTGGTTTCCGAGGCTTGCGAGCGAGGCTCTTTCCTGCATACGGTGGCCGCGAATCTAAGCCAGCTGGCCTTCGACTACCTGGACAGCCCCATCGTGGTGCTGGGGGCCCGCAACTGGATTACCCCGCCGGCCGAGCTGGAGGATCTTTTCTTTCCCAGCGCGGACTGGATTGTAGACGCGGTTCATGAGCGCATTCTGCCGCTGCCCGGCCACCAGCCCCGTACCGCTCAAGCCTTACAGCTCATCCTCGAGCGCAACCGCCTCGGGGTCTGAAGGAGGGCGCAATGCTGATACAAAACCTCAAAACCCTCGACCTTCGCTTTCCCACCTCGCGCTTTCTGGACGGCTCCGATGCCATGAATCCCGACCCCGACTACTCGGCGGCCTATGTGATCCTGCAGACCGATACCGGTCTGGAAGGGCATGGTCTAACCTTTACCATCGGTCGGGGCAACGACCTGGTCTGTGCGGCCATCGAGCTGCTCCGGCCTTTGGTCATAGGCCATCCGCTGGCTGAGTTCACCCAGAATATGGGGGCTTTCTACCGGCATATTACCAGCGACTCCCAGTTGCGCTGGCTGGGCCCTGAGAAAGGGGTAGTACACCTGGCTACCGCAGCGGTGATTAATGCGGTCTGGGATTTATGGGCCAGGGCCGAGGGTAAACCCCTGTGGAAGCTAGTGGTAGATCTGAGCCCAGAGGAGTTGGTGCGTTGCCTCGACTTTCGCTACCTGACCGATGCCCTTACACCACCAGAAGCCCTGGAACTCCTGCACCAGATGGCGCCCGGCAAGGCCGAACGCGAGGCCTACCTTTTGCGGGAAGGCTATCCAGCCTACACCACCAGCGTGGGCTGGCTTGGCTACCCCGACGAGAAAATCCGCCACCTGTGCCGCAAAGCCCTAGAAGAGGGCTTCACAGCCTTCAAGCTCAAGGTGGGGCGCGACCTGCAGGACGATCTTCGGCGCTGCCGCATTGTGCGAGAAGAGATCGGCTGGGACAACGCGCTCATGCTGGATGCCAACCAGGTATGGGATGTACCCCAGGCCCTGGAGTGGGTACGGCAGATGCTTGCCTACCGTCCCCTATGGATCGAAGAGCCCACCAGCCCTGACGACATTCTGGGCCACGCTGCCCTGCAAAAAGCCCTGCAGGGCAGCGGTACCCAGGTGGCTACCGGCGAACACGTGCAAAACCGGGTGGTGTTCAAGCAGCTCTTGCAGAGCGGGGCCATCGGCTTCTGCCAGATTGATGCAGCCCGGGTGGGCGGCGTCAACGAGAACCTGGCCATCCTGCTGATGGCCGCCAAGTTTGGCGTACCGGTCTGCCCGCACGCGGGGGGGGTGGGGCTGTGCGAGTATGTGCAGCACCTGTCCAGCATCGACTACATTGCCATTTCCGGTGGGCTGGAGAACCGCTATCTGGAATACGTCGATCACCTGCACGAGCATTTTGTTCAGCCGGTGGTAATCCGCCAGGGGCGCTACCGGCTTCCCGTCGAGCCCGGTTACAGCATCGAGATCCGGCCCGCCTCGCGCGAGACTTACCGTTACCCGGATGGAGGCTACTGGAAAGGCCTTTTGGGGGGTTAGCCATGGCCCGCGCCAGCGCACTCCAGCTGCATCCCAAGAGCGGCCTCAGCCTCACCCGCCTCGGCCTGGGAACGGCCCCCCTGGGGGGTCTTTTTGCCCCGGTGGACGAGGCTGAGGCCCGCGCCACCCTGGAAGCAGCCTGGCAGGCCGGTCTGCGCTACTTCGATACCGCTCCGCAGTACGGCAACGGGGTGGCCGAGCAGCGCACCGGGGCTTTTTTGCAGGGCCAACCCCCGACGGCCTATGTTCTTTCCACCAAAGTAGGGCGGCTCCTGCGCCCAGGCCCGCTGCACAAAAGCCAGCTCGACCCCCAGGGCGAACCCTTTTTCAAAGGGGTACCCCAGCTGGCCCAGATCTACGACTACAGTTACCGGGGCACGATGGTCTCGCTCGAGGAGAGCCTGCAACGGCTGGGCCTGCAGAGGGTAGACGTCCTCTATATCCACGATCCCGATGCCGATGAGCGCAGCGTAGCGGAGGTGATGCAGGGGGCTTACCGGGCCCTGGTGGAGCTAAGGCGGCAGGGGGTGGTGCAGGCCATTGGGGTGGGTATGAACCACACCGACTGGCTTCTGGAGTTTGCCAAGGCCGGCGACTTCGATTTGTTGCTGTTAGCGGGCCGGTATACCCTGCTCGAGCAGGGGGCTTTGCAGGAGCTGCTGCCGTTGTGCCTCCAGAAGGGCATCGGGGTAGTGGTGGGCGGGGTGTACAACAGCGGCCTCCTGGCCCACCCCGCCCCAGGGGCAACCTACAACTACCTTCCCGCACCCCCAGCGCTGATCGAGCGGGCCCTGGCGCTGCAGCGGGTTTGTCTACGGCATGGGGTGCCCCTGAAGGCAGCCGCCATCCAGTTCCCGCTGGGCCACCCCGCGGTGGTCTCGGTACTCACGGGCGCTCGCAGCGCGCTTGAACTGGAGGAAAACCTGCAGATGTTCGAAACCCAGCTTCCCCCAGACCTCTGGCAAGATCTGAAGGCAGAGGGGCTTCTGGATCGGGAGGTGCCGGTACCCCAGGAGGGATAGATGCAGCGACTCAAAGGCAAAGTAGCACTCGTCACCGCAGCCGGGCAGGGGATTGGAAGGGCCACCGCCGAACGCTTTATAGCCGAAGGGGCCGAGGTCATCGCCACCGACCAAAAGCCCGAACTCCTGCAAGGCCTGGCCTGCACCCAGCTTCGCATGGATGTGCTCGATAAGGGTGCGATCGAATCGGTGGTGGGTTCGCTCAGGCGGGTAGACATCCTGTTCAACTGTGCGGGCTTCGTCCATCACGGCACAATTTTGGAATGCAGCGATTCGGACTGGGAGTTTAGCTTCAACCTCAACGTTCGCTCCATGTACTGGACCATGCGAGCGGCTATCCCCAAGATGCTGGAGCAGGGTGGGGGTTCAATCATCAATGTCTCGAGCGTGGCCTCTTCCATTAAGGGAGTTCCCAACCGCTTCGTCTACAGCGCCACCAAAGCGGCCGTGATCGGCATGACCAAGGCGGTTGCGGCCGACTATGTGGGCCATGGAATAAGGGCCAATGCCATCTGCCCCGGTACGGTGGACTCGCCCTCCTGGCGGGCCCGCGTGGCGGAGCAAGCCAGCCGCTCAGGTCAAAGCGAGGCCGAAGTTCGACAGGCCTTCATTGCTCGCCAGCCCATGGGCCGGGTGGGTCGGCCCGAAGAGGTGGCGGCTTTGGCCGCCTACCTGGCCTCCGATGAGGCGGCTTTCACTACTGGGGCCATTCACCTACTGGATGGCGGCTGGGCTATGTGAAGTTTCTGATTTTCGCGCAAGGAGATTTCAGTGAAACTGGTTCGCTACGGAAGCAAAAGCAGAGAAAAGCCGGGCCTGCTGGACGCCGAGGGGCGATTGCGCGACCTTTCGGAGGTAGTGCCCGATGTCAACGGCTTGGTTTTGAGCAAGTACCTGCCCCGTCTGGCCCGGCTCAACCCTGTCAAGCTGCCTTTGGTACGGGGCCGTCCCCGGCTGGGGCCTTGTGTGGCGGGGGTGGGCAAGTTTATCTGCATTGGCCTCAACTACAAGGATCACGCGGACGAGACCGGGGCGGCTTATCCGCAGGAGCCCGTGGTTTTTCTAAAAGCCACCAGCGCTATCTCGGGACCCTTCGACCCCATCGTGATTCCGAGGGGCTCGACCAAGACCGACTGGGAGGTGGAGCTGGGGGTGGTTATCGGTCGCACCGCCAAGTACGTTTCTGAGACAGAAGCCCTGCGGTATGTGGCCGGTTACTGCGTGGTCAACGATGTGTCGGAGCGATCCTTTCAGCTCGAGCGTGGCGGACAGTGGGACAAGGGCAAAGGTTGCGATAGCTTCGGCCCCATAGGCCCCTACCTGGTCACCCAGGACGAGGTGCCTGATCCGCAAAACCTACGGCTCTGGTTGGAGGTAGACGAGCGGCGCTACCAGGATGGCCATACCAGCAACATGATCTTTGGAGTGGCCCAGCTGGTCAGCTACGTCAGCCACTTCATGAGCCTCCAGCCGGGCGACATTCTCTCTACCGGCACCCCGGCGGGGGTAGGCCTAGGGCAGAAGCCCGATCCAGTGTATCTGCGCCCAGGTCAAGTGGTTCGGCTGGGTATCGAAGGACTGGGCGAACAGCGACAGGCGGTTATGGCCGAATAGGGGGGCGGCTATGGTTGTGGATGCGCACCAACACTTTATCTTTCCCAGCCGGGTGCACTACCCCTGGCTAGAAGATGCGGCCCTGGCCCCCTTGCGGCGGGACTTCACCCCGGAGGACCTGAGGCCTTTGCTAGCGGAATGCGGGGTGCAACGCACGATTGTAGTGCAGGCCAGGAGCAGCCTCGAGGAGACTCGTGAACTCCTGCAGATCGCCGCCGCAACCGACTACGTGGCCGGAGTGGTGGGGTGGGTAGACCTACGCGATCCTCAGGTGGGCCAGGTACTGGATGAGCTGAGAGCCCTGCCGGGGGGTTCTTATCTGGTGGGCATCCGCCACCAAGTGCACGATGAACCTGACCCCAACTGGCTGCTCTTGCCTGAGGTGGAGCGCGGGCTGGCGGCGCTCGAGCCGCGGGGGCTGGTCTACGATTTACTGGTTCGCACCCGCGAACTACCCGCGGCCCTGGCCTGTGTGCAAAACTTTCCCAAACTGCGTTTTATCCTAGATCACCTGGCCAAACCCAACATCGCCCAGGGGCAGTGGGATGACTGGCTGAGGGCGCTCGAGCCCATAGCAGCCCAAGCCAACGTCTGGGTCAAGCTCTCTGGACTGGTGACCGAGGCTAGTTGGAAACACTGGAAGCCGGAAGATCTAGCCCCCTACATCCGCCAAGCCCTCGAGCTGTTTGGTCCATCGCGTTGCATGTTTGGCAGCGACTGGCCGGTGTGTACGCTGGCGGCCAGCTATGCCCAGGTCAAAGAGGCTCTGGTGGGGGCATTGGGCCAACCGGATAGTGCAGTCTTGGGAAAAAACGCGATACAGGTGTACCAGATCCAAACTTGACACTCCCACGGCTAAAGCCCTTGTCATTACCCATAAGCCTTGATGTCACGTGCCAGACGCCCACCTTCGACCAGGGTTTGCGGTCTAGCCATCCCCTTCCATAGGTCGGCATTGCGGCCCTGGTAGGTGTAGCTGCGAAAATCCGCTCCGCCCGCTCCCAGTCCCGTCTTGAGGGCCCTGTGGGACTCCTCCTGATCCGTCAGCAGCACCCCCTTGAATTGGATCCCCCGGATGTAGTTCCATCGTCTTGAACTATACGGGGTTGAGATGTGGGTAATGACAAGGGCTAAAGCGCGTGGGATTCTTGGGCTCACCACTGCGCTCAGTACGAGCGTCTTACATGGTGATGCTGGGTCTTTCAACCCACTCCACCCCTCGCTTCGCTCGGCAGAAAGACGCCACAGCCAGCGCCTGGTTGGTCAGCCCCACATCCCCCGGGTGAACAGCCGAAGGTCTGTCTACGCCACGCCATGGCGTGGGGATCGTCCCCGGTGATCACCCAGTCCACCGCAAGACCCTACATCCGCACCACCGAGTTACGCAAGCCACTCTACTTGCAGCGGGAACTGGTGACCAATTTCAGGGAGACCGGGATGAACTGGGTTTGGGCGGGAGCCGAGCCTCCCTTAATGAGCTCAGCTGCCTTCTCCAACGCCAGCCTACCCATCTCTGCGGGCTGCTGGGCTACCGTAGCGGCCATCTCGCAGCTTTCCACCGCTTTGACCGCATCCGGAGTGGCGTCAAACCCTACCACGGGAATCTTTAGCCCGCGAGCCTTTATCGCCTGTAAAGCCCCCAGGGCCATCTCGTCGTTGTGGGCGAAGACCGCATCGATCTGGCGCTGCGCCTGGAGGATGTTCTCCATCACAGAAAGCCCCTGGGCCCGGTCGAAGTTGGCGGCCTGCCGGGCCACCACCATCACCCCGGGGCATCTCTCCTTAAGATAGGCATTGAACCCGGCTCCCCGATCCCGGGCGGCAGAGGTTCCGGGGAGGCCCTCCAGTTCCACCACCTGGCCCTTGTTCCTCAAGAGTTGGCAGATATACTCTGCCGCCAACCTGCCCCCGGCCACGTTGTCGGAGGCGATATGGAAAGCCACCTTACCCCCTGCTGCCGAACGGTCAACGGTGATTACCGGGATGCCCGCCGTATTAGCCTTCTGAATCGCCGGGACCACCGCAGCACTGTCTGTGGGGTTGATCAGAATCACCCGTACTCGGCGCTGGATCAGATCCTCGATATCGGAGACCTGCTTGTCCACACGGTCCTGGGCGTCTAAAACGATGAGTCGTACCCCGGCTTTCTGCGCCGCCTGTTGGGCTCCGTCCCTTAGCGCCACAAAGAAGGGATTGTTGAGGGTCGAAAGGGAGAGCCCGACCTGGACTCCCTGGGCTAGGGTACATCCCAAACCTACAGCCATCGCCAAAAACCACCGCTTTCCCACAAGACCACCTCCTATTTTCTCCTCACCACCAGCCGATCAAAAAGTAGGGCCACTAGGATGACCAGGCCCTTGACGATGAGCTGGTAAAAGGACGATACGTTGAGTAGGTTCATCCCGTTGTTTAAAACCCCGATAATCAGCGCACCCAGAACCGTCCCCCAGGCGTTTCCTCGGCCCCCAGCCAGGGAGGCCCCGCCGACCACCGCAGCGGCGATGGCGTCCAGTTCAAACCCCATTCCCGCGGTAGGCTGGGCGGAGTTGAGTCGGCCGGTGAGGACCAAGGCTGCCAGCCCGGAGGCCAGCCCGGAGAAGGCATAGGCAAATACCTTTACCCGCGTCACTGGGACGCCGGAGAGGCGGGTTGCCTCCTCGTTGCCCCCCACGGCGTAAAGGGCTCGGCCAAGGGCGGTCCAGCGGAGGAGAAAGTGGGTGGCTGCCAAGAAAAGGATCATAACCCAAATAGGCAGCGGCACCCCCAGAAACTCTCCCCCTCCTAGTACCAAGAAAGCATCGGGTAGGCCGGTGATTGGCTGACCATTGGTATAGACCAAGGTCAGGCCGCGGAACACGGTGAGACCGGCTAAGGTCACGATGAAGGGGGGGAGGCCCGCGTAGGCCACCAGGGCTCCTTGAGCGGCTCCTAACGCCAAGCCTAAGGCCAAGGCTACGGCCATAGAGAGCAGAACCGGCCATCCGGCTAGGGAGAGGCCAGCCGCCACCGCTCCGGAAAGCGCGAGTAGGGAGCCTACGGAGAGGTCTATGCCCCCCTTGATGATCACCACCAACATCCCGAGGGCCAAGATAGCGTTCACCGCTACCTGGCGGAGGACGTTGATGAGGTTAGCCACGGTGAGGAAGGCAGGAGAGAGAAGGCTCAACAGAAGGATCAGGCCCGCAAAAGCCAGGACCAGCCCGTAGCGCTGGAGTTCCTCAGGCCATCGCCGCACCCGTAACATGGGCCACCACCTCCTCGCGGCAAAAGGGCGCTTGGAGTTCAGCCGCCACCTGGCCTCTACGGAAAACGAGAATCCTGTGGCAGAGGGCCAACAGCTCTTCAGTATCGCCAGAGGAGAGGATCAGGGATAAGCCCTGGCCGGCAAGCTCCTGTAAAAGCTGGTATAGCTCGTGCCGAACCCCCACGTCTACACCCCGGGTGGGCTCCTCCAGCAGAAGCAGGCGGGGATTCGGGGCTAGTGCTTTGGCCAGGACGATCTTCTGCTGATTCCCACCTGAAAAAGCCTGTGCCGGGAGTTCCGGCGCTGGCGGGTGAATGCGCAGGCGGTCGAACCAGTCTTGTGCGACTGACCGCTCGAGGGAGGGCTGCAAGATACCTCGAGGGGCAATTCTCCCCAGAATCGAGAGGGTCAGGTTCTCCCTCGCGCTTAACCCCAGCACCAGGCCCTGGGTCTTACGATCCGCCGGTACCAAGAAGAGCCCCTTCCTGATGGCATCCCGCGGACCCTGGATGCGGACCGCACCCACGAAGGCTTCCCCCCGGAGGCCGAAGAGGGCTTCGAGCACCTGGCTACGCCCGGAACCTACCACCCCAGCAAGCCCCAAAATCTCCCCAGAGCGCAGCTGGAACGCCGCGGACGTGCCCGCAGATAGACGCACCCGGAGGGCATACCCCCCTCCTTCAGAGGCAAACGCCCCGGGGTAGGACTGCTCCAAAGAGCGGCCCACCATCATCGACACCACGTGATCGGGGGTCAACCCATCCACAAGCCCGGTAGCCACCCTTTGACCATCTTTGAGTACGGTGATGCGGTGGGCCAGGGCAAAAACCTCTTCCAGGCGGTGGCTGATATAAACGATTCCGACCCCCTTCTTCCGCAGGCGCTGGATCAGGGTGAAAAGCGTCCTCGTTTCGTCGGCGCTCAAGGCAGCAGTGGGCTCATCGAAGATCAAGACCTTCGCCTCCTGTGCCAGGGCCTGGGCTACGGCTACTAGCTGTTGCTGTCCCACTTCTAACTGGCCCACAGGCGAGCGTGGATCTAGTTTTATATCCAGGCCAGCCAGGAGTGTGCTCGCTGTCTCCTCCAACGCCTTGGGCGACAGCAGCGGAGGCATACGCCCAAGGAAGAGGTTCTCTGCTACCGTAAGGTTTGCCGCCAAATTGAGCTCCTGATACACCATGACCACTCCATGACGGCGCGCCTCCCGCACGCTACCCAGCCGAACCCGTCGCCCCTCGAGCCATATCTCCCCCGCATCCGGTTCCAGCGCTCCCGCCAGTATCTTCATGAGGGTGGTTTTACCCGCCCCGTTTTCGCCCACCAGGGCGTGTACCTCGCCCGCCTCCAGCTCAAAATTCACGCCCTTAAGGGCCTGTACTCCCCCAAAACGCTTGGTTATGCTCGCCATCCGGAGCAGGGCCATTAGAAGACCACCCCCGCCACCAGGACCACGTTGGCATAAGGCGTAAACTCCCCAGTGCGCACCACCGCCCGGGCCTCCCTAAGCTGGGCTTTTAGGGCCTCATGAGGCTTATACTCGACTCCCCGGGCCGCCACCTTTGGCAAGCGAAGGAGTTCCTGGCTCAAGGATAGATAGAATCCCTGCGGCGTATGCTGCTTAGCCTCTTCCGCCAGTATGGCCCTCTCTACCTCCATCTCCGCTAGAAGAGTCTTGAGCACATCCAAAAAGGGCGGACGCCCCGGCGCATAGGCCAGGTCAATCCGTAAGATGTCTGGAGGGATCGGCAGCCCTGCGTCAGCTACCACCAACAGGTCCCCGTGCCCCAAAGACGCCACCACCTGGGCCAAGGTGGGTTGCAGGATCCCGTGTTTTTTCATCCCAAGACCTCCCGCGTTGAGCCCCTCAGGACCAGTTCTACCGGGAGCCGCACCTGGACCGGAGGGGTCTGGGGATGGTCAATCCGCCGAAGCAGAAGGCGGAGGGCTTCCTGTCCCATCCGTTGCAAGGGTTGGCGCACAGTGGTGAGTGGTGGATAGGTAACCCCAGCCAAGGGGATGTCGTCATAACCGACCACGCTGACCTGTTCCGGCACCGCGATACCCCTCGACTGTAGAACACGTAGCACGCCCAGAGCGATCAGGTCGTTGCCACAGGCCACCAGGCTAAATCCTCCTGTCTGCAACCGTTCGCAGACCTCTCGAGGGAGTTCCTCTTGGTGCTTCCCCGATGGGAAAGCAACGCTGAAAGGGGCCTCCAATACCCAGACGATCTCCATCTGCGTCTCGGCCAGATCCAAGAACCCCTTGGCTCGCAGTCGGGCACTTTCCAAAGCCATAGGTCCAGTGATCAGGGCTACCCGCCGGTGTCCCAAGGCCATGGCCAGACGGGCTTGTAGGCGTCCTCCGGCTTCGTGGTCGGAGCCCACGCCATCCTGACCCGGAGCAAGGCGATCCACCAGAACTACGGGAAAAGGAAGGGGGTGAAAGTCCCCCACCGGCACCCAGATGGCCCCGTCTACCCGCTGCTCCTCCAAAAGGATGATTCCCTCTTCTTCAGTGTCAGGGTCCTCCAGGGCATCGACCAGAGAAACAGCAAAACCCTGCGAGCGAGCCTCGCGCACGATCGCCTGGGCCAATTCGGGGAAAAAGGGGTTGGCCAGATCGGGAACAATGAGGCCCAGGCTCCAGGTTCTCCCGGTGCGCAATGCCCGAGCCGAGCGGTTCGCACGGTAGCCCAACCGATGAGCTACTGCTCGAACCCGCTCTGATACCTCTGGGCTCACCCGCTCGCTGCCCTTGAGCACCTTGGAGACTGTGGTAGCAGAGACCCCCGTAGCCTTGGCTATATCTCGTAAGGTAGGCATGTTTAACGATAAACTTAAGTCGAAATATACCTCGGCCTAGAGGCGCTGTCAAGGTTTGTACTGACCTCCCCCCTCAAGTTCCGACAAGGGCTCCCTGAAAGGGAAAAAGCCTTCGACGCCACTCATCCAGCGCCATCCGCAAGGCCTCTTTCCACCTCGAAAGAGAAAACCGGCCCGGCATCTTTAGGAGGAGAAAGAGACCTGAGTAGTCCCGCCATTTCCGCCAACCAGCCCCCCCCTTTCCCGCCACTCCCGGCGCATCGTCTCCCCAACCACCAACCCCAGGGCATAGGCAAACGCTAAAAGCCTCAGGGTCTTCTCCGCATTCTCCAGGGTCTTGCTCATCACACCTTCCATCCGCAAGTACCCCTTCAGATCCCGAAAAGCCTCCTCAATCTTCATGCGCTGCCGATACACCCCCAACAGCTCCCCCGGCGGCAGGTTCCCCATCACCCACAAGGGCTCCTTATGCCGACCCTCCCAAACCCCCACCACGTTCACCTCGCTCACCGAGTCCCCAACCCGATACCGCACCCCCTCCCAGACCACCTGACCCCCTTTGGAAACCACAAGGGGCAATCTGCGGCCTTCTTTATCCTCAAGGTAAGCCTTCTGCTTGGCCGCAAGCCGCACCACGTACCGCACCCCCGCATCCTCCATGTCCTCCAACCAGCCAGCAAAGGAAAACTCCCGGTCAAAC
>PSML01000162.1:0-2055 GCA_040290145.1 Meiothermus sp. | reverse complement strand
CTGTGTACCCCTGAGCCCGGCAGGACGTCGTGGAACTGGCCCAGCAGCAGCGCCTTCCAGGCCCCCTCCAGCGCCTCCCACCCCTCGCCCTCCCCGGCCAGCACCAGCGCCGCCTCGGCCTCGACCAGGGCGTGCTCGAGCCGCCGGTTGAGCCGCTTGAGCTCGGCCTGGGTGGTGTAGGTGGCCCGGTGCCGCTCGAGGTACATCTCCCCCACCCACACCGGCAGGGCCGCGGGCCCCTGCGGCTTCCCGGCGCCTTCGACGGCCCCGTAGAAGCCCTCCACCCGCCCGATCTCGGCCCTGGGCAGCCCCGGAAAGGCGCGGTAGCGGGCGTAGCGCTCGAGCATCTCGGCGCTGGGGCCGCCCCCGCCGTCGCCGTAGCCGAAGGTGTAGAGCGAGGTGGGGTGGTGGCGCTTGCCCTTGAAGTGGTGCCAGGTGCCCGCGAGGTCTTTGGCCTCGAGCCGCCCGTTGTAGCTCTCGTTGGGGTTCCAGAAGCCGTGGGCCAGCACCCGCGTGCCGTCGAGGCCCTCCCACTGCCACAGGTCGTGGGGGAAGGCGTTGGTCTCGTTCCAGCCCAGCTTGGTGGTGAAGAAGTAGGGCAGCCCGCCCTGGCTCAGCACCTGCGGCAGGTTGGCGGCGAAGCCGAAGGTGTCGGGCAGCCAGGCCACCGTGGCCCGCCGCCCGAACTTCCGCCGGAAGTAGCCCTGCCCATAGAGGACCTGCCGCGCCCAGGACTCGCCCGAGAGCAGGTTGCCGTCGGGCTCGACCCACATCCCCCCCACCAGCTCCCAGCGGCCCTCCTGCACCCGCTTTTTCACCTCTTCGAACAGCCGGGGGTCGTCGGCCTCGAGCCAGGCGTAGGCCTGGGCGCTGGACTGGTTGAAGCACAGCTCGGGGTAGCGCTCCATCAGGTGCAGCACGGTGGCGAAGGTGCGCCGGACCTTGCGCCGGGTCTCGGCCAGGGGCCACAGCCAGGCCAGGTCGATGTGGGCGTGGCCGCTCATGAGCAGGTGGCCCGCCGGGGGGTAGCGCCCCCGGATGACCTCCAGCCGCCGCGCCAGGTGGGCCCGCGCCGCCTCCAGGCTGGCCCGGTGCTCCGGGCCCAGCGCCAGGCCAGGCCCCTCGAACTTCCACTCCTCCCAAAGCTGCGCGGTCATCCCCGACCAGCTCGAGCGCTCGAGCTGCTCGAGGTAGGCCTGGGCCGGGCCGCGCGGCAGCCGGACCAGGGCCAAGGTCTCGGAAAGGGCGTCGAGCAGGAGCTGGGCCACGTCGGGCTGGACCTGCTGGGCCGCCTCCAGGGCGCAGGCCAAGTCGGTGTGCAGCGCCCGCACCTGGAGGTCGGGGACCAAGAGCCGGGCCTCCTCGAGCCGGGGGCGGGGCACCGGGCTGCCGAAGAGGCCCTTAGGCACCGCCTCCACCTCCAGCGCCACCACCTCGGCGCCTCTGGCGGCCTCGAGCAGCGGGTACTCGCGGTGAAAGGGGTTGAGCCCGCCCAGGGCCCTGCCGTCGAGGGTCAGCAGCCCTTCCCCGCCCACCGCCAGCCGCACCCACACCGGCTTGCCGGCCCAGGTGCTGGGCACGTGGCCGCTGAAGACCATCTCGGCGGGGAAGGCCCGGCTGGGCCACTCCTGCCCCACCTCCAGCGGCAGCCAGTCGGTGTTGGGGGCGCGGAACTCGCACTCCAGCGGGAAGGTCTCGAGGTCGCTCCAGGCCGACAGCTCCTGCAGCCGCACCCGCAGCCGCTCAAACTCCGGTTGCATAAGCATCCTCCCCCTCGATCCAGGACCGCGCCATGCCGGGCGCGACGGGCTCCTCGAGCAGGCGGCGGAACCAACCCCCGGCGGTGCAGGAGATGTAGGGGTTTCCACTCCACAAGGCCACGTCGGTCATGGCCGGTTCCTCCCGGCCCAGTGGGCCGCCCCGATCAAGCCCGCGTCCGCGCCCAGCGCGGCGGGGAGCACCTCGAGCGCGTACAGCGGGTCCAGGCGGCCCAGCGCGGCCCGCACCCGCTCGAGGTAGCCCGTCGAGAGCCCCAAACCCCCGCCGATCACGGCG
>PSML01000040.1:0-21212 GCA_040290145.1 Meiothermus sp. | reverse complement strand
CCCGCCACGCCATGGCGGGGCGGGGGAGTGTCAAAATCACCGGGGAAGCGCTGGGGGATGGCCGGGCGGGTCAAGGCCCAAACGGGCAGATAGCGAGGCAAACTATGCAGAGGACAACCGAGGCGGCCCTGAATCTCCGGGATATCGACCCCCGCAGCACCCCCGGCTTCAACGGGAACAAGGAAAAGGCCCTGGCCGAACTCGAGGAGCTCACCACCCGCCTCGACCAACTCCAGGAGCAGCTCTATGCCGAGCGCAAGCACCGGGTGTTGGTGGTCTTGCAGGGGATGGACACCTCCGGCAAGGACGGCACCATCCGCCACGTGTTCAAGAACATCGACCCGCTGGGGGTACGGGCGGTGGCCTTCAAAGCCCCTACCCCGCCCGAGCTGGAGCGCGATTACCTCTGGCGGGTGCACCAGCAGGTCCCGGCCAACGGCGAGCTGGTGATCTTCAACCGCAGCCACTACGAGGACGTGCTGGTGGTGCGGGTGCACAACCTGGTGCCCAAGGCGGTCTGGTCGCGGCGCTACGAGCACATTAACGCCTTCGAGAAGATGCTGGTGGACGAGGGGACCACCGTGCTCAAGTTCTTTTTGCACATCAGCAAGGAGGAGCAAAAAAAGCGGCTCCTCGAGCGGCTGGAGCAGGCCGATAAGCACTGGAAGTTCAACCCCCAAGACCTGCTGGAGCGCGGTCGCTGGGAAGATTACATGGAGGCCTACCAGGACGTGCTGCACAAGACCCACACCCCATACGCCCCCTGGCACGTGGTCCCCGCCGACCGCAAGTGGTACCGCAACCTCAGGATCTCCCGCCTTCTGGTTGAGGCCTTAGAGGGGTTGCGGATGAAGTACCCCCGGCCCAAGCTGGATATCCCCCGGCTCAAGGGCGAACTGGAGAAGACCTGAGGGGGACGCTACCCCAACCTCGAGCGCCTGGATCCCCGGCAGCACCCGGCTCGAGGGCTGATGCAGGGGTCACCTGGAGGCTGGCGCTCGAGGTGGACGGGGCCCTTACCCCGCGCTCCTCAAAGCAACTCCAGCCCCGGCCAGCCGGTGAGCAGATCCTGCTCGCTCAAGGCTTCGCCCGGGACCTCCGGCGTCCAGGAGAGATAGGCCGCGAGCGTGGTGAGGGGGGTGGAGGCGGAGAGCGCGAGCAGGGCTTGGCGGGCTCCGGCAGCGCGCAGCGGCTTGGGCACCTCGGGGAGCAGGCCGCGGTGGGCCAGCAGCAACGAGACCAGCAGGTAGCGCTTGTCGGGCTCGAGGCGGGGGGTGTAGTCGGCCTGGTGGGTCTCCACCCGGCCCTCGAACTTGCGGTAGGTCTCCACGTAGGTGCTGCGGTCCTCGGTCATCCAGCGGTCGAACTGGCCCTCGGCCTGCTCCAGGCTTCCCCGCCAGTTCTCGTAGCTGCCGAACTTCCAACCGCTCTGCTCGCGTAGGAGAAGGGCTGCGGCATCGTCTACCAGGTCGGCCAGCCCCTGGGGGGTCTCGGTATCGGACTGCTCGGCCAGTCGGCGCAAAGCCCCCTGCAGCTCGGGTGAGTAGAGGAGGGCCAGCCGCAGCCGGGCCACCTCGGCCTCCGGCGCCCCCAAACCCCCGCCACCCCGGGCCGCACTGCCGAGGCCCCGCACCACCGAGTAGGCGATCAGGCCCAGGACCAGGATGGTGATGATCGAGGCCATACCGATCCCTCCGCCCCCGATACCGGGGGTCACGTACACCGGCGGAGCCGGGTAGACCGGATAGACCGGTGGGGTGCTGTAGGGCCGGCTGGGGGTGGGGAGCGGGAAGGAAGGGGCCGGGGAGGGGTTCACGCGCGGCACCGAGGGGCTGCGGAAACCCCCGCGCCCACCCGCTCCGCCGCCCGAGCGCTGGGCGAACCCCACCAGCAGCAGCGCCGGTCCCAGCAGGGCCAACAGCACCAGCAGCCAGACCGCCAATCTACGCACGCTTACACGATACCGCAGGGAAGGGGTTTTGTAGTCGGGCAAACGCCCGGCTCAGCTGCAGCGGCGGGGAGCGCTCAAGGCGGGCCGACCCCTCCCCACCGAGAGGTCCAAATAGCCCCCAGCCAACCGGCTAAAATAGGAGATCCCCGGCTTCCCCAAAAGTGTGAGGACGGCTGGGATTGCAGCGGGCAATGTTAGTAAACTTGATATGAGGAGACTGAAGTCTTGACGCCTACGCTGGCCGAGTTGACGGCTAGAGGAGAGATTCAAATGAGCGAGCAAAGCCAGAACAAAACCCTTCCCCCCACGCTGCCCATCTGTCCGGTACGGGGTTCGGTCATCTACCCCACCATGGTGATGCCCATCGACGCCGGGCGGCCCATCTCGATCAAGGCCATCGACGCGGCGTTGGCCCAGGAGCGGATCATTCTGATCGTGAGCCAGCGCGACAAGGACCTCGAGACCCCTGGCCCGGAGGACCTCTACCCGGTGGGTACGGCCTGCAACATCCTCAGGATGCGCAAGAACCCCGACGGCTCGGTGCAGATGTTGGTACAGGCTTTCGCCCGGGCCAAGGTGACCCGGGTGTTGCAGCACGAGGGTTACTTGCTGGCCCAGGCCGAGATCATTCCCGAGAACGTGGGGAACGCCGTCGAGGTCAAAGCTCTTTTCCGCGAGGTGCGCGAGAAGTTCCAGGCCGTGCTCAAGGAGGGGCGCTACCTGAGCCCCGAGGTGACCCAGTTCGTGCTGAACCTGGAGGACCCCGCGCAACTGGCCGACTATATCGCTTTCCACCTGGACTTCCGCCTCGAGGACAAGCAGAAAATCCTCGAGACCGCCTCCGCCTCCGAGCGGCTCAAGCAGGTGCTGGTGTTGCTGGATGCCGAACTCGAGCTCATCGAGACGCAAAAGCGTATCCAGCAGCAGGTCAAGGAGGAGATCGACAAGAACCAGCGCGAGTACTACCTACGCGAGCAGATGAAGGCCATCCAGAAAGAGCTGCATGGCGAGGAGGGCGCGGAGGAGGTCGAGGAATACCGCGAGCGGATTGGGGCCCTCTCCCTGCCCGAGGTGGTGAAGGGCGAGGTCGAGCGCGAGCTTAACCGCTTCGCCCGGATGCACCCCGACTCCGCCGAGGCCAGCGTGATCCGCACCTACTTGGACTGGATCGTCAACCTGCCCTGGAACACCCGCACCGAGGACCACCTGGACCTCAAAAAGGCCAAGGAGATCCTGGAGGAAGACCACTACGGCCTGGAGAAGGTCAAGGACCGGGTCTTGGAGTATCTGGCGGTGAGAAAGCTCAAGCTCGAGCGGGCCAAGCGAAAGGAGATCCCCGAGGAAGAGGTGGCCAAAGGCCCCATCCTGCTCTTTGTGGGGCCCCCCGGCGTGGGCAAGACTTCCATCGCCAAGAGCATCGCCAAAAGCCTGGGGCGCAAGTACGTGCGGATCAGCCTGGGCGGTGTGCGCGATGAGTCCGACATCCGCGGCCATCGCCGCACCTACATCGGGGCCATGCCGGGCCGGATCATCCAGGCTCTGCGCCAGGCTGGGAGCAAGAACCCGGTGATTCTCCTCGATGAGGTGGACAAGCTGGGCGCGAGCTTCCAGGGCGACCCAGCCGCAGCCTTGCTCGAGCTGCTGGATCCGGCGCAGAACAAGGAGTTCACCGACCACTACCTGGGGGTGCCCTTTGACATGAGCGAGACCCTCTTCATCTGCACCGCCAACTTCCCTGAGAACATCCCCGCTCCCCTTCTGGACCGCATGGAGCTGATCGAGTTCACCAGCTACATCGAGCAGGAGAAGCTGGAGATCGCCAAGCGCTTCTTGCTGCCGCGGCAGATGATGGAGAACGGGCTCAAGGAGAACCAGGTGGTCATCACCGAGGCCGCGCTCTCGCGGCTCATCACCCACTACACCCGCGAGGCCGGGGTACGCAACCTCGAGCGCGAGATCGGTAGCCTTTTGCGAAAGGCCGCCCGGAACATCCTCGAGACGGGCAAAAAGCGGGTGCGCATCACGGAGGGCGACCTCGAGCGCTACCTGGGCCCGGCCCGCTTCATGCCTGAGTCCGAAGCCCGCGAGCCGCAAGTGGGTGTGGCCACGGGGATGTATTACTCGCCGGTGGGTGGCGACATCATGTTCATCGAGGTCTCGGTGATGCCGGGTAAGGGCAACCTAGTCCTCACTGGCCAGCTGGGAGATGTGATGAAAGAATCCGCTCGGGCTGCCCTCAGTTACGCCAAAAAGAACGCCCAGCGATTCGGTATCCCGCTCGAGCGCTTCGACAACTCGGACATCCACGTCCACGTCCCGGCGGGCGCGGTGCCCAAAGAGGGCCCCTCGGCAGGTATCGCCATCACCGCCGCTTTGGTCTCGGCCCTGGCGGATGTACCGGTGCGCCACGACGTCGCCATGACCGGCGAGATCACCCTCACCGGGCGGGTCTTGCCCATCGGCGGGGTCAAGGAGAAGGTGCTGGGGGCGCGCCGGGCGGGAATCCGCCAGGTGATCCTGCCCAAGCAGAACCAATCGGACCTGACCGACGTCCCGGCCTACCTGCGGCAGAACCTCCTCTTCCACTTCGCCGAGAACCTCGACCAGGCCCTCGACTGGGCCTTGGTGGGGGGGCTGAAGGGGCTCGAGGCCCGCAGCACCCCCAAACCCGGCAAACCCAAGGTGAGCCGTAAACCCAAGACCCCTCCTGCTGCGCGCGCGTGAAAGGCTATACTCAGGCCATGCAGGGCGCTTGGCGAATCGCTTTGGGAGCAGTGCTGCTGGTGGGGTTGGGGGCAGGGGTCTGGTCAGCCCGGGTACACCCTCCCCGGTCTGAGCCCGTCCGGCCGTTGGTGGTCGCGCAAACCAAGGCTGCTGAACGCTATCCCTACCGTTCGTCGGCCTTCAGCGCGTTTGTGGCGGATTCTTACCGGGAGGTTCCTTTGCCGGTGGAGCCTTTTTACGCTTGGTGGGAAGGGGCCTACGCGCAGCACCCCGAGGTCTGGCTAGAGGGGCATAAAACCCTGGTCGGGGCCATGGAGGCCCGTAGGAAGGGGCTGGCCGCGGCGCGCGGTGAGGCCAGGACTCGGCTCGAGCTAGAGACCGCGGCGTGGCTGCACAAGCTGGTCAAGACCCTGATCCCTAAGTTCAGCCTCGAGCGGGGTTTTGAGTTTGTCTATACCGTGAGCCGGGGAGAGCGGCAGTGCTTGCTGCAATCGGTGTTGATCGCGGGAATGCTGCAGAGGATGGGCCTGGAGGCGGGGGTGGTGATGGTCTGGAAGAACCCCCAGGGCCAGGAGAGCAACAACGGCCACGCGGTCACCGTGCTGCGCCTGCCGGACGGGCGCGATGTGCTGGTGGATGCTTCCGACCCGGAGCCCTTTATCCGCCACCAGGGCCTATTCGTCTACGACCCTGCCGGGCGCAGCTACCGCTTCGTGGAGCCGATTTACTCAGGGAACTTCATCACCGCTTACCGGTCCCACAGCGACGGCGAGAGGGTCAACCCCACTCGACTCCATCCGCTCGGGGACCGCTTTCTGCGCTCGCAGTTCTACTACTACCGGGGCGAGCGGGTGCCCGGCGGGTTTATCGGCCCCTCCAACCCCAAGGGTCTGGCCTCTTCGGCCCGCTTCCTCGAGCAGGCCATCCACTACGATCCATACAACCCCCTGCCGGTGTACGTGCTGGGGCATGTCTACGCCAAAGAGGGCCAGCGGGAGGCGGCCCGCAAGCAGTACCTCGAGGGCTACCGGCTCTACCAGGCCTTCGGCTACCTTCCGGCAGGCCCCCGGGCCGCGCTGGGCCATTGGCCGCCGCGGTAAACTGGCGGTGTGAATGGCTTCAAGCCCCACCTGCGCTGGCTGCCCCACTACCCCTACCGTAAGGTCGAGGCCCCCATCAAGCTCGACCAGAACGAATCGGCCCAGGACCTGCCGGCCCACCTCAAAAGGCGGGCGCTGGAGCGCCTGGCCACCCTCCCCTGGAACCGCTACCCCTCCCTCCACGCCGAGGAGGTGCGCGAGGCCCTGGCCCAGCACACCGGTTGGACCCCCGAGGGGGTGGTGGTGAGCCCCGGCTCGAACCTCCTCATCCAGTGCTTGGCCCAAGCCGCCGCTCGGGTCCTCGACACCGCGCCGGCCTTCCCCCACTACGCCATCTCGGCCAGGCTGGCCGGTGCGCCCTACCGGGCGGTCCCCCTGCGGGAGGGGTTTGGCCTGCCGCTCGAGGAGTTACTCGAGGCCATCTCGGGCGAGCCCGGTGTGTTCTTCTTGCCCAATCCCCATGCCCCCAGCGGGGCGCTCTTCCCCGAGGCCGAGATCAAAGCCCTAGCCGACCGGGCCGGGGAGACCGGCTGGATATTGGTCATTGACGAGGCCTACCACCAGTTCGCCGGGCTCGATGCTCGCGACCTGGCCCGGCCCAACCCGCAGGTGGCCCTCCTGCGCACCTTCTCCAAGGCCTGGGGCTTGGGTGGGATCCGGGCCGGGTATCTGCTGGCTAGCCCCGCCGTAGCCAACGTGATCCAGAACCTCTTGCCCCCGTTCGGGCTGCCCGCCCACACCGCGGCGATCCTGCTCACGGTCCTGGAGGACCCCGGCTACACCCAAGAGCGGGTACGGGAGGTGCAGGCCGAGCGCGAACGGCTGTACGGGGCGCTGCAAGGGCACCCCACCTGGGGGGTCTATCCGAGCCACACCAACTTCCTGCTGGTGCGCACCCCCGACGCCGCCGAGGCCTACCGGGCCTTGCTCGAGCGCGGCATACTGGTGCGCCGACAGGACCACTACCCGGGGCTGGAGGGCTGCATCCGCATCTCGGTGGGCACCCCCGCCGAGAATGACGCCCTGCTGGAGGCCGCCTTCGACTTGGCCGGGGTGGGCCATGCGTGAGGGGAGCGTCGAGCGCCGCACCGCCGAGACCCAGATCCGCCTCACCTTGGGCTTGGACGGGCCGATCGGGGGGAAGATCGCCACCGGGCTGGGCTTCCTCGACCACCTACTTTTGGCCTTGCAGCGCCACGGGCGGCTGGCCCTCGAGGTCGAGGCCCAGGGGGACCTCGAGGTGGACGTGCACCACCTGGTCGAGGACGTGGGGATCACCCTGGGGATGGCCCTCCGGCAAGCCTTGGGCGACCTTAGGGGAATCGAGCGCTACGGCGAGGCTACCGTGCCGATGGACGAGACCCTGGTGCAAGCCGTCCTCGACCTCTCGGGGCGGCCCTTTGTGGCGTTTGCGGTGGAGGACCTGGCCATCGCGGGCAGCGCGGGCGGGGTGAGCCCCTACCACCTGCGGGAGTTCTTGCGCGGGCTCGCAAACCACGCCGGGATGACCCTCCACCTGCGGCTTTTGGCGGGCCGGGAGGCCCACCACGTGATGGAGGCCGCGGTGAAGGCCCTGGCCCGAGCCCTTCACGCCGCCACCCGCCTCACCCGCGAGGATCTGCCCAGCACCAAAGGGGCGCTTTAGGCCGCTCTCAAAGGGGCTTCATCGGGGGATGTGAGGCTTTAACCATGGGATTGAGGGGTTTCTGGCTCATACTCCTGTTCGGTGTGGCGTTCGCCCAGGCCCAGCAGTGGGGCGATTCCAAACCCATCGGCAAGGAAGGCCCGGCGGTCGCCAAGGCGATCTGCGCGGTGAAGGGCCTCCTGGTGGCAGGCCAGACCTGCAAGGTCGCGGCGGACAGCCTGGGAACCTCGCTGCTCTACGGCCAAGGGCAGGGGCAGCGGGAGTACGTGCTCGAGCACCTCATCGCGGGTAGCTTCACCCACAAGGGGGCCAATCAAGCCCTGGTGGGGATGTGCCAGGCCGCGGGAAAGATCTGCTCGGGCGAGATCGTGCTGCTCGAGCGCTCGGCTTCCGGCTGGCGGGCGGTGCGGGCTTATACCAACGCCCCCTTCGATTTTTACCTGGGGGCTTGTCTCAAATTCCCCGGCACCGACGGGCGGGACCGCCTGGTCTGCCGTTCGGAGGGCTATCTGGACGCCCAGGGGTTGGAGTACCTCTTCAACCTGACTGCCGCCGAGTTCGGCAGCAAGCTCACCACCACCCGGCTCCTCAGCTACGGGTTCGTCAGCGCCTGCTCGGACAAGCCTCAGCCGGTGATCCAGGCTTCCACCTGGGCCCGCAAAGACCTGGGGGGGGACCGCCGGGCCGACCTCGAGCTGGTCCTGCGCGAGAGCCCCAGGGCTAAGGTGGTCTGCAATCCCACCACCGGGCTCGCCAGGTACGAGCCCGGCCAGACCAACACCCTACGGCTGGCCTTTATCTTCGACGGCAAGGCCTTCAGACCCACCGCCCAGACCGCGGCCAAGATCAAGGCGCTGCCCGCGCCTAGAGTCTCCCGGTGAGCCCAATCCAAAAGTGACCCCGCGATGACCTGCTCCCGGGCTCGCCGGTATGATCGAATCCGGATGCGAACGCTGCTCATCGATTACGGCTCGGGTAACCTGCGCAGTGCCGCCAAGGCCTTGGAAGCGAGCGGGCTCGAGGTGAGGGTCTCTGCCGATCCCAAAGATGTGGCCGAGGCTGACCTTTTGGTGCTTCCCGGTCAGGGACACTTCGGACAGGTGATGGGGTCTTTCCTGGCCTCCGGCTTCGAGGAGGGGGTACGGGGCCACATCGCATCGGGCAAGCCTTTCCTGGGCATCTGCGTGGGGATGCAGATCCTCTACGAAGCCTCGGAGGAAGCCCCCCAGACCCGGGGGCTGGGCCTGATCCCCGGCACGGTCCGCCGTTTCCGGGCCGAGCACGTCCCGCAGATGGGTTGGAACACGGTGGGCTTCGACCGGGGGGCCTTCGAACCGCTCAGCGGGCGCTATTTCTACTACGCCAACTCCTACTACGGGCCACTGGTGGAGGGCTCGGTTGGGGTCAGCGAGTACGAAGGAACCGAGTTCACCGCGGTGTACGCCAAGGATAACCTGGTGGCCCCGCAGTTCCACCCGGAAAAGAGCGGGCAGACCGGACAAGCGTTCTTGCAGGCTTTGCGCCGCTATTTTGGCGGTTAGGGGCTGGCCCGGTCAGCGCACCTGGAGCAAGTCCTCCGGCCTGACCAACCGGCCCTGCGCCCCCACCGCGGTGGCGGCGAGGGCCCCAGCCCAGTTGCCCAGCCGTGCAGCGGTGAGGAGGTCGCGCCCCTCCATCACGGCGTGGGCGAAAGCGGCCGTGTAGGCGTCGCCGGAGCCGGTGGTGTCCACGATGTCCTCCATCGGGAAGGGTTCCACCAATTCCTGCTGATTGGGGGTGACCACAATCGAGCCCAGCGGCCCCACCTTCACGATCACCCGGTCGAGGCCATAGGTGCGCAGCTCGGCGATGCCCTTGGTGATGGCGTCGGCCCCGGTGAGATCGAGGAGTTCCTGCTGGTTCATCAGGAGGTAGGGAACCCCCCGTACATACTCGAGGATCTCCCGCCCCACCGCCCGCACGGCCCCGGTGCCCATGTCCACGAAGATCGGCAGCCTGCGCTTTTTGGCTGCGTCCAACACCTTCACCGCGTACTCCCGCTGGGGGCCGCCCACCAGGGCATAGGCCGACATCACCACCGCGTCCACCTGGTCCAGGCTGCGCGGTTTGAACTCGGCAGCATCCAGATAGCGGCTAGCCCCCCCCGCGCTCACCATCGAGCGTTCCCCGCCGGGGACCAACAGGATCAGGACGCTCGAGGTGGTGTTGGTGGGGTCTTCCTGGAGGTATCTGAGGTCCACCCCGGCCTTGCGCACCTCGCCCAGGGCCACCTCGCAGAAGGGGTCTTGGCCAACCCGACCGGCCAGATAGACCTTGTGCCCCAGGCTGGCGAGCTGGGCAGCCAGGGTGGCCCCGGCCCCCCCCGGCTTCATCAGGGCTCGCTTGGCTTCCACCTCCTCGCCCGGCTCGGGGATTCGTTCGAGAAAATAGATCAGGTCAACCGATATATCACCCAGAACAAAACAGCGCATCCGCCACCCGCTCCTTTACCCCCCCGACGTCGCGCGTCGGCCATCCCGGCTAGGTGAGTCTGATTGTACCCCAGGACCGTGCGGGTTACGTCAGCATCCCCCAGGGCTACCGGGACAACCCCCGGCTCAACCTGCGAAACTGCTCCAAGGACAGGGCCTCGCCGCGTATCTGCGGGGGCAGACCCATCTGCTCGAGGGCCGCCGCGACCCCCTGGGGTGGGTATGCCCCTTTGAGCGCGTTGGGGAGGGTTTTGCGCCGCTGGGCAAAGGCGGCCTCGATCAGGCGGAAGAGCCCAGGGTCATCGGGGTTGGGGTTGGGCTCGAGCCGCACCACCGAACTGGTGACCTTGGGCGGCGGGAAGAAGACCCCCGGCGGCAGGTCGAAAAGCCGCTTGGCCTGGCTGTGGTGCTGCACCCGCAGGCTCAGCACCCCGTACTCGGGCGTGCCGGGGGCCGCCACCATGCGCAAGGCCACCTCCTTCTGCACCAGCACCACGATGCGGCGGAAGCGCCTCGAGAGCAGCAGTTTCGTAACCAGCGAGGTGGCGATGTGGTAGGGCAGGTTCCCGGCGAAGAGGCTATGGGGGGGAAGCGATTCCCAGTCGAACTCGAGCGCATCCCCCCACACCACCTCCACCGGCAGGCCCTCCAGGGTCTCGGCGTGGACCGGCTCCAGGCGGCGGTCCATCTCCACCGCGGTGACCTTGGCGCCGGCTTCGGCCAGGGCTCGGCTCAGCGTGCCCAGCCCGGGCCCCACCTCGTAAACCCGCTCACCGGGTTGGAGCCCTACCGCCTCTACGATCCGCCGCAGGTATCCGGCCTCGACCAAGAAGTTCTGCCCGAAGCGCTTATCCGCCCGCAGCCCGTGGCGCTCGAGCAGCTCCCGTACCACCCGGGGGGAGGTGAGGTCTTGCCAGCTCGAGATGGGGGTCATGGGGCCGAGGCCAGCACCGCCTCTGGATCTTCCCCTCGCCTCGCTCGGTGAAAATACGCCTCCAAGCGGGCCAGCACCCGGGCTTTGGCCTCATCCAGGCTCACCTCCCAGGTCAGGGCCAGCTCTGAGGCCAGCATGGCCAGGGCCCTTTCGGACACCCCGCGCTCTGAGAGCGAGAGGGCCTTGCCCCGCCCGTAGCGAAACAGCGTGCCCACCAGCGCAGCCACCTGGTAGGGGTCGCCCGAGGCCAGGATCTTTTCTTCCTCGCGGTGGCGCTGCATCCAGACCGCGGGCAGCTTGACCTCAGCCTTGAGTGCATCCAAAAGCCGCTCGAGCGCCGCCCCCTCAAGGGGTGGGCGTAAGCAGGTCTGGGCCGCTTCCACCGGAACCATCACGGTGTGGGCCTGGCCCAACAGCTCGAGGACGTAGTAGCTTCTTCTCTCGCCGAGCACGCTGCGCTCGTCCAGCCCGACAATTCGCCCCGCGCCGTGCGCGGGGTAGACCACTGCTTGGCCGATGGCAAACATACCGCCCTCCATTCTACCCGGGTGAGATGAGAAGTCCGCCGGGTATAGGGGCCTTTGCCCGCGATCAGCTGCCGAGTTTTTCTCCCGGCTGCGGAACCTCCGAGACCCGCCACTCCAGCAGGTCCTCGTCCAGCAGCATCTCGAAGTACTGGTTGTGGTCAAGGGCGTCGATGAGGGCCAGGTGTTCTTTGACCAGGATGCCCTCTTTCATCACGGTGTGCCCGTACACGCCGAAGCGGTAACCCATGCGGGTCACGTAGTCGGGGTTGGTGAACCACCACTCCTTGGGCTCGCGACTGTTGTAGAACATGTCGTCGTAGCTTTGCAGCCAGGGCACCGGCCCCACGTGGGCAAAGTTGACCCCGAAGAGGTTGACCTGGTAGGGAAAGCCCTCGAGCCAGACTTTGAGGTCTTCGGGAAGCTCTAGCCCGCCATGCTCAGGGTGGAACTCGTGGTGCTCGAGGTGCTTGTTCCCCAGCACATAGCTGCCGGTGAGCACCGCGTGGTCGTGGTTGCCCATCAGGATGCTCACGTTTTCGGGGGCCGCCTCTTGGTAGCGCTTGATGCGGTACAGCTCGCGGATCTGGGCCTTGGCCGCTAGGCGCAGGTGTTGGGAGTTGGTAGGGTCGTAGTCCTCGAGGCCGGTGAGCTTGCGGTACTCGGCCAGCGTCTTGGGGTGCATCAGATCGCCAAGGAGAATGACCCGGTAATCACCCTCGAGGACCGGGCCAGTGGGCCTGAGCTGCTCGTCGGCGGCGTAGGAGGCCCGCAAAGCCCGCCACAGCTTGGGGAACTCGGCGTGCAGATCTCCGATGGCGACGACCTTGATCACGATCTTCCCTAGGATTTTCCCCTCAAGAGCGCCCGCAGTTGGCCATAAAGCCGTTTGGTCTCCTCGGGGGAGGAGCCGTAGCCTTGGTACTTCATCACGATGCGGGCGACCTCTTTGCCCATCCCCATCTCCTTGAGCCGGTCGATGAGCCGGTGGATGATCTCCTGGGGTTCGGGCGGGGTCTCTGTATCCAAGGGAGCTTCGGGTCGGCGCGGGGCCGCCCCGGGCTCGAGCCGGGGCCCCTCGAAGCGGCCGGTAGCGGGGTCATAGTCCACCCACTGCTTCTCCAGCCGGTACAGATACCGCCCCACCCCGAACTTCACCGCGGCCCGCTTCAAGGCATCGGAGAAGGCCGCCTTGAGGCTATCGCCCTCGCCCACGTCCTCCTTGCTCACCTCGAGGAGGGTCAGGCGGCATTTGACCGCATAGCTCCCCTCTTTCTCCACCAACACCTGGTAGTGGTCTTGCCAGCCGTCCGGCCCCACGGTCTCGTCGAGCCGGTCGAGCACGGTGCGAGCGTCCACGTAGGGCACCACCATGGCCCGGCGCCCGTCCTTCGACAAGGCCTCCACCCGCCACTGCACCTCGCCCTCCGGGAAGGGCTCGCTGAGCTTGCTCCAGTCGTTCACTTTGACCATTGTACCCTCACCGGGCGGTCGGGGGTACACCTGAGTGGGGGTAGGGGCCTGAGACACCAGGCCAGGGAGTGCGCGGCGGGGGATGGGGTGGGTCCCGGGGGCCGGGGAGGCATCGTTCCGACCGGGGGCAGCACCCCTCACGGCGGTCTGCGCTGGGGTGGGGAGGCCACGGGAATACCGAGACCTCTGCCCACCGCTTCGTTAAAGAGGCCGCATACGGCCCCGGGGTACTCCACTCCGGAGGGGGTCTTTGAAGGGGGCAAGGTGCTCCAAAAATAGGGTCAACGGGCTTTCTTAGGGACTAGTGTAAAGTGAGGGTAAGTTAGGAGGGAAAAGTTATGGCGGAGGCGGCTATTGAAGCGGCCGTTTCGAACAACCCTGCCCTGGCCTGGCAAAAATTTGTCGCTACAGGAAGCGTGCCTCCCGAGCTGGATCGGGCTATCGCCCGCTCCTGGGAGCGGTGCCGGGCCCGGCTCAGCCCCGTTGACCCACCGGTTCTGGTCCGGGCGATCCCCGCGGTTTTCGACCGGATGGTACGCGAGGCGGAGGCCCTCCTCAATCTGGCGCGCCCGGTGATGGAAGACGTGGCTCAGGCTGTCGAAGGCAGCGGCCATGCGATACTGCTGGCCAACGCCGCCGGGTGCGTCCTGTGGGAGATCGGTGATCCTGACGCAATAGCCTACCTGGAATCCAAGGGCATCCAGCCGGGTGTCTATTTGGCTGAGTACGCTACGGGCACCAACTCGGTGGCCCTGGCTTTTCATGAGAGCATGCCGGTTCAAGTCGTGGGGCCGCAGCACTATTTGCAGAGGTGGCACGACCTCGCCGAAGCGTCTGCTCCGGTCTATAGCGTCACCGGTCGAGCCGTGGGCGTGGTGGCCATGATGGCCCACGTCGGGCGCCATCAGCACCACGCAGTGGGAGCTGTGGCTGCTGCCGCTCGGGCCATCGAGAGCGAACTCCGCTTCGAGTGGTTGCTGGGTGAGTCGCAGCGTCATCTGACGGCCCTCAACGCCACGCTCGAGGCCATCGGTGACGGGATCATGGCGTGGGACGCTCAGGGGCGCATCACCCACCTCAACGGTCAGGCCGCCACCCTGCTGAGCATCGACCCTGTTCGGGCTCTCGGGAGACCCCTTTGGGATCACGTGCAGCTTCCTGCTCCCGTAAGCGAGGCCATTCGCGCCGGTCAAGGGCTTCAGGATGTCGAGGTCGTGTTCCAGGTCAGAACAGGTGGCCGAACCAGGCGGGTCAACTGTTTCACCAATCTGCGAATCATCTACGGTGGCGAGTCGTCGTCGTCGGCCTTCATCATGAGCTTGCGTCCTGCCGAACGGGTGCGCAGGCTGATCCAGCGGATGGTTGGGTATCAGAGCCCCTCATCGCTTGACCACCTGGTGGGGGACTCACCGGCCATCAGGCAATTGCGCCGCCAGGCTCTGGCGGCTGCCAGGGGCCGCGCCCCGGTGTTGATCACAGGCGAGCCCGGTGTGGGCAAAAACTTTATCGCGCGCTGCATCCACACCGCGAGTAGCCGGCGCGATGGACCGTTCGTCGCCGTCAACTGCCTGGCCATCCCCCGGAACCTGGCCACCCGGGAGATCCTGGGCTGGGAAGGTGGCAGCGGCGTAGGTCAGCCCAGCAAGTTCGAGCTGGCTGACGGCGGCACCCTCTACCTGGATGACCTGGATGCGCTCCCCCTCGAGGTGCAGGCGGCATTGATGCGAGTGATAACGAGTGGGGAACTCATGCGCCTGGGCAGCCGCGACATCATCCAGGTGAATGTGCGCATCATCGCGTCGTGCACGCCGGATGTAGAGCGGAGGGTGCGAGAGGGGAGTCTGCTCCCTGAGCTCTATCATACCCTTCGGCCTTTCATGCTGGTGGTTCCGAGCTTGCGGGAGCGCCCCGAAGATATCCCAGCCCTTATCGAGGATGTACTGCGCCGGCTGTCTACCGCCACCAGCAAGCAGTTGAAGGCTACCGCAGATTGCGTTGATGTATTGACCCGTTATCCGTGGCCCGGCAACGTGCGGGAGTTGGAGCTGGTGCTGGAGCGGGCCGCAGCTCTTTCGGAAACGGATCACATCAATGTCGATGCCCTTCCTGACACCATCCGGTCGGGACGTCTCGTAGCGCTGAGGGAAGGGCGGGTGGAGCCTGTCCTCACCATGGAAGAAGCTGAGCGGGAGGCCATCATCAGGGCAGCCTGGGCAACGGGAGGACAGGTTACCCAGATGGCATCCCTGCTGCAAATTGGCCGCACCACCCTTTGGAGAAAGCTCCGAGCCCTGGGTATCGATCCCCGCCGCTATCGCGAAAACGGTACCCGATAAGGCCTGCCAGCAGGTCTGTTTCACAATGAAACATTCCCAGGGGTCGCCGCGTTCCTCTTCGAAACGTTTTGTGCGATTTAGTTGCAAGCACTTGTAAGCAGTGCTGAAATGGCCTCAAAGCGCGAATTAAGATTTAAGGAGGAACCGATGTCTCACTTCTCGGCAGAGCTTCTCGGGACCCTGATTCTCATTTTGTTCGGCAACGGCGTGGTGGCCAACGTACTGTTGAGCCGGTCAAAAGGGCAAAACTCAGGGTGGATCGTCATTACGACTGGGTGGGCCATGGCTGTTGCGATAGCGGTTTACGCGGTGGGCCGGATCAGCGGAGCGCACATCAATCCCGCGGTGACCATTGGGCTTGCTGCGGTGGGAAAGTTTCCGTGGTCTGAAGTGCCCGCCTATATCGCCGCTCAGATGATCGGGGCCTTCCTGGGCGCTGTCCTAGTATGGCTTACCTACCTTCCACACTGGGACAAGACCGAGGACCCCACCCTCAAGCTGGCCGTCTTCAGCACGGGTCCAGCGGTCCGCAACTATAGCGCTAACCTGATCACCGAGATCATCGGCGCCGCCGCGCTGGTTCTCGGCGTGCTGTCCATCACCGCCAATCAGCTTTCTGCCGGCCTCGCTCCGCTGTTGATCGGCTTTCTGGTCTGGGGTATTGGCCTGTCGCTGGGTGGCCCGACCGGATACGCCATCAACCCTGCCCGTGACTTGGGCCCGCGGATCGCCCATGCCCTGCTGCCCATACCGGGCAAGGGCAGCTCGGACTGGGCATACTCCTGGGTGCCGGTGGTCGGTCCCATCATTGGGGGCATCCTTGGAGCTTTTGTGTACGTTTGGTTTTTCGGTGCTGGAGGCTGAAGGGCGGGCGATTCGCAGGTAACATGCCTGGCAGGGGGAGAGTGGGAACGATGAAGAAGCTCATCAATAAACCGGAGGACGTCGTTCGGGAAGAGCTGGAGGGGCTGGCCTGGGCGCACCCCGATCTGGTGAAGGTACACTTCGATCCCAACTACGTCTATCGTGCTGACGCTCCGGTGAACGGTAAGGTGGCCATCGTCTCGGGCGGTGGCAGTGGCCACGAGCCCATGCACGGAGGTTTTGTCGGAAAAGGGATGCTCGACGCCGCGTGCCCTGGGGCGGTGTTCACAAGCCCGACGCCCGACCAGATGTACGAGGCGACCAAGGCCGTACACGCAGGGGCTGGTGTTCTCTATATCGTGAAGAACTATAGTGGAGACATCATGAACTTTGAGATGGCGGCGGACCTGGCCAGGGCGGACGGCATCCCAATCGAAAGCGTCGTCATCGATGACGACGTGGCCGTTGAGGGAAGCCTCTACACCCAGGGGCGGCGGGGCGTCGGCACCACCGTGCTCGCCGAGAAGATCTGCGGGGCCGCGGCTGAGCAGGGGTATAACCTAAAGCGTCTGACGGACCTCTGCAAGAGGGTCAACGACAACGGCCGGAGCATGGGAATGGCGTTGACCCCATGCACCGTTCCCCATGTCGGTCGGCCCACCTTTGAGCTCGGTGAGGATGAGATGGAGATTGGCATCGGCATCCACGGCGAGCCGGGCCGGCAGCGCACGAAGCTGCGCCCGGCAGACGAGATCGTGGAGCTGCTGATGGAGCCCATCCTGGCCGACCTGCCGTTCAAAGCGGGGGATCGGGTACTCCTGTTCGTCAACAGCATGGGGGGCACGCCGCTCATCGAGCTCTATATCCTATACCGCAAGGCTTACTCAATCCTCGAGGGCCGCGGCATCCAGGTGGTTCGCAACCTGATCGGGCCCTACATCACCTCGCTCGAGATGGCCGGCACGTCCATCACCCTTCTGCGCATGGATGACGAGCTCATTCACCTTTGGGACGCCCCGGTGCTGACGCCCGCGCTCCGGTGGGGGATCTAAGGAGTAGCTGCCCGTGGAGAAGGCGGGAGTCGAAACCATGTCGGTCCATCGCGATGAGGTCCTGGCGTGGATTCGGGCGGTGGCCGCAGCCATCGAGCAGAATCGCGATTACCTGATCCAGCTCGATGCGGCCATCGGGGATGCCGATCACGGCGCCAACATGGACAGGGGGTTTAAGGCCGTCCTCGCGCGATTGGGCAGCGTAGCCGACAAGGACATCGGCACAATTCTCAAGACCATTGGGATGACGCTGGTGTCAACCGTGGGCGGAGCGGGTGGGCCCTTGTACGGGACCTTCTTCATGCAGGCCGGGATGGCTACGGCGGGAAAGTTGGAGCTCACGCCAGCCGACTGGGTCTCGGCCCTGGAGGCGGGCCTACAGGGGGTCATCAACCGGGGGAAGGCGCAACCCGGCGACAAGACCATGGTCGATGCGCTGATGCCCGCCCTTCAGGCCCTCAAGGAGGCCCTGGGCCACGGGGCTTGTTTTGCCGAGGCGCTCACCCGCTCCGCTGAGGCCGCAGAACGAGGCATGAGGGGGACGATTCCCCTGGTGGCCAAGAAGGGGCGGGCGAGCTACCTGGGGGAGCGGTCTGTGGGACACCAGGACCCGGGCGCGACCTCGTCGTTTCTGATGCTCAAGGCTGCGGCCGAGATCTGGGCCAACGCACGGCCAGGGTGAGCAGCCAGGGCCTAGGAAAGTATGGGTCTATCGGGAGGGGGAAGTCGACATGAGCAAGTATGTGGCTGCGATTGACCAGGGTACCACCAGCACCAGGTTCATGATCTTTGACCATGAGAGCCGCGTCATCGCGGTCGATCAGAGAGAACATGGGCAGATCTATCCCAAGCCGGGCTGGGTCGAGCACGATCCGATGGAGATCTGGCAGCGCACGCAGGAGGTTATTCAAGGGGCCATCGCGAAGGCTGGGATCAGCGCCGCCGATATCGCCGCCATCGGCGTCACCAATCAGAGAGAGACGACCGTGGTGTGGGATAGGCAGACCGGACGGCCGTACGGCAACGCCATCGTGTGGCAAGATACCCGCACCGCCGACATCTGCGACGAACTGGCCAGGGATGGAGGCCAGGAGCGGTTCCGGGCCAAAGTAGGTCTTCCCCTGGCGACCTATTTCTCAGGCCCCAAGATCAAGTGGATCCTGGACAACGTAAGCGGCGTCCGGGAGGCGGCTGAGCGCGGCCAGGCCCTCTTTGGCAACATCGACACCTGGCTCATCTGGTGGCTGACCGGTGGGCCGGACGGCGGTGTGCACGTGACGGACGTTACCAACGCCAGCCGCACCCTGCTGATGGACCTCCGGACGCTGGACTGGGATCCGCAGATACTGCAGATTCTTGGCATTCCCAGGCAGATGCTGCCGGAGGTCCGTCCATCGAGCGACCCTAAGCTTTACGGAACAACCCGCAAGGATGGGCCGCTTGGGGCTTCCATCCCAGTGTGCGGCGACCTGGGGGACCAACAAGCCGCGCTGGTTGGGCAGACGTGTTTTCAGACCGGTGAGGCCAAGAACACGTACGGAACGGGCTGCTTCCTCTTGCTCAACGTGGGGAGTACGCCGGTCCCGTCGAGAAGCGGTCTGCTGACCACCGTCGCCTATAAGATGGGCGCACAGCCAGCGGTTTACGCTTTGGAGGGCTCCATTGCCATCACCGGCGCCCTAGTCCAGTGGCTGCGCGACAACCTCGGTCTGATTTCCAATTCGGCCGAGGTAGAGCAACTGGCCCGCGCCGTCGAGGACAGCGGCGGTGTCTACTTCGTGCCGGCCTTCTCCGGCCTGTTTGCACCGTACTGGAACAGCAAAGCCCGCGGCCTGATCATCGGCCTCACCCGCTACATCAACAAGGGCCACCTGGCCCGCGCCGTGCTCGAGGCGACCGCTTACCAGACCCGGGAAGTCGTGGACGCGATGAACAAGGACGCGGGTGTGAAGCTGACCTCGCTCAAAGTAGACGGCGGCATGGTGGTCAACGAGCTACTGATGCAGTTCCAGGCGGATATCCTGGGTGTCCCGGTGATCCGCCCCACGGTGTCCGAGACCACGTCCTTAGGGGCGGCCTACGCGGCTGGCCTTGCCGTGGGCTTCTGGGAGGACCTGGAGGGGCTGCGGGGGTACTGGAAAGAGGATCGGCGTTGGCTTCCGACCTGGGATGAGCAACGGCGCGCAGCCGCTTACAAGGGGTGGCTCAAGGCGGTTCAACGCTCCATAGACTGGCTGGATTGACACAGGGCTGTCGGGTTGACCGGATAACCCGCGGAGGTTGAGGCTAACCAATGGTTGGGCTGGTCATCGTATCGCACAGCCACGCGCTGGCCGAAGGGGTACGGGAGCTCGCCCAACAAATTGGCCAGGGCAAAGTAGCGGTGGCCACGGCGGGGGGGCTGGATGAGCACACCCTCGGCACCAACCCGGAGCGCATCTTGAAGGCCATTCGAGAGGTGCGTAGCCCCGGCGGGGTAATCGTGCTCATGGACTTAGGCAGCGCCATTCTCAGCGCCGAAATGGCGCTGGAGTGGCTATCCGACCAGGAGAGGGCCGGGGTGTTGCTGTGCGAGGCCCCGCTGGTGGAGGGGGCGGTGGCGGCAGCGGCGCTCATCGCCGCCGGGGCCAGCCTTCAGGAGGCGGCGGAGGAGGCCAGAGCGGCCCTCACCGCCAAGCAGCGGCAATTGCGCGCGGAAGCGGGAGACGGGTGGAAAGGGGGGCCACCCGAGCCACGGGTGGGCCCCGGGCACCAGCCCCAGCGGGCCGATCAAGTTCGCTCTGGCCAGGCGGTGGTTCCCAACGCCCTCGGCCTGCATGCTCGACCAGCCGCCCAGCTCGTGCAGGCGGCCTCGCGGTTTGAATCCCAGGTGCGCGTCCGTAACGCGACCCGGGACACGGACTTCGTCAACGCCAGGAGCCTCAATGCCGTCGCCCTGCTCGAGGCCCGGCAGGGCGACGAGCTCGTCATCGAGGCAGTGGGGCCGGACGCAGCCCATGCTGTGGAGGCGCTGGTGGCGCTGGTGTCCTCGGGGTTCGGGGAACCGGCTGCCTTGCCGGAAGCGCCGCCCGAGGACGCGGCGCCAGGGTTGCCTGAGGGCAGGGCAAGGCGGGTGTTTGGGGGGATTCCCGCCTCCCCTGGCGTGGCTCTGGGGCCGGCGGTGTATCTGCGGGCAGAGCGCCCGGCGATCCGCCGGGTGCTCGCTGAGGGCCGTGCCGAGGACGAGCTCGAGCGACTTGACAAGGCCCGCCAGACGGTCGCGCGGGACATCGAGGAGGTGGCACGCTCGGTGCGCATGGGCCTCAGTGCCTATTTGGCGGAGATTTTCGAGGTCCAACGCGCGTTGCTCAACGACCCCGAACTCCTGGAGAGGGTGCGCCGAGCCATCGTGGAGGAACGGCTGACCGCCGAGGCGGCGTGGGACCGGGAGCTGACCTTGGTGGTGAATCGCTACCGCGAGGCGGCCAGCCCTGTGTTGCAGGCCCGTGGGGTGGATGTCGAGGACGTGCGCGACCGGGTATTGGGTGTTCTGGTGGGGACGGAGCAGGTCAGGGCTCCTCAGCTACCCCAAGCCGGCGTCCTGGTGGTCTACGAGCTCACCCCGTCGCTGGCGGCGCAGCTCGACCGGGAGCAGGTGCAGGCCATCTGCACAGGGGCAGGGGGCGCGACCTCGCACGCTGTGATCCTGGCCCGGTCGATGAACATCCCCACCGTGGTGGGGCTCGGGCAGGGGATCCTGACCGTGGCCGAGGGCACGCTCCTCGGCGTTGATGCGCGACGTGGCGTGGTGGCTGTTGAACCGGACGACGCGGCCCGGGCATTCCTGGCCCGGGAGCGGGAGGCCTGGCTGGCCCGAAGGAGGCAGGAGGAGGCCGAGCGCTACCTCCCAGCCTTCACGCAGGATGGCCGGCGGATCGAGGTGGCGGCCAACGCCGGGAGCCTTGCTGACGCCAGGACAGCGCAGGTGCTGGGCGCCGAGGGCATCGGCCTGCTGCGCACGGAGCTCCTCTTTCTGGGCCGAAGCGAACCGCCGACGGAAGACGAGCAGGCCGCCCTCTACCGGGCCATCGTCGAGGCGGTAGCGCCAAACTCGGTCATCATCCGCACGCTTGACGTGGGTGGAGACAAGCCGCCAGCT
>PSML01000039.1:8455-21608 GCA_040290145.1 Meiothermus sp. | reverse complement strand
GACGTAAACGCGGCGCTGAACATCCTGAGAATGGGGCGGGGCGTGTACCCGTTCGCAGATGGGCAGGGCTTGCCCTTGGGCGAGAGCGATGAGGTTGCTCATGCTCGACGACCCCAGAAGCCCCCGGCTTTAGCCGTGGGGTAAGTCACATTAGAGCCTGGGTCACACTAACATGGCTCTTGGAGCGATCCTACGTTTGGAGGTCATGGTGGAAACGCTGCGCGTCTCTGGGAAATCTCGCCCAAATTCTGTAGCCGGCGCTATTGCGGCCCTGCTCCGTTCCCAAGGGGAGGTCGAGGTGCAGGCCATCGGCCCGGCGGCAGTGAATCAGGCCGTCAAGGCCATCGCCATTGCACGGGGCTACATCGCCCCGGACAACCTAGACCTTTCGGTCAAACCAGCTTTTGTCAAGCTCGACCTCGAGCACGAAGAGCGCACCGCCTTGCGCTTTACCATCAAGAGCCAGGCCCTGGCCAGCTAACCATCCCTGAACCTTTGCGGTGGTGATCCATCCCTCAGAATTGGGGGCTTGGTTTTTGCTATGGTCAAGGGGGGAGGTAAAGAATGATCCTAGCCTTGTTGCTGATGGGGGTAGTCTTCGTGGCTACCCTGGTGATCCAGTTCTGGTTACAGTCCACCTACGCCCGCTACAGCCGTATCGCCAACTCGAGGGGCCTTACCGGGGCCCAGACCGCCCGGGCCATCCTGGACGCCAACGGCCTGACCGGCGTGCGGGTGGAGATGGTCCC
The DNA here is from genome assembly GCA_040290145.1 of Meiothermus sp. GTDB lineage: Bacteria > Deinococcota > Deinococci > Deinococcales > Thermaceae > Allomeiothermus. Next base: position 20,859 of record PSML01000039.1, on the reverse strand, counting down.
CGGCGCCCTCACCGACCACTATGACCCCAACGGGAAAGTGGTGCGGCTCTCCGAGCCCAACTTCAACTCACCCTCGGTAGCCGCGCTGGCCGTGGCGGCCCACGAGGTGGGGCACGCCCTACAAGACGCCACGGGCTATGCGGCCTTGAGCATCCGCGCCGCCATTTTGCCCGCCGCCAACATCGGCAGCAGCCTGGGGCCCATCCTGGTGCTGGCCGGTCTTTTCCTGGGCTCCTTGGGCCTTGCGCAGATCGGGTTGTGGCTCTTCGCGGCGGTGGCCGTCTTCCAACTGGTGACCCTGCCGGTGGAGTTCGACGCCTCGAACCGGGCTCTGCGCATCCTGCGCCAGGGATTTTTGAGCAGCGGCCCCGAGATGGAAGGCGCCCGGCGGGTGCTCACCGCGGCGGCGCTTACCTACGTAGCCGCCCTGGCCAGCACGCTCTCGACCATCTTCTACTACCTTATGCTTCTGCAAGGGACCCGCTCCAGGGAGTAGTCGCCCCGTCCGACAAAAAGGGGGGGTGACCCCCCTTTTTTCGTGGGCCGCGCGACCGTTCTCGATCAGCACCGCAGGGAATCCCCACCCAAAGCGGTAGGGTCACCCCGGCGAACCCGACCATCCGCTTGGGTCGCTGGGTTGGGCTTCTGCATCCCTATACCTCCACCTTCCACTTGGGGCCTTCCTTGGTATCCTCCACCACCACGCCCAGCTCGGCCAGGCGGCGGCGGATCCGGTCGGAGAGGGCGAAGTTTTTCTCCTGCCGGGCCTGCTGGCGAAGCTCGAGGAGGAGCTTGATGAGCCCATCGAGGAGGTCGCCGCCGAGCCGAGCTTCCAAGACCCTGGCCGGGAATAGCCCCAGCACCCCTTCGCCCAGCCCGGCGAAGGCCCGCTCGGCCCGCTCGAGGCTCTGCCGCCCGGCCCCCTCGGACAGCGCTCTGTTGAGCTCGGGGAGGAAGACAAAAAAAGCGGCAAGGGCCTGGGGCGTGTTTAGATCATCGTCCAGGGCCTCGCTGAAGTCGGCCTCGAGCTTGTCCAGGGCCCCCTCCAGGGCCGCGTGCTGGCCCGGCTGGGCCGAGTGGATCTGGCGGCGCACCTCGCGGTAGGCACCCAGGAGGCGCAGATAGCCGTTGCGAGCGGCCTCGAGCCCGGCGCCGGTGAAGTCTAAGACGCTGCGGTAGTGGCTTTGTAAGAGATAAAAGCGCACCACCATCGGCTCGTTCTGATCGAGCAGGTCGCGCAGGGTCACCAGGTTCCCGGTGCTCTTGGCCATCTTCTCACCGTTCAGGAGGACGTGGTTGTGATGCACCCAGTAGCGGGCGAAGGCGTACCCGGCGGCCTCGGCCTGGGCGATCTCGCACTCGTGGTGGGGGAACTGGAGGTCAATCCCGCCGCCGTGGATGTCGAAGCCCTCCCCCAGATACTTGAGGCTCATCGCGCTGCACTCGATGTGCCAGCCGGGAAAACCCTGGCCCCAAGGGCTGTTCCAGCGCATGATGTGCTCCGGGTCGGCGGCCTTCCACAAGGCGAAGTCGCGGGGGTCTTCCTTCTCCTCGCGCACCGCGACCCGCGCCCCGGCCTCCTGCTCCTCGAAGTTGCGCCCCGAGAGCTTGCCGTACGGGGGCCAACTGCTCACCCGGAAATAGACCGAGCCGTTTTTCTGGTAAGCATGGCCCCGCTCGAGGAGGGCCTGGGTGAGTTCGATCTGCTCGGGGATGTGCCCAGCGGCGCGGGGCGAGATGCTCGGGCGCAGCACGTTGAGGTCGTCCATGGCGTCAAAGTACGCCCATGTGTACTTCTCGGCCACCTCCATGGGCTCCAAGCGCTCGAGCTTGGCCCGCCTCTGGATCTTGTCCTCCCCCTCGTCGGCATCGTCGGTGAGGTGGCCTACGTCGGTGATGTTGCGCACGTAGCGCACCTTGAGGCCGCGGTGCTCGAGCCAGCGGCGCAGCACGTCGAAGACCACCGGCCCGCGGGCATGGCCGAGGTGGGGGTCGCCATACACGGTCGGCCCGCAGACGTAGATCCCGGCATAGCCGGGCGTGGATGGGACGAAGGGTTCTTTTTGGCGGGTCAGGGTGTTGTAAAGCTGGAGGGACATGGGAATCTCCGGTTCTGGGCTTGGATTTTGCTGGGCTAGGGTACAACAAACGCCGGGATGGAGGCCCCCAGGCGCACCATGACCCCGGCGATAGATCGGCCTAACATCGCCGCAACATACCCCGATTGTATCACGCCGCGAGCGAGCGGTCCTTGAGGCCCTGCAGCAGCCCGTCGCAGTTTTCCTTCATGAGCTTCAACACCAGCTTTTGCAACAGCCCGCCGAAGATGGGGATGTTGAGTTCGTACTCCAGTTCCAGCACCACCCGGGTTCCTTCCCCTTCGGGCAGAAAAGCCCAGGTCCCCCGGTAGAGGTCGAAATCCCCCTCCGGGCTCGAGAAGCGGTTGCGCAGCTCGGCGTCGAACCACTCCTCCTCTTCGATCCAGCGCACCTTCTTGCCCATCGCCACCGCCACCCACTCCGACCTCGAGCGCGAGCCCGTATCCTCCAGCACCCGTAGGCTCTCCACATCCTTCAGGTAGGGTTTGAGCCCGGCCAGATCCTTGGCGTAGGCGTACACCTGGGCTGGGGGTTTAGGGATGAAGATCTCCGAACGAACCTGCGGCATGGTGTATAGCTTACACGAACAGGGGAGCGCCCAGGGTTTTTCATCCCCCCTTCCCCGTGTACCGCTCCCATGCCTCGAACGCCACCGAGAGGGGGAAGCCCCGGTTGACCAGAAAGCGGATGGCCCTGGCCTTCTCGCCCTGGTAACGGCTGGGGTAGCGCTCGAGTAGCCCCAGAGCCTCGGCTACCGGGTCGGCCTGGGGCTCGAGGTCGGCCAGCACCGCGTCCACCACCGCTGGGGAAACCCCTTTGGCCCGTAACATCTGGCGCAGCTTGCCCGCTCCCCAGCGGCCCTGGTTGAGCCGCACGTAGCCTTCGGCGTACTGACGATCATCCAGGTAGCCCAGCTCCTTGACCCGACGGACCGTCGCCTCCACCTCTTGGGGTGAACCCCGGCGGGCCAGCTTGCGGCGGAAGGCCGCCTCGGCATAAGCCTGCGCCGAAAGCAGGCGCAGCGCATACTGGAATAGCTCATCGCCCATCTTGCCCAAGTCTAGCGCTCCCAGACCAGGCCGGAAGGACTCTTCCTCACGAACGCCCGTTAGGTTTATACTCGGGGCATGGGCACATGGGAATCGCGCTTCGCGGGGCGCATGGGCCGGATCAAGAGTTCGGCCATCCGCGAAATCCTCAAGGTGACGCAACAACCCGGCATCATCTCGTTTGCCGGGGGTCTGCCCGCGCCCGACCTCTTCCCGCTCGAGGCGATGCGGCGTGCCGCCGACAAGGTGCTCGGCCAGTACGGAGCCGCGGCCTTGCAGTACAGCACCACCGAGGGGCACCCGCCCCTGCGGGAGTGGGTAGCCGCAGGGCTGCCCAATACCACGCCCGACCAGGTGCTGATCACCACGGGATCGCAGCAGGCCCTGGACCTGGTGGGCAAGCTCTTCATCGGGGCCGGCGACGAGGTGGTGGTGGAGTCCCCCACCTACCTGGGGGCGTTGCAGTCGTTCACGCCTTACGAGCCCGAATACCTCACCGTGCCGATGGACCAGGGCGGGATGGTGGTGGAGGCGCTGGAACAGACCCTGAAGACGCATCGGCCCAAGTTCATCTACGCCCTGCCCAGCTTCCAAAACCCCACCGGGCGGCACATGGACTTGGCCCGCCGCAAGCGGCTGGTGGAGGTGGCCCGCCGCTACGACGTACCGCTGCTCGAGGACGACGCCTACCACCACCTGGCCTTCTCCGGCCAGACCCTGCCCACCCTCTACGAACTCGACCAGGAGTTGGGCGGCGGCAACGTCATCTACCAGAGCACCTTCTCCAAAACCCTCTCGCCGGGCTTGCGGGTGGCCTGGGTGGTGGGTCCGCGCGAGGTGGTCAGCCGCCTGGTACAGCTCAAACAGGGCGCAGACCTGCACACCCCGACGCTCAACCAGATGCTGATGTACGAGCTGGCCCAGACCGTCCTGCCCGAGCTGGTGGTGAAGATCCGCAACACCTACCGCGAGCGCCGCGACCTGATGCTGGCCGCCCTGGAACAACACCTCGCCAAGGAAGCCCACTGGAACAAGCCGGAAGGCGGGATGTTCTTGTGGCTCGAGATCCCCGAGGGCCTCGACTCGGCTGAGCTGCTCAAGAAGGCGGTGGAGCAGAGGGTGGCCTTCGTGCCCGGCCAGCCCTTCCACCCCGACGGCTCGGGGGCCAACACCATGCGGCTCTCCTTCTCCAACGCCTCGCCGGAGGATATCCGGGTGGGGATCGAGCGGCTGGGCCAGGCGGTGCGTTCGATGCTCAGAGTGGTCAGTCGCCCTTAGCCCGCTCTTTGTGGTATATTCCCCTCAAAGGCGCTGCTAAGCAGCAGGAGTCCGGCCTCCGGCAGCCGGCAAGGTGGAGACTGTCAACGGTCTTCACCTTTTGACCTTGGGAGAACCATGGTCCAAACCCTACTGAGTCCGATTCAGCGCTTCTGGGACAGCGAGGCCCGCGGCGGGCTAATCCTCTTCCTGTTCGCGGTGGCGGCCTTCGTCCTGGCCAACTCCCCGGCCTCGGGCTGGTACTACGACCTCAAAAAGACCACCATCGCCCTCAACGTGGGCGGCTGGGGCCTGGAGAAGACGCTGGCCTCCTGGGTCAAGGACTTCCTGATGGCCTTTTTCTTCCTGCTGGTGGGCCTCGAGATCAAGCGCGAGATCGTGATGGGCGAGCTTTCCAACCCCCGCCGGGCGGCCCTCACCATCGTGGCGGCCATCGGCGGGATGGTCGTGCCGGCCCTGATCTACACCGGCCTCAACGCCGGGGATGCCGGGCTGGGGCGTTCCGATGGCTACCGACATCGCCTTCGCCCTGGGGGTGCTCTCCTTGTTGGGCAAACCGGTGCCGCTCGGGCTTAAGGTGTTCCTGACGGCCTTGGCCATCGTGGACGACCTGGGGGCGGTGCTGGTGATCGCCTTTTTCTACACCTCCGCGCTCAACCTCACCGCCCTTTTCGTCTCGCTGGGGTTTTTCGCCCTGGCCCTCTTGGCGGGCCGGCTCAAGGTGACCGGGCTGGGCATCTACTTGCTGATCGGGGCCTTGATGTGGTACTTCACCCTGGAGTCGGGGGTGAGCCCCACCGCGGGGTTTTTGGGTGGGATCGGCTTCACCATGTCCTTGTTCGTGGCCGCGCTGGGGTTCGCCAACGCACCGGTGCTGCTCGACCAGGCCAAGCTGGGGGTGCTGGCCTCCTCGGTGGTGGCGGCGGTGATCGGGCTATGGGTGATCGGGTGGGCAGCGCGGCGAAACCCAGGGGCCGAGCAAAGCCCCCCGGTCCAATCGGTCAACGAGGGCTTGGGTTCGGATCGGGGGGAGCGGTCCGACCCCCCTCAAAGCCTCGAGCGCAAGACCTGACGCAGCCCCAGCACCCAGGCCAGCGAGGCCATCCACCCACCCAGCACGTCCGAGGGGTAATGGGCGCCCAGGTAGATCCGCGAGATCCCCACCAGCAGGGTGAAGGCCATCCCCAAGCCCACCGCCCACCAGCGCCAGCGGGTCGGCCACAGCAGCACGATGACGGCCATCGCGAAGGCCATGCTCCCGCTGGCGTGGCCGCTGGGGAAGCTGTAGTTGGGCTCCTGCAGGAGGGCCTCGAGCGGGCGATCCCGACGGAATGAGGCCTTGGCCAGCAGGTTGAGCCCCACCGCTCCCCCCATCGCCAAGGCGAAGAAAAAAGCCTTCCAGCCCTCTCGGGTGAGGAGCAAATAGGCCACCATGAGCAGCGAAGCCATCCCCAGCACCTCTGCGCCGCCCAAAAACCGTAAGACCAGGCCGATCTTTTGCAGGGTCGGGGAGGCCAGCGGGTGGATCAGCCCGATGACCCAGCGGTCCAGGCGGATGTCCTCGCGCTCCAAAACCTCCTCGGAGAGCACGCCCAGCACGATCAGGGGCAGCAGCACGCCAAAGAAAAGCAGCACAAGCGGAGCCCACCGCTTAGCTCGAGCCAGCACAGTCCCAGGTTAACCCAGCGAGCTTTGGCCGGCCTGAGTCCGCAGGCCGGGGGGCCAGGCTCCGCCCAAGGCTTCCCAGGCCCGGGCCATGTCGGCGGGCACCGGGGCCACGAACTCCAGGTACTTCCCGCTGCGGGGGTGCTGGATGCGCAGCTCATAGGCGTGGAGGGCCTGCCGGGCGATCAGGGTGGAGGGTTTTCCATACACCTCGTCGCCCAGGATGGGGGCGTGCAGGGCTTTGAGGTGGACCCGGATCTGGTGGGTGCGCCCGGTGTGCAGGATGGCGCTGACCAGGGCGTATTCACCCGCGGTCGCCAGGATCTCGAAGTCGGTCTCGGCGTAGCGGGCGGCGACCCCCCCCACGTGCATCCGGGTGCGGTCTACCGGGTGGCGCCCGATGGGGGCGGCCAAGGTCCCCTCCTTGGGGTGGCCTACGCTGAGGGCCAGGTAGCGCTTGTAGACGCTGCGGCCCCGGAACGCCTCCGAGAGGCGGCGGTGGGCGGCCTCGTGGCGGGCCACCAGGATCACCCCGGAGGTATCTTTGTCGAGCCGGTGGACGATGCCGGGCCGCAGGGATTCGGGCTTCGGGGCCGCGTCGCCTCCTATCTGGGCCTCGAGCACCCCCCTTAGCTCAGCGTAGCGCCCCAGGAGCGCGTTGACCAGGGTCCCCGAGGTGACCCCAGGGGCCGGGTGGGTGATCATCCCAGCGGGTTTGTTGACCACCACCATATCCGCGTCCTCGTAGAGGATCTCCAGCGGCACGGCTTCCGGCCCTACCGTGGGGGGGCGTTCGGGCGGGGGCTCGACCTCCACCCACTCTCCCTTGAGCCGGTAGGAAGCCTTGGTGACCGGCTTGCCCCCCACCAGCACCAGGCCCATCTCGATCCATTCCTGGGCCTTGGCCCTCGAGGTCCGGGCCTCATGGGCCAGCGCTTGGTCGAGGCGAACCCCCTGGGCGGTGAAGCGGAGCACGGAAAATAGCTTATAGCCAACCGCCCGCTGGGCCAAAACGCTTAGGATAGCCCCGTGACGACCCAGCAAGGACAGATCGAAGGTCTAGCCCAGCGAGTGAAAGCCCTCGCGGTGGCCGAAGGCAGCCACGACTGGTGGCACGTTTGGCGGGTGTGGCGGATGGCGCTGCGGATTGCCGAGGCCGAGCGGGCCGACCGCTACCTGGTCGAGTTGGCCGCGCTCTGCCACGACCTCGAGGACTGGAAATATCCGCACGAGCCCGTCATCGAGCCGCTCCTCCTCGAGCTTGGCGTCCCCCCCCTGGCCATCCGGCGAGTCCTGGAGATCTGCGGGCGGGTGAGCTTCAAAGGGGCCGGGGTGCCGGACCAGATGCCCACCCTCGAGGGCCAGATCGTGCAGGATGCCGACCGGCTCGACGCCATGGGGGCGGTGGGGATCGCCCGCGCTTTCGCCTACGGCGGTTCCAAGCACCGCCCCCTCCATGACCCGGGCCAACCGCCCGAACTCCACACCTCCTTCGAGGCCTACCAGAGCAAGTCCGGAAGCTCCATCGCTCACTTCTACGAGAAGCTTTTCCTGCTCAAGGATCGGATGCACACCGCTACGGCTCGGGCCATCGCCGAGGAGCGGCATCGCTACATGCAGGGGTTCGTGGAGCGGTTTCTGCTGGAGTGGGAGGGGCAGGCCTGAGCCGGCTCGATCGGGGTTATGCTGCAATCATAATCGCCTTTGGGAGTATGATGCGAAGGTGGAGAGCGACCTGACCCTCAGACCCAAGCGCCTCGAGGATTACGTGGGCCAGCGACGGCTCAAGGAAAAGCTCGCGGTGTACTTGCAAGCCGCCAAAAACCGGGGTGAGCCGCTCGATCACATGCTGCTGTTTGGCCCCCCGGGGCTGGGCAAGACCACCCTGGCCCATGTGATCGCCAACGAGCTGGGGGTGAACATCCGGGTGACCAGCGGCCCGGCCATCGAGAAGCCGGGCGACCTGGCGGCCATCGTGACCAACTCCATCGAGGAGGGGGACATCCTGTTCATCGACGAGATCCACCGCCTCTCCCGTGCCGCTGAGGAGCACCTCTACCCGGCGATGGAGGACTTCAAGATCGACATCGTGATCGGCCAGGGGCCCGCGGCCCGCACCCTGCGGCTGGATCTGCCCCGCTTCACCCTGATCGGGGCCACCACCCGCCCGGGCCTCATCTCCGGCCCCTTGAGGAGCCGCTTTGGGATCATCGAGCACCTCGAGTTCTACACCGAGGAAGAACTGGCCAAGGGGGTGATGCGCGACGCCGGCTTGACCGGGCTGGCCATCACCGAGGAGGCCGCCCACGAGATCGGGCGGCGCTCGCGGGGCACCATGCGCATCGCCAAGCGCCTGTTCCGCCGCGTCCGCGACTACGCCGAGGTGGCCGGGGAAGCCACCGTGACCCTCGAGCGGGCCCGCGAGGCCCTGGACGCCTTAGGCCTGGACTCGATGGGCCTCGAGCGGCGCGACCGGGTGATCCTGGAGACCCTCTTGAACCGCTTCGCTGGGGGGCCGGTGGGCCTGGATACCCTGGCTACCGCCCTCTCCGAAGACCCCCAGACGCTCGAGGAGGTCCACGAGCCCTTCTTGATCCAGCTCGGCTTCATCAAGCGCACCCCGCGGGGCCGGGTCGCCACCGAGCGGGCCTACCACCACCTGGGCTACCCCTTGCCGGCCTCGCCGGAGTTGTTCGAGTAGCGCGTGACGCAAAAGGCCGGGGGAGTGGCCCGCGGCTTGTACAGTGAGTCACGGGGGACTGGCCCCTTATGGTTCGCGCGCGGATTGGGGAGATCGAGCTAGGGGATTTGCTGCGGGCGCTGGAGACCGCCCGCAAAAGCGCTGTGGTGACGGTCGAGACCCCCCACCTCTACGGGCGCATCCACCTGATGGAAGGCCGCCTGGTCTACGCCCGCACCGAGCCGGGGCCACACCTGGGCGAATATCTGGTGCGGCTTTTGTACCTCACCCTGGAGGACACCCAGCGGCTGGTGCTCGAGCAGGAGCGGGAAAACCCCGGCACCCCTCTGGGCCAACTGGCCCTGCGGGCCGGGTTGATCACGGAAGAAGACCTCACCGATGCCCTGCGGGTGCAGGTGATGGAAGCCCTCGCCACCCTGATGAACCAGCGGGAAGGCACCCTTCTGGCCGAGGCCTCCCCCCCTGGGGAAGCCTCGCAGATCGCCCTGCCGCAGACCCTCGAGACCAGCGCCATGCTCTTCGAGGCGGCCCAGCGGCTGGACGAGTGGCAGCGGGGCCGGGTGGAGCCCGAGGCGGTGCTGCGGGTCGCCAGCGACCCCACCCGCCATCCGCTCTCCCCCGAGGCCTGGAGCGTGCTCGAGCTGGTGGACGGCCTCAAGCGGGCCAGGTCCATCGCCCTCGAGTCCGACCTGCCCGAAGAACAGGTCTATCACCTGCTCTTCGAACTCAAGAGCCGGGGGCTGCTCGAGGAAACCCCCATCCGGCCCAGCGACCCGCTGATCCTGGTGCTGGCTGAGTCCTCGCTGATCCGGCGGCTCCTCTTGGTCACGCTCGAGCGCTCGCGCTACCGGGTGCTGATGCCCCACGACCTGGAATCGGCCAAGCGCATGATGGCCAAACACAAGCCGCAAGGCATCATCCTGCAAGGCCAGGACCTCATGGACCGGGTGCGGCAGATTCGCGGCCACCCCGATGGGCGCTTTCCCCCGCTGTGGGTGGTCTCGGAAGACCCCCCGCGGGGCCTGTGGGTGCGCTCGGCCCGGCTGGGGCACATCCCCAAACCCTTCCGCGAGGAAGACCTCCTCGAGGCCATGTCGGTGATCAAACGGGTGATCTGAAGGGGGCGCCCTCCAGCCGCAGCAGTTGCCGTTTGATCCCCTCATTCCCCATAAACCCCCCCAGCCGCCCGTCGGCGTGGATCACCCGCTGGGCCGGGACCACCGGGAAAAAGGGGCAAGCCCGCATCCCCGCCCCGACCGCCCGGGCCGATAGAAGCAGTTCCTTCCCCAACGCGCCGTAGCTGGTCGTGGTGCCGTAGGGAATCCGGCGAACCCGCTCGTAGAGGGCCATCCGCGCCGGGGTGAGGCCGGTGTAGTCGAGCGGAACGCAAAGAAACGTCTCGGGCTCCCCGGCGAAGTAGGCTTCAACCGCCGCGGAGAAGGCCTCGAGCGCCGGGTTGGTCCGCTCGTAGAGGCTATCGGGGAAGGTCAGCCAGCGCACCTGGGTGATGCCGCACTCACTGGCCTCGGCGTAGAAGAAGCCGATGGGTGAGGGGACCATCTGGGCGAACCGCGTCACCGCACCAGCGCCCCCTCCAGCAGCAGATCGAGGAACTTGAGCATCTCGTCTTTGAGGCGGCGCTCGGGGGTGTAGGCCGCCCAACGCAACGCCGAGAGCAGGTAGGTGTCGGCCAGCGAACGGGCGATGCGCTCGAGGGAGAGATCTTTGCGAATCTCGCCGGCTTCGCGTAGGGGTCGCAGCACCTCAGCCACAAAATCGCCCAGAGGCAAGGCCTCGAAGGCCGCCCGGGCCCGCTCTGGGTCGGGGTTCAAGAGCTCATAGGCCAGCGGCGAGAGCAGTTCGCGTTCGCGCTCGGAGACCTCAGAGAGCCGCTCCCACATCCGCCGGAGCACCTCCAGCGGCGGGCTCCCCTCCTCGAGCTCGGCCCTAGCTCTCTCCGAGAGCTGGGTCAAGAGCTCCGCGCCGTAGTCGAGCAGCACAGCCTCCTTGTAGGGGTAGTAGTTGAAAAAAGTCCCCCTCGAGACGTGGGCGGCCTTGGCGATGTCGGTGGCGGTGGTCTGGCGGAACCCCCGATCGCGGAAAAGTTGCACCGCGGTCCGGTAAATGCGCTCCCTCCGGCGCTGTTTTTGCCGTTCACGCAAGCCAGGCATGGGGCGATTGTACTCGAGTCCGGTTGGGGATTACAATCACCTTTCTGCCCTACTCGAGCTCGGCCAGAGGAGTTTGCCCGCGATGGCCTCCGCCTTGGCCCCGGTAACCGCCGCAAGGGTGTTGGGCAGGCCGAGGAAACGCAGATAGCCCAGCACCGCGAAGGCCAGGGCCTCCCGCACCCGGCTGTCGTGGCCCCGCTCCTCGAAGGTGTAGACCGGGACCGGCAGCCCGGCCCGCACCCCCTCCATCAGGGCCTGGTTGTAAGCCCCCCCACCCGCCACCCAGACCTCATCCAGTCCCCTCGGCAAGACGAAATCCCGGTAGGCTTGGGCGATGCTCTGGGCGGTGAAGTGGGTGAGGGTCGCCAGCAGGTCATGGGGACCCAGCCCCTCGGTCTCGAGGTGATCCAGCCGCCACAGCTCGCGACCGGTGGACTTGGGCGGTTCGCGGGTGAAGTAGGGGTGGGAGAGCCAGGCGGTGACCCTTTCCCTGTCCGCCCGCCCCTTGCGCGCAAGGCTCCCGCCGGGGTCGTGGGTCAGGCCCAGCCGGGCGGCGGCTTCATCCAAGAGGCAGTTGCCGGGGCCGGTGTCAAAGGCCAAAACCCCCCCTCGCTCGAGCCCCGGCAAGTAGGTCAGGTTCGATACCCCCCCGAGGTTGTGGATGGCCCGGCGCACCCCTTCCTGGCCGTAGAGGAGCAGGTCAGGGTAGGCGACGAGGGGGGCGGCCTGGCCCCCCAGGGCCAGATCCGCCGGGCGGAAATCCGCCACCACCGGGCAACCCAGGGCCTCGGCCAGATAGGCCGCCTCCCCGATCTGCAGGGTGGCCAGCGGGGGCTCGTGCCAGACCGTCTGCCCGTGCAGCGCGGCCAGCTCGGCCCGGCCCGCCAGCGGCCCGGCGGCCTCGGCAAAGAAGCGCCCCAGGTCGTGGTGGAGCAGGGCCAGAGCCCGGGTTTGTAGATCCCCGTGCAGGGCCAGCAGCACCCGCTGGCGAAGTTCGACAGGGAAGGGAACCGGGCGGTGCTCGAGCACCCTCCACCCCAGCTTGGGCGGCCTCCCCTCCAGCTCCGCCAGCACCAGGTCAGCCCCGTCCGCCGAGGTTCCCGACATAACTCCCAAGACCAGCATGGGGTCAAGCTCCGCTGCGGAGCTCGGCCACAAAGTCGTAGCGGTCACCGCGGTAGTGCGAACGGGTGAACTCGAGCACGCTGCCATCCGGCAAATACCCCAAGCGCTCGATGTAGAGCACCGGGGCGCCGGGCTCGACCTCGAGCAGTTCGGCCTCACGCGCCTCAGCGGCGACCGCCCGCAAACGCTGCAAGGCCCGCACCGGGCGCAGGGATCGGGCCTCGAGGTGGGCGTACAGCGACTCCCCCACCGCCTCCGGGTCGGGCAGGTACTTTGCGGGGAGCACCGCCAGCTCCAAGGCCATCGGCTCCCCCCC
>PSML01000039.1:0-8445 GCA_040290145.1 Meiothermus sp. | reverse complement strand
TGGGCCAGCCGCACCCGCTCGAGCCGGGCCACCTGGCTGCCGGGCGAGAGGCCCAGGGCCAAAGCCTCCTCGGGGGTAGCCTGGAACACCCCCCGCTGCACCCAACGGCTGCTGGCCTCGAGCCCCCGGGCCCGCATGTCCTGGCTGAAGCCGGTGAGCACCGACAGGGGCTGCTCCACCCGGGGGGCCACGTAGGTCCCGCTGCCCTGGCGGCGCAGCAGCAAGCCCTCGTCCTCCAGGCGCTCGAGGGCTTTGCGCAGGGTGATGCGCGAGACCCCCAGCTGCTCGGCCAGCTCGCGCTCGGGCGGCAGGGCCTCGCCCGGCCGCCACTCCCCCGCGGCCAGCACCGCCCTCAGGGCGGCCTCCAGCTGGAGGTACAGGGGGGTGTGGGAGGAGCTATCCAGTTGCAGTTTCATGCCTGGCCTAAATATACCACCCAACTACCAATCCGCCCCCGGTCTGCCCTGGCCCTCCCAGCATTGGCCCCAGGTTGAGGGGTGCGGCCAGTTTATACCACTTGAATACCAAACCTCGAGCCACTAAGATCAAAGGGTACACCAAGGAGGAGCCTTATGCGGCGGATGAGTTGGCTTTTCTGGGCAGTGCTGATCGGCGCTTGGGCCTGGGCCCAGAGCCCCCCACCCCTTCGCTCGGGCTCATGCTCTCGGAGGGGCGGGCCTACCTGACGCTCTCGCCCTGGACCTCGGTGTTCTCGGGGGTGGCGATCTTAGTCGCCTCGCTGGGCTTCAACCTGCTGGGCGACGTGCTGCGCGACTCGCTCGACCCGCGCCTGAGGGGGCGCTAAAAGACCATGCTCGCCAAAGCCGTCCAACTGGTCCGATCCGCCGTTGACTCCGGCCAGATCCCCGGCGCCGCGCTGGGGGTGGTGCGGGCCCAGGGGGAGGCCCAGACCTGGGTCTACGGCAGGGCCCAGCTCGAGCCCGAACCCCTCCCGCTCGACCAGGGGATGCACTTCGACCTGGCCAGCCTGACCAAGGTGCTCTTCACCGTGCCCGAGGTGCTGCGCCTGGTCGAGGACGGCCTGGCCGACCTCGACGACCCCCTCGCGCGCTTCTTCCCCGAGATGGCCTGGATGCAGGAGAGCCCGCTCCCCAAACGCACCCTGCGCCAGCTCCTGACCCACACCGCGGGCCTCCCGGCCTGGGCCCCGGTGTACACCTGGAACGCCCGCCCCGAGCTGCTCAAGCCGCAGATCCTGCAGCACCGCTGGGAGGTGGGCGAGCCGGGCCCGACGGTCTACTCCGACCTGGGGTACATCCTGCTGGGCTTGGTGCTCGAGCGCCTGCGCGGCCAACCCCTCAGCGAGTTCCCCCTACCCCAGGGGCTGACCTGGAGGCCCGACCCCCAGAACTCCGTCGCCACCGAGCGCTGCCCCTGGCGGGGGCGGGTGCTGCGCGGCGAGGTCCACGACGAGAACGCCTTCGCCCTGGGCGGCGCGGGCCAGGCCGGGCTTTTCGGCACCCTGGAGGGCGTACTTTCCCAGGCCCAGGCCATCCTAGCGGGAACCCTGCTCTCGCGGGCGGCGCTGGAGGAGATGGCCCGCCCCCAGACCCCCGAGCGGGCCCTGGGCTGGGTCCTGCGGCAGCCGGGTTATAGCGGGGGAAGCCTGTGCAGCCCGCGCACCCTGGGGCACACCGGCTTCACCGGGACCGGGGTCTGGATCGACCTCGAGCGCGGCTACGCCTGGGCCCTGCTGACCCACCGCGTCCACCCCAGCCGCCACCGCCAAAGCGGCATCGTGGAGTTGCGGCGGGCGGTAGGCAACGCCATCGCCGCCGAATGGAGGGCGAGCACAACGTGAACACCGAATCCGCCAGCCCACGCTACCGAGACCTCGACACCTGGGAGCCGGGAGAGATCCTCGAGGCCCTCCTCGAGCGGCAACTGGCCGCGGTGGCCGCGGTGCGGGCGGCCAAAGCCTCCATCGAAGCCGCCGCGCTGGCCGCTGCACTCCGCCTGAAGGGCCGCGGGCGGCTGGCCTACGCCGGGGCCGGGACCAGCGGGCGGCTGGCCGTGCAGGACGGGGCCGAGCTGTCCCCTACCTACGGCTGGCCCCAAGAGCGCTTGGTCTACCTGCTGGCCGGAGGGGAGAAGGCCTGGCTGCGCCCGGTGGAGGGGGCCGAGGACGATGCCGAGGCGGGCCGCGCGGCAGCCTCCGGGCTCACCACCCAGGACGTGTTGATCGCGGTAGCGGCCAGCGGGCGCACCCCCTACACGGTGGCCGCCCTCGTGGAGGCGCGCGCCAGGGGAGCCCTCACCATCGGCATCGCCAACAACCCCGGCACCCCGCTGCTCGAGGCCGCCGAGCACCCCATCTACCTGGACACCGGCCCCGAGGCCATCGCCGGCTCGACCCGCATGAGCGCCGGCACCGCACAGAAAGCCACGCTCAACCTCCTCTCCACCCTGGTCATGATCCGGCTGGGGCGGATCTATGGCAACCGCATGGTGGAGGTCGTGCTCACCAACCAGAAGCTTTGGAGCCGGGGGGTGGAGATCTTGCGGGAGCTGACCGGCAGCGATGGTGGCCGAGCCGAGGCCGCCCTGAAGGAGGCCGGGGGGCGGGTGAGCCTGGCGGTGCTGCTGCTCAAGGGGTTGGGGCTCGAGGAGGCCCGGGCCCTCCTCGAAGAATCGGGGGGCCTGCGGGGGGCGCTCGAGCGGCGGGGCGCCGGGCTTTGGTCCTCATGCGATCGGCACCGGAAAGGCCAAGAATGAGGCCAAGCGCCCATCCAGCAAGCCCAGCCCCGGGTGGGGGGTTGCTCTTTGGTCAACTACTGGTATTAGAATGGTCTGCGTAACACCCGTGTCCGCGTTCAAGGTCCCCGGGGTCGGCGATCGGGTCTGGCGGCACGCTTGAGGAGGTGTTCGATGACGACACGAAAGGCTCTTTGGCTGCTGAGTTTGGTGACGATGGGCGCCTTGGCCAGTGCCCAGCCCAAGGTGGTCTCGGGGTATGAGAACGGCAAGCCGGGGGGAACCCTGACCATGGCCCTCTCCAGCGCCCCCCAGACCCTGTTCTACTACGGGGCCATCGACTCGGCCATTCAGACCCTGGCCAACCAGATGTTCGACGGGCTCATCGAGTACAACTACAAGACCTACCAGATCGAGCCGGCCCTGGCTGCCTCTTGGACCATCACCGGGGGGAGCAAGGTCTACACCTTCAAGCTGCGCAAGGGCGTGAAGTGGTCGGACGGGCGCGACCTCACCGCCGACGACGTGGTCTTCACCTACACCCAGATCGTGGCCAACCCCGAGGCCAAAGGCGGCGACGCCGGGAACTTTGCCGGGGTGAAGATCGAGAAGGTGGACGCGGGCACGGTGCGCTTCACCCTGCCCAAGCCCGCCCCGGCCTTCATCCACTACATGCGCCTGCCCATCATGCCCAAGCACAAGCTGCTGCCCTTCAGCCAGGAAGGCGGCAAGAAACCCGGCGAGATCAACAACGCCTGGCCGACCAACGTGGACCCCGCCGAGGTCGTGGGTACGGGCCCTTACAGGCTACAAAGCTACACCGCCGGGCAAAAGGTGACCCTGGTCAAAAACCCCAACTACTGGAAGCGCGACGCCGACGGCAACTCCCTGCCCTATCTGGACCGGCTGGAGTACCTGATTATCCCCGACTCGCAGGCCCAGGTGGCCCAGTTCCTGGCCGGAAACCTGGGGCAGCTCAACATCACCGGAACCGACTTCCCCACCCTCAAGCAGCGCGAGGTGCAGGGAGCCCCGATCCGGGTGGTGGCCTTCCGCGCGCTGTTTGGATCCCCACCCCACCTGGCCTTCAACTACGACGACAAGAACCCCGAACTGGCCGCGCTCTTCCGCCAGACCGAGTTCCGCCGGGCCATCCAGTCGGCCATCAACCGCAAACGCATCATCGATGACGTCTACAACGGCCTAGCCGAGCTTCCCGGCAACGGCGTGGCCCCGGTGAGCGAGTGGTACTACGACACCACCCGGCTGCTGGGAAGCTACGACCTGGCCGCCGCCAGCGCCGCCCTGGACAAGCTGGGCCTGAAGCGCGGGCCGGACGGGGTGCGGCTGTTGCCCAGCGGGAAGCCCTTGGAGTTCACCCTGACCTACGGCTCCAACTCCTCGACCTTCTCGGCCATCGCCACCATCCTGCAAAATGACCTCAAGGCCATCGGCGTGAAGGCCAACCTGCAGGGCATCCTGGCGGCCAACCTGCTCTCCACCGGGCGCGGCAAGGACTGGGACGCCATCGTCCTGGGCCTGGGCGACCAGCCCGACCCCGAGCTGCGCACCCCCATCTGGAAGCCGGGCGGGGACCTCTACTACTGGCACCAGTCCACCCAGCCCGCCACCCCGGGCGGCCCACCCCAGTTCAACAACTTCTTCCCCTGGGAGAAGGAGATCTACGACCTGTGGGAGAAAGCCGCCAGCACCACCAACTTCACCCAGCGTAAGGCCCTCTACGACCGCTGGCAGGCCATCTTCGCCCGCGAGGCCATGGTCATCATGATCGCCAAAGCCTACGCGGTGGGCGCGGTGAGCACCAAGTATGGCAACTACCTCTACAGCCTGGGCGTGATCCCCGGTTACAACCCGGTGGCGATCATGTACCAGAAGTAAAGCACCACAAAGCTTCAGCGCACACCCGCTCCCCTCTTCTGCCCATCTTTTCCATGTGGAGCTTTGTATTCCGACGCTTTCTGGTAGCGGTCCCCACCCTGCTGCTGATCTCGGTGCTGATCTTTGGCGTGATCCAGCTCCAGCCGGGGGGGTTCTTGGAGAACATGCTGGATGACCCCCGGGTCTCCCGCGAGACCGTAGAGACCATCCGCAAGCAGTATGGCCTCGACCAGCCGGTCTGGGTGCAGTACCTGGACTGGCTGGGAGGGTTTGTGCGGGGCGATCTGGGCTACTCTTTCCTCAACAACCGGCCCGTCTCCGGGCTCGTCGGGGAGCGCCTGGGCTGGACGGTGTTCCTGGCCCTCCTCACCATCCTGACCACCTGGGTGGTGGCCGTCCCGCTGGGCATCTACACCGCGCTCAGGCGACACGGGCTGGGCGCGACGGTGGCGAACCTCATCGGCTACTTCGGCCTGGCCACCCCCGACTTCCTGGTGGCCTTGCTGCTGATCTTCGCCGTGCTGAGCACCGGGGGGACCAACGTGGGCGGGCTCTTCAGCCCGCAGTACATCGACGCCCCCTGGAGCTGGGCGAAGTTCAAGGACATGCTGGCCCATCTCTGGATCCCCCTCATCGTGATCGGGCTGGACGGGACGGCCAGCATCATGCGGCAGATGCGGGCCAACATGCTGGACGTGCTGACCCAAGACTATATCCGTACCGCCCGCTCCAAGGGTTTG
Organism: Meiothermus sp.; assembly: GCA_040290145.1. Taxonomy (GTDB): domain Bacteria; phylum Deinococcota; class Deinococci; order Deinococcales; family Thermaceae; genus Allomeiothermus. The sequence goes on along the minus strand of PSML01000039.1, from coordinate 3,091 downwards.
GCCGAACGGGTGGTGCTGTGGAAGCACGCCGTGCGCAACGCCATCAACCCCCTGATCAGCATCGCCGGGCTCTCGCTGCCCAACCTCATCTCGAGCACCATCATCGCCTCCATCGTGCTCAACCTGCCCACCATCGGCCCCTTCCTCTACGACTCGCTGCTCAACAAGGACCAGTACGTGGTGATGGCGCTGTTGATGATGTCGGCGATCTTGCTGATGATCGGCAACCTGTTGGCCGACCTGGCCCTGGCCTGGGCCGACCCGAGGATCCGCTATGAGTAGCGCCCCGGCCCCCCGCCTCGAGCGCAACAGCCCACTCCACCTGGCCTGGCGGCGCTTCCTCAAGAACCGGCCCGGCGTGGTGAGCACGGGGGTGCTGCTGCTGCTCTACTTGGTGGCGCTTTTCGCCGGGTTCCTGGCCCCCTACAACCTCACCACCCAGCACCCCGACGCGGTGTACCAGCCGCCGCAACGGGTGCATATCTTCCGCGATGGGCGGCTGGTGCGGCCTTTTGTCTATCGGCTCGAGAAAAAGCGCGACCCGGTGACCTTTATCGCCTCGTACCAGGAGGACCAGACCCGCCCCACCCCGATCCGCTTCTTCGTCCGCCAGGGCGAGCCCTACCGCTTTTTGGGCTTCAGGACCAACCTGCACCTCTTCGGGGTGGACGAGGGCTACTTCTTCCCGCTGGGCACCGACCAGTTCGGACGGGACCTGCTCTCGAGGATCCTGGTGGGCTCGCAGGTCTCGCTCACGGTGGGGGTGATCGGGGTCGCCATTTCCTTCGCCATCGGCATCCTGCTGGGCGGGATCTCCGGGTACTTCGGCGGCTGGATGGATACGCTGATCCAGCGCACCACCGAGGTGCTGCTCTCGATCCCCCGCCTGCCCATCCTGATGGCCCTCTCCACCGTCATCCCGGCCTCCTGGCCCAGCACCTACGTGTACTTGGGCATCATCGCGGTGCTCTCCTTCATCGGCTGGGCGGGGCTGGCCCGGGTGGTGCGGGGGCAGGTGCTGGCCGCCCGGGAGGTAGACTACGTGACCGCCGCCCGGGCCATCGGCGCCCCCAACCTGCGCATCATCCTGCGGCACATCACCCCCAACCTCACCAGCTACCTCATCGTGACCGCGACCCTGGCCCTGCCGGGCTACATCATCGGCGAGTCGGCCCTTTCCTTCCTGGGCCTGGGCATCAAGGAGCCCATGGCCAGTTGGGGCCTGCTGCTCAAGGACGCGCAGAACTTCCAGGCCCTTTCCCTCTACCCCTGGCTGCTCACGCCGGGGATCCTGATCTTCATCTCGGTGCTGGCCTACAACTTCTTCGGCGACGCCCTGCGCGACGCGGCGGACGTGCGGAGCGTGGACTAAAGGCAAAAGGAGGCAACCATGAACCGTAGAGGCTTTTTGTCCAAGTCGGCCCGAGTCCTGGGGGCGGGGGTGTTGGCCCCCCAGCTCCTCGCCAAGGCGATGGCCCAGCAGGGGCAGGCCAACGTCCCGCTCGCGCTGTTCCAGGAGATCGGCAAGCGCGGGGGCACCCTCACCCTGCCCCTGGGGGCCAGCCCGCAGAGCTTCAACTACTTCTCGGTCATCGACAACTTCGCCTACACCGTGCTCAACAACGTGCTCGACCGGCTGATGCAGCTCGACCCCCTGACCTTCGAGCTCAGCGGGGTGCTGGCCGAGTCCTGGTCCTTCTCCCGCGACGCCCGCACGGTCACGGTCAGGCTGCGGCGGGGGGTGAAGTGGTCGGACGGCACCCCCTTCACCGCCGACGACGTGCTCTTCACCTTCACCGAGGTGGCTTCCAACCCCAACCTGCGCGGCAACCAGGCCGCCACCCTGACCGTGGCCGGGGTGCCGCTCAAGTTCGAGAAGGTGGACGACCTGACCTTCCGGGTGACCTCGGTGAAGCCCTACGGGGCGGTGCTGCAGGCCCTGACCTTCTCGCCCATCCTGCCGCGGCACAAGCTCGCGCAGTTCAGGCCCTTGCAGGACGCCCAGGGCTTCTCCAGGGCCTGGGCCACCAACACCGACCCCAAGGAGATCGTGGGCACCGGGCCCTTCGTGATCCAGAGCTACACCGTGGACCAGAAGGTCACCCTGGTCAGAAACCCCAACTCCTGGCGGCGTGACCCCCAGGGCAACCCGCTGCCCTACTTCGACCGCCTGGAGTACCTCATCATCCGCGACCCCAACCTGCAAGTGGCCCAGTTCCAGGCCGGCAACCTCGACCAGGTGCCCATCACCGGGGCGCAGTTCCCCGAGCTCAAGCGCCAGGAGGTGGCCGGGGCCAGGATTCGGGTGCTCAAGGGCGTGACCATCTTCACCTCCCCGCCCCACTGGGGCTTCAACTTCGACGCCAAGAACCCCGAGCTGGCCGAGCTTTTCCGCAACCTCACCTTCCGCAAGGCCATGCAGGCTGCGCTCAACCGCCAGCGCGTCATCGACGACGTGTACAACGGCCTGGCCAGCCTGCCCGGCCACGGGGTGGCCCCGGGCACCTTCTGGTACTACGACACCCGCTCCTACCTGGGCCGCTACGATCTCAAGACCACCGAGGGCCTGCTCCAGAGCCTCGGCCTCGAGCGCGGCCAGGACGGGGTGCGGCGGCTGCCCAGCGGAAAGCCCCTGGAGTTCACCCTCACCTACGCCGCCGACTCCATCCCCATCTCGGCCATCGCCACCATCCTGCAAAACGACCTGCGCCAGGTGGGGGTCAGGCTCAACCTGCAGGGCATTCAGCAGAGCACCGTGCTCTCCACCGCCACCGGCGGCAACTTCGAGAGCATCATCGTGGCCTTCGGCGACCAGCCCGACCCCCAGCTGCGCAAGGACATCTGGCAGCCCGGCGGCCAGCTCAACTACTGGCACCGCTCGGTCTGGCCGGACAAGGGCGGGGGTGAGCCCAGGTTCGACCAGATGTTCGGCTGGGAGAAGAACATCTGGGAGATCTTCCGCCAGGCCGAACAGCTCGGCGACCAGTCCGAGCGCAAGCGCCTCTACGACCGCTGGCAACTGCTCTTTGCCCAGAACCTCCCGGTGATCATGATCGTCAAGCCCGACGCGGTGGCGGCGGGAAGCGTCCGC
>PSML01000038.1:0-22368 GCA_040290145.1 Meiothermus sp. | reverse complement strand
ACCCAGCGGCTCGAGCGGCTCAGCTCAGCCCTCGAGCGCCCGCCCAAGAACGCCAAGGTCGAGTTCAAAAACGGTCGCTTCGTGGTCACGCCCGACACCCCGGGGCGGCGCTTCGACGTGGAGGCGGCGGTAGCCAGCTTTCTGGCCAACCCCAACGCCACCACCCTCGAGCTGAGCGCGCAGGAGATCCCCGCGAACGTGCGGGCGGGCGACTACCAGGCCCGGGCCGACCAGGCCAACGCCCTCCTGCGCCCCATCACCCTCCGCTACAACCCGCCCGGCGGGGCGCTCAAAACCTACACCATCCAGCCCGAGCAGGTCGCCGGGCTGATCGTGCTGAAAAAAGAAGGGCTCGAGGCTAACCTTGCCGCCGTGCGCAGACTGCTCAGGCAGGTAGCGGGGGCTTACGACCAAGGGGCGGTCAACGCGCACTACGTGGGGGGGAGAGGCGAGGGGGCCGCTCCCGCCTTCACCATAGCGGCGGAAAAGCCCGGCTGGAAACTCGATCAGAAGGCCGCCGAGGAGGCCTTGATCCCGCTCCTCTGGCAGCCCGACGTCCGCACCCTGGACTTGCCGGTGGTGGCGGCTTTGCCCACGCTCAAGGCCGCCGATCTGCCCGAGCCCGGCCGGTTGGTGCTGCTCTCGAGCGCCACCACCACCTTCCGCGGCTCGAGCCCCGAGCGCATCCACAACGTGCGCACCGCAGCCTCCCGCCTTGACGGACACGTTATCGCCCCGGGCCAGACCTTCTCCTTCAACCAGGCGGTTGGCCAGATTACCCCGGAGGCTGGCTTCAAGGAGGGCTTGGTGATCTCCGGCGGACGCACCGTACCTGGGGTGGGCGGCGGGGTCTGCCAGGTCTCCACCACCACCTTCCGCGCCCTGTACAAGACCGGGCTCCCGGTGGTCGAGCGCAACCCGCACGCCTACCGGGTGCACTGGTACGACCCCATCGTAGGTTTCGACGCCGCCGTATACCAGCCCTACCTGGACCTGCGGATGAAGAACGACACCCCCTCTCCCCTGCTCCTGCGCACCCGCTACGACCCCGACCAGGTGAGCCTCACGGTGAGCGTGTGGGGCCTACCCATCGGACGCACGGTGGCGATCTCCGACCCGATCATCCTCTCGCGCACCCCCCACCCCCCGGACCAGTACATCGTGGACGATAGCCTACCCCCCGGTACCCGCAAACAGGTGGACTGGGCCGCCGACGGCTACAGCGTTCTCCTGAACCGCACCATCACCGACGCCTCGGGTACGCGCACCGAAGCGCTTTCCACCCGCTACCGCCCCTGGTCAGCGGTCTACTTGGTGGGGCCGGACCGGTAGGGGCGCTCCCCCCTCGTCCTCCCATCGCTGGACCGAGCGGGGTTGGTCCATTCGCCGATAGACCGCGTCGCGGTACTCGCCGAGCTCGAGGTCCGCCCGGTCACCGCCTGCTTCCACATAGCCGATACAGGCCTCCACCAACTCGTTGAAAAGGCGCACACACGGGTCGGGCGCGGGAGCCTCATCCTCCATCCGCTTAACCTCGTCGTATTGCTCCGCGTACTCGCGCTCTTCTGCTTCCTGGCAGTCACGGTAAGCCTGCAAGGCCACCTGCACAGCTTGGGCCTGGAGTGAGTTCATCTCGACTCACCTCGCCTTGAGTATACCTACCCGTCGCTAAAGCGCTCCTCCTTCCAGGGGTCCCCCCGGCGGTGATAACCGTTAACCTCCCAGAAGCCGAGTTCTTCCCGATCCAAAAACTCCAGACCGCGTAGCCACTTGGCGCTTTTCCAGGCATAGAGGTGCGGCACGATGAGCCGCAGGGGGCCTCCGTGGTCGCGCGGTAGGGGTTGGTCATAGAGGGTATGGGCCAGCAGGTTCTGCGGACGTAGAAAGTCCTCGAGGAGCAAGTTGGTGGTGTAGCCGCCGTAACAGTGGAGCATCACCGCTTTGGCGCTGGGCTCGAGCCGGACCCGCTCCATCAGGTCGAGCACCCGCACCCCCCGCCACTTCACGTCGAGCTTGCTCCAGCGGGTTACGCAGTGGAAGTCGGCGGTGAGGTCGCTTTGGGGCAGGCTCATCAGGTCGTCCCAGGAAAGCTCGAGGGGGTCGGCCCGCCCGTACACCTTGAGCCGCACCTCCTGGGGCTTCACCGTCGGGGTCGGGCCATAGGTGAGCACCGGGAAACGCTCGGTGAGGGTCTGCCCGGGGGGGACCCGGCCACTGTCACCTTTGGGGCCTTGGAAGAAATGGCCGAACATAGGCCAAGGGTACCCCCAGCCCCGACCAAGGCGGGTAAGGCGCCGTACATTCCCCCTCTGCCTCTAGCGATGCCGGTAACGGATGACCTCCACCCACTCCATCGTCACCAGCCCCTCCCCCACCATCGCCTCGAGCAGCGGCAAAAAAGCCTGCACCTTCTCTTCGCTGTCTACGATCTCGACCATCACCGGGAGGTCTTGGGAGAGTTGGAGGATCTTGGCGGAATGGATGCGCGAATGCGCCCCGAAACCCATCACCCCCTTGAACACCGTGGCCCCGGCCAAGCCTTGGCGCTTGGCCTCGAGTACGATGGCCTCATAAAGCGGCCTTCCCTGCCAGCGATCCGACTCCCCGATGAAGATGCGCACGAGCTTGGCCCTACCCTCGAGCTTCATACCCCCTCCTTTTGGCTCACCCCGCCAGGCGATAGGCCAACCAGACCGCCCCGAATCCCAACACCACGCTGCCGGTCACGTACAACAACGCCCTGAGCCACTCCCCTTGCTGGATCAGGGTCAGGGTCTCGTAGCTGAAGGTGGAGAAGGTGGTGTAGCCACCCAAGATACCCACCGCCAGGAAAAGCCGGGCCTCGGTGGAGAGGTTGCCCTCGAGGCTCAAACGCAGCACCACCCCGATCAGGAAGCTCCCGCTTACGTTAATGACCAGGGTGCTCCAGGGGAAGCTCGGCCCGGTGAGCCCCTGGATCCAAGCCCCTAGCCCGTAGCGCAGACCCGCCCCGATGGCCCCACCCAGCATCACCAGCAGATACCGCCCCATGGGAACCAGCTTACCGCCCCAGGGTTTGACCTTCGTCGTCCCAAGTTTGAAAATCTTCCCTGTGTTCGAATTCTCTATCACCGCCCGGGCGGGCCGAGCCCGCAACGGGCTTTTTCAAACCCCCCACGGCTGGGTGCAAACCCCCCTCTTCATGCCGGTGGGCACCCTCGCCTCGGTCAAGGGCATCAGCCCCCAGGAGATCCGCGATATCCGCGCGCAGATCGTCCTGGCCAACACTTACCACCTACTCCTGCGCCCCGGCCCCGAGCGGGTGAAAGCCATCGGTGGGCTGCACCGGTTCGCCGCGTACAACGGCCCCTGGCTCACCGATTCGGGAGGATTTCAGGTGATGAGCCTGGGGCACCTGCGGCGGATCTCCGAAGAGGGGGTGGTCTTTCAGAGCCATATCAACGGCGACCTGATCGAGCTGTCCCCGGAGAGGAGCGTGGCCGTGCAGGAAGCTTTGGGGGCGGACATCATCATGGCCTTCGACGAATGCCCGCCCTACCCGGCGGGCCGGGAGTACATGCGGGAGTCCATCGAGCGCACTCTGCGCTGGCTGGAGCGCTGCCTAGGGGCCAAAACCCGAACCGATCAGGCCCTCTTCGCCATCGCCCAGGGGGGGATAGACCTCGAGCTACGCCAGACCAGCACGCAGGCCACGGTTCCTTTCGATACGCCGGGGTTGGCCATCGGGGGGCTCGCGGTGGGCGAGCCCAAGGAGGGGATGTACCCGGCGGTGGAGCTTTCCACCCGGCTGATGCCCGAAAGCAAGCCCCGTTACCTGATGGGGGTGGGCCACCCCGAGGATCTGGTGGCGTCGGTGGCCCTGGGGGTGGACATGTTCGACTGCGTGTACCCCACTCGCACCGGGCGGTTTGGCTACGCCCTGGTTGCAGGGGGGCGGATGAACCTCAAGCTCACCCGGCATCTAGACGACCCCCGCCCGATTGATCCGGAGTGCGACTGTTACGCCTGCCTCCACTTCAGCCGGGCCTATCTCTCGCACCTCGTGCGGGCCGAGGAGATGCTGGGCTTAAGGATGGTGAGCCTGCACAACCTGCGCTACCTGCACCGGCTGATGGAGCAGGCCCGAAGCGCAATTGCCCAGGGGCGCTATGGCGAGTTCGCCCGGGATTTCGCCGTCCGGAGATTCGGCCAGGAGGTTCCGGGGTGGTTCACTCGAGCCTTGCAGGAGGGCGGCCACTGGGACTAGAGATCAGCCCTCCTTGTAAAACCGGCTGTTCTGGTAGTAGTCCACGTACAAGATCTTAAAAAAGGCCAGCATCGGCGTGCTGAACAGCACCCCGATAAAACCGAAGAGCGAGCTGGCGATGAGGATGCCGATGATACCGGTCACCGGGTGGATACTGACCGCCCGGCGCATCACGAAAGGGCCATAGACGTTGCCCTCGAGCTGGTTGGTGAGGTACAGCACCCCCACGGTCAGGACCAGTTTGAGCCAGCCCAAGGGCAAGGCCAGCAAAATGGCCGGGATCGCCGAGATGATCACCCCCACGAATGGGACAAAGTTGAAGATAAAAGTCAGAAATCCCAAGCTGGCGGCCTGGGGCACGCCCACGATGGAGAGGCCCACCGCGACGAGGGTTCCCGAGATGGTCGCGACCAAGACCTGGCCCCGCACGAAGTTTCCAAAGGCCCGGTCGGCCCTTTGCGAGATCTCCAGGGCCAGGGGCTGATACGGCTCGGGAATGGCCTTGAGGAGGGTCTGGGCAATTTTGGGGAGGTCGTAGAGCAGATAAATGGAGATCGTGAGCGCAGTGAGGAGCTGGAAGATTCCACCCACCAAGCTGGTGAGGAAGCCGATCAGGTTGCCCCCCTGGGCCAGCAAAGCCTGCAAGAGCCGCAGCAGGGACTGGGTAAACCCCTGGAGCAGGGTCTGGATGCTGAGGCTGGCCTGGGCCAAGGCCTCGCGCACCGGCTGAGGCAGTTCGATCTGCCCAATGCGCCCCGGCAGGGCTTGCGCCCAGTCCAGGAGGGGAGACAGTAGGTTGGGGAGCCCGGAGAGAAAGCTCGCGAGCTGACCGGCCATGTTGGCCAAGAGCACCGAGGCTAAGGCCAGGAAGAGCAAAAATCCTACGAAAACCACCACCACCCCCAAGGCTCGGCTCAACCTGCGCCGCTCGAACCAGCGCACGATGGGGCTGGTGACGTAGGAGAAGACCACGGCGATCAAGACGGTAATGATGGCCGATCTCGCCGCGCTGAGCGCCCAGTTCAGGTAGTAGAGCACCAGGACGATCAGTAGGGTATAAACCGCGAATCGGACCCAGAGATGTTGCCAGGCCTGACCAAAGGTCGCGCGCATGGCTAATAGGTTACCTTATATTTTCTTCAAATCCGTCCGGCTTTTTGCGCCAGGGTCCGGGCCTGGGCGACCAATTCGGCGTTGCTGGCGGCCAACCGGCCATCGGGCAAGGTCAGGGTGTCCTCGAGCCCGATCCGCACGTCGTAGCCCTGCTGCAAAGATCGCTCGAGCAAGGACCAGGCCGTGGCGTCCACCCCGTGGAGCAGGCGGGGGACTTTCAGCAGGGCTTCATCCAGCAAAATCTCGATGGCCTCGGCTCCCTTGAGGGCTTCGGCCAGGTCTTGGGTTTCGATCTCGATGAGGAGGCGTAGACAGCGCCCCGCCAGGTCGGACTCGAGGAGCCGGTAAGCATCCTGGACATTGGCTAACCCCGCCTCGACCCCGATGCCCTTGGCGAAAAGCAGCGCGCACAGCTCCTTTGCGCCGGGTTCGGAGAAGTTGACCGAACAGTAATCCGGTAGGAGGTGCCATCCGCGAATCTGAGCGTAGCGCCGGGCTTCATCGGGAACGATCCAAAAGCCGGTAGTGAACCCCACCGGAACCCCCGGACAAACCGTTCGGATCGCCTCGAGCACCTCCGCGCATACCGAAGCCTCCAAGGTCTCCTTTCCATCCGCCCGGCGGGGATGCACGTGGAGGGTGTTGGCTCCGGCTTCTACCGAGCGGCGGGCTGCGGCGGCGAGTTGCTGGGGCGTGAAGGGGACGGCGGGATGGGCTCGAGCCCCGTTCAGACAGGCTTGAAGGATCAGGCTCATGGCAGCCCAAACCTTTGCTTGGCTTGGTTCAAGAGGATTTCGCGGCGCTCCACGCCTTGCCCGAAAAAGCGGCTCTCGCCAGGGGTGCCGGTCCACAGCTCGAAGAGGAGGCGGGCTCCGGCGCGGCTCCCCCTCACCCCAGCCGACGTCCCGGAGTTCCCCACCTTGCCGATGAACTGACCCTTGGTGACCTTGCTGCCGACCTCGAGCCCCGGTGCAACCTCCGAGAGGTGGGCGTAGACGGTGGTCGAGCCGTCCGGGTGGCGAATCCAGATCTCCCGACCGCGCAGCCGGTCGAGCTGGGCCGGGGTAGCGCCCCCCTCCACTGCCTTGAGCAGGGCTTCGAACTCCGCCGGGGTAGGTTCTTGGTAGTCGCGCTCGAGCCGCACCACCTCTCCCCCGCCCGCCGCCACCACCCCGGTTCCGTACACCACCGGCACGCAGGAAGCCCCGTCGGTGAAGACGAAACCCTGGTTGACCCCCCGCCGGTAGGGGCGGGGCGCACCGGGTAGGTTATCCGGGTCCTTGGGCAGACAAGCCCCGACCAAAGGCAGCATCAGCCCTTCCGGGCCGCGCCTGGCCGAATCCCGCGCTTTGGCGACCTCGGCCTGCAACGCCGCTACCTGCCGCCGCTCGGCCGACCAGGCCAGGGTCATCGCCAGGGCGTAGAGGAGAACCGCCCCGAGCACGTACCACCCCGGCTTGAGTCCCATGACCCTATTCTAGAGCCGGGTGGTTTCTCGCGCCGCCAGCAGGAGCAAAAAGGGGCCCAACCCCTACACGAGCTGGAGCAGTTTGGCCTTGATCTGCTTGGCGGTGAGGCCCTCGAGCTGCATACCCTTGGCCCGCTCGGCCAGCTCGTAGACCTTGTGCACGTAGCTGGTAGCCACCCGGAAGGTGATCTCCTGGCCCGCGACGGTGATGCTGACCTTTTGCAGGTTGGGGTACTGCCAGCGCTTGCTGATGCCGGTGGTCTTCTTACCCACGCCGCCGTCGGCCTTGGCCTTACCCCGCCGGGTGACCGAGTGGACCACGGTCGGGCGCTTCCCGCTGATCTCGCAAATCTTGGACATCTTCTCTTCCCTCCAAGCCGGACCTGAGCCGCCGGCGTCACAGCAACAGCGGGGATTATAGCATAGCCTCTGGCCCCCCTGCTAGGTGGGCTTGCATCTAGGCGGCGTAGCCCCTTAGACTCGCCCCGTGCCCCTCATCCTCGTCCCCTTTTTGCTCAGCCTCGACCAGGTGCTCAAAATCTGGGCGGTAGCCCACCTCACCCCGGGCGTGCCCCAACCCTTTATCCCCCTGCTCAACCTGACCCTCATCTACAACACCGGGGCCGCCTTTGGCCTCTTCCAGGGCGGGGCCCGCATCCTGGTGATGGTGAGCATCCTGGTGGGGTTTGGAATCCTCCACTACCTGGGCCGCAAAAAGCTGCCGCTGCTCCAGCAAGTGGCCTTCTCGATGATCGCCGCGGGGGCTTTGGGCAACGCCATTGACCGGGTTGGGCGGGGTTCGGTGGTGGATTACTTCGACACCACGGGAACCGGCTGGGGGCCGTTTGACAACTTCCCCATCTTCAATCTGGCCGATGCTTGCGTGGTGGTGGGGGTGATCTTGCTGCTGCTGCCGATCTGGCGACGTTCGGCGTAGCCCAACCCTTCGGGCGGTTTACCGGATCGATCCGATGCGCTCGAGCGCCTGGCGAATATTCTCCTCGCTGGTGGCGTAGGAGAAGCGGACGTGGTGGGGCGCGGCGAAGTCGGTTCCGGGAACCACCGCCACCTTGGCCTCCTCGAGCATGCGCAGGGCCGCCCTGTTCTCGTCGGGATCAATCTTGCTCACGTCGGAGAGCACGTAGAAGGCCCCGTTCACCTTCGGGGTGGGAAGCCCCAGGTCGTTGAGCCCCTTCACGATCAGGTCGCGGCGACGCCGGTAGGCCTCGCGGGCCATGGCGATGAAGCGGCCCGATTCATCCACGTTGTTGAGGGCCTCCACCATGGCCCACTGGGCGATGGTGTCGGGGGAGGTGGTGGACTGGCTCGAGACGTCCACGATGCCCTTGATCACGTCCTTGGGCCCGCCCGCGTAGCCGATGCGCCAGCCGGTCATGGCGTAGGCCTTGGCCGCGCCGTTGACGGTGATGGTGCGCTCGGGGGCCACGTGGGCCGGGGAGAAGTGTTCGCCCTCGTAGATGAGGTGTTCGTAGATCTCGTCGGAGACCAGGTAGAAGTCGTGCCGGTTGGCGAGTTCGGCAATCGCTACCAGCACCTCCTTGGGGTAGACGGCCCCGGTGGGGTTGCCCGGCGAGTTGACCACGATGGCCTTGGTGCGCGGGCTGACCTTGTGGGCGACCTCCTCGGGGTCGGGGATGAAGCCCGACTCGGGGCCGGTGGGCACCTCCACCGGGTTTCCCCCGGCGAAGCGCACCATCTCGGGGTAGCTGACCCAGTAAGGGCCGATCACGATGACCTCGTCGCCCGGGTCGAGGAGGGCCTGGAAGAGGTTGAACAGGGCCTGCTTGCCGCCCACCGTGACCACGGTCTGCTCGGCAGGGATCTCCAGCCCGTTCTCCCGCTTGAACTTCAGGCTGATGGCCTCGCGCAGCTCGGGGATACCCGCCGGTGGGGCGTATTTGGTCTTGCCCGCCGCCATTGCCCGAACCGCCGCGTCCTTGACGTGCTGGGGGGTGTCGAAATCCGGCTCACCGGCGGTCATGGCGATCAGGTCCACGCCCTGGCGGCGCAGCTCGAGGGCCTTGGCGTTGACCGCCACCGTAGCACTGGGTTTGAGCGCCTTGACGCGCTGGGACAAGCCTCGCATATCCGAGTATTGTCGGGGGTCGGGGGGCGAAGGTCAAGAGCCGGATGGCCCGTTGCTTCCGCGCGGAGATCGGCCCAAAAGCCCCCGTCCTCGCGGGGGCTTATCGGCATCTGGGGGGCTCGAGGTCGTCAGGTCGTAGGCCCCCAGGACGGGCTATTCTTGCTCGAGCTTTACCTCTACAACTCCCTTTTTGTACTCAATCTTGAGGTTTGCCTTGCGGCTACCCTGACGGTACTCCGCCTTTAGGCGGGCCCCGCGGTCGTCAAGCCGGGTGCGAACCCATCCGCGCGCCAACATCTCGCGGTCATAGTACGTGTACACCTCGGAGGGGCTACGGCCCTGGTAGGCGATGTAGACCTGGTCTGGAGAGATTTCCTGGGTAACCACAACCGCGCCGGGCATGGGCGAGGGGTACCATGCCGAAGACGGGGCAGGGGGTGCAGGCGGTGCGGGGCGCGGGCTCGGCTGCGGTGGGGCGGGCGGCTGGGCCACACCCCGACCCACGCGGAAGTAAGCCACACCGCTGACCCACTCCCCAGAAGGAACCGGAGTGACCACGATGGAGAGGGCGCGGGCCAGGTTTTCGGCCCCCTGAACTCGCACATTGCCGCTTTGCACGTCGGCGATCTCGGCCAGCGAGAGGGGGCGCTTGCTGGCCACGGCCAGCACCCGGTCCAGGCCCTCGGGGCCGGAGACGGTGAGGGTATAGCGGGCCCCCCGCGGCGGGAAGGACTTGACCTGCCCGGCCCGCAGGAAGTTGTCGCGGTCGTAGGGGTTGGGCAGGATCAGGTCAATCTTGCCGTCGGCGTTGATGTTGAAGAGGTAGACGTAGGCGTCTTGGTTGACTTGAGCGTAGACGACGATGTTCTCCCCGATCAAGTAGGCCGGGGAGCCGCTCCCGGAGGGGTCCTTGTCCACCCAGGTTTTCACCTGAAGATCGGTGGGTACCGGGTTGACGATGATCCCCTGAGGGCTGATGCGTGGCTGGGCGTAGGCCACCAGCCCCATAAATAGCAGTCCGATGAGTCGTTTCATGTTGCCTCCGTCTCCAGGCTATAGGGCGGCGCCGGCTGGGGCGTGAGCACAGGGGAAGGGCGGCTTAATCAACTGCTGTCGCAGGAACATTCAGCCCCAGGTTAGACCCAGCCGGGCCTGGTAATACCCCACCTCGAGCCCCTTCACGTTCTTGATGGGGGGCCGGCGCCACTCCAGCGGATCCCCCGGATGGAGCGCTCCCAGAAGCTCGAGAAGCTGCACCACCGCCGGTTCCCGCGCGGCGATCGAGCCATCCTCGACCTTGAGCGCGATGCCCAGCGGCCCCCACTTGGATTCGCGCAGGGCCATGCCGTAGTAGCCGTCGGCCCCCCGCTTGGCCACCAGACCCGGCACCCTCTGCATCAGCACGGTGTCGATGCTCTCCGGCCCGGCGATGAGGTCGGGGTGCTGGCGCATGGCCCGGTAGGCGGCCTCGAGGCCTTCTCGGTACTTCTCCGGGGCCAGGCCCGGCTCGGCCAGTTGGGTGAACATCCAGGCCGCGCGGTCCAGGGGGAGCACGAAGGTCGGGACGCTGCACCCGTCCACCCCGTAGGGGATCTCCGGCACCCCCGAGAGGTCGCGCACGGTCTGGAAGTTGAGCTGCTGCACCGGGTGCTCTGGGAGTTCGTAGCCCTTGGGGTCCGCGCCCAAGGCCACGGCTACCGCCAGCATCCCGGAGTGCTTGCCCGAGCAGTTATTGTGCAGCACGGTGGGTTTTTGGTGATGGGCCTCGAGCTCCCGCCGGGCCGCGCGAGAGAGGGGGGGGTGAACCCCACAGGCCAAGTAGCTGGGGTCGAGCCCGATGCGCTCGAGCATCCGTGCGGCGATCTCGGTGTGCGCCGGGGTCCCGTCGTGTGAGGCCATGGCCAGGGCCAACTCCTCTGGCCCGAAGCCGAATCTCCGCATGGCCCCGCTCTGAAAGAGGGCTTGGGCCTGGAAGGGCTTGGCCGAGGAGCGCAGGTGGGCGAGGAGTCGGGGATCGCCACCCGCGGCCAGCAGCCTACCCTCCCGGTTCACCACGGCCAGCGACACCCGGTGGCGGTTTTCGATCTCGGAGCCGCGATGGGCATAGACGTAAGATTCCACCCGTCCAGTCTACAGGGAGTGGCCCACGCCGGAGTTTTTGTCAGGGGGTGGGTTCTCGCCCACCGGGGTAAGGGTACCCCTCGATCATCAGAGCGATGTCAGGCTCGAGCCTTAGGGCGGGTGGGGAAAGGCCGGGACCCGTTTGGGGTCTCGCAGGGCGGCGCTCACCTCCTCGATCAGTTCATCTACCCGGACCCCGTGATAGGTGAGGGGGATGGGCTCGAGGTGACGCAGGGCTTTGGCGAAGTTTCGCCATCCCCCGCTCGGGCTCGATCTGGCCTTGTGCAGGGCCGCCGCCAGCAGGATGACCCCCTGGGTGAACTCCCGATCCGGCCCCGACAGGCGCATCCAGAGGGGCTCGAGCGCCTCGTGCACCTGCCAAAACTCCCCTCGCCGCCAGTGCTCGAGGGCGGCTTTGAACTCGGGGGATTCGAGAAGGGCCATAGACCACCCCTACCCTAGCCTAAAAGTGCGCCGACTCCCCCTGGCCTAAGCTCGCAATGCTAGAGTGAGGGCCGAGACTTGGAGGACTCTGGCATGGCGAAACCCATCGAAGTGAACGACGGCAACTTTGACCAGACCCTAAAGGAAAACCACCTGGTGCTGGTGGACTTCTGGGCCGAGTGGTGTGGGCCGTGCCGGATGGTCGCCCCGGTGATCGAGGAGTTGGCGAGCGAGTACCAGGGCAAGGTTGCGGTAGCCAAGCTGGATGTGGACGCCAACCCCCAGACGGCCATGAGGTACCGGGTGATGAGCATCCCCACCATCATCCTGTTCAAAAACGGCGAACCCGCCGAGGTGCTGGTGGGCGCCCAGCCCAAGCGCAACTTTGAGGCCCGGCTGCAAAAGCACGTGCCGGGGGCAGCCCAACTTGACTCCTGAAGATAGGGGGTGCCCTTCGGCTTTGGCCGGGCCGACTGGCTAAAAGCCAAGGGCCATAAACCACAAGCATTCAGCGTCTTGCGTCTTGCGTTTTGCGTTTTGCGTCTTGAGTAAAACCAACCACGGACCGCTGTAAACTATTCCCTGTGAAACCCATCGCCCTCGACGCCATGGGCGGCGACTATGCCCCCAAGGAAACCGTGGCTGGGGCCTTGCTGGCGGCCCGTGAAGGCATCCCGGTGGTGTTGGTCGGGCAGGCCCCTGCGGTCAGGGCTGAGCTGCAAAAACAAGGCGGAGACTTACCGGTGGTGGAGGCCCTCGAGTTCATCACCATGGAAGACGCGGCTACCGACGTGCGCAAGAAGCGAGGGGCCTCGATCAACGTCTGCATGGAACTGGTGAAGAAGGGGGAAGCCTCCGCCGTGGTAGCGATGGGCCATACCGGGGCCACCCTGGCCTCGGCCCTCCTCCACCTGGGGCGCATCCCGGGGGTCGAGCGCCCCACCCTGCTCATCGAGATGCCCAGCGACAGAGGCCGGGTCTACCTCACCGATGGCGGGGCCAACGTGGACTGCAAGCCGCACTGGCTGGTGCAGTTTGCGGTGATGGCCAGCGCCTATGCCCAGGCCCAGGGGGTCAAGCACCCCAGGGTGGGCCTGCTCTCCATCGGCGAGGAGGAGGGCAAGGGCAACGCCCTCACCCACCAGACCTACCCGCTGCTCAAGGCCACGCCGGGGATTGCCTTTCACGGCAACGTGGAGGGCCGCGACATCTTCAAGGGGACCACCGACATCGTAGTGACCGACGGCTACACCGGGAACGTGGTCCTCAAGCTCTCCGAAGGGGAAGCCCGGATCCTCCTCAAGTGGGTTCGCGAAGCCCTGACCAGTTCCCCTCTGGCCAAGCTCGGCGGGCTGTTGGTGCGCGGCGCACTGCAAGGCTTGCGGGCCAAGATGGACCCCGCTGAGTACGGGGCCATGCCCCTCTTGGGCGTGGAGGGGCCGGTGTTCATCGGACACGGCTCGGCGGATGCCCGGGCGGTGTGTAGCGCCATCCGCAGGGCCAAAAGCGCGGTGGAAGCCGGACTGGTCGAGCGGGTGCGGGCGGGGATTGCTCGGCTCAGCCTGGCCGAGGGCTAAAGTTGGCCCAGCCCGCATCCCCCGGCTTCCCTGCTTGGCCGGGCTGCCGAAAACTGCTCCTCATACTATAGTGACCGCATGGAGACCACCGTCCTGCCCGCCAACATCCTCTCCTGGCAGGTCCTCTTGGGCTTGGGGGTCGTCTCGCTCGCCCTGTGGCTGGGTCGCCTCGGGGCCCGGCTCCTGGGGCAAGCCACACGCCTGACCACGGCGCAGGGGGATGACCGCTACTGGCGCATCCTGGGGTTGGCCTGGTGGGGGGTGACCCTGCTGGGCGGGCTGTCGCTGCTCACCGAGATTTTCCGGGTTCCCCTCGAGCCCTTACGTACCTGGGGCAACCAGCTTTCGCAGTGGCTGGGCTCGAGGGGTTTTACCGGCCTGCTGATCCTGGCTTCGGCGGCGTTTGCCCATCGCCTAATCCCCAGGCTGTTGGGCCGGGTGCCTGTGGTGGCCTCGACCGAGTTTACCCGGCAGCAGGTGCGCATACAGACCCTAAGGGCTGTGCTGGATTCGGGGCTTCGCACCGTGGTGCTGGTGATCGGGGGGCTGTTTTTCCTCTCCAACCTGGGGCTCAACGTCACCGCGCTGCTGGCCGGGGTGGGGGTGGCCGGCCTAGCGGTGAGCTTCGCCGCGCAGAACCTGATCCGCGACCTGATCAACGGCTTTTTCATCCTGCTGGAAGACCAGTTCGGGGTGGGCGACGTGATCACCGTGGGGGCCCTCAGCGGCACCGTCGAGCGCTTCAACCTGCGGATTACCGTGCTGCGCGACCCGGAGGGCCGGGTTCACTTTCTGCCCAACTCGGGCCTCGCGGTGGTCACGGTGTCGAGCCGGGACTGGGCCCGGGCGGTAGTGGACGTGCCGGTTTCCTGGAAGGAGGACCTCGAGCGGGCCCTGGCGGTCTTCCGGGACGAGGTGGAGCGCTTCTACCAGGATCCCCTGTGGGGGCCCAAGTTCTCCGGGCCGCCGGACATACAGGGGGTGCAAGGGCTCGCCAACGAGGCCATCACCCTGCGGGTATTGTTCACCACCAAGCCCAAGGAGCAGTGGGAGGTAGGGCGGGAGTTCCGCCGCCGGATCGCGGAGCGCTTCGGGCGTGAGGCCATCAAGACCCCAGCCACCCAGTAGGTCCAGGCACCCCACCGAGCATCTGAACGGTAATTGAAAATCATCAGGGAATTATGTCTTGACAAGAACGAACATTATGCCTTATACATATCCCATGATCACGCCACGTAAGAGACATAATAAAAATGCCCTTCGCGGACTCCTCTTCGACCTCATGACCGGGGCCATTCTGGGCGCTTTGCTGTTCATCTTCATGTGGCTGTCCCCGGCCTGATGGGGAGCGGTCGGCCATCAGCCGCCGGCGCCTAGGGTCCAGGGCGTTTTGCGTTTTGCGTTTTGCGTACGACGTACGACTAGCCCCTCGCGTCTCGCGCACAGGGCACGACCCGCCGACCCCTCGGCATCACCCAGGGCCTGCCGCTGGGGTGCTGGGTGAGGGCAAAGAGCAGGCCGTAGACCCGCTCGAGCAGTGCCCAGCGCTACGGGCCCCCCTGGTGCAGCAGGACCCGGTCGCACCACAGCGTGAGGTCGCGCAGCACCGCCCAGCCCTCCCGCCCGAGAGGGTGAGGTACTTGCGGTGGGACAGCGCCTGGGCTTGGCGGTGTCGGCTCCCCAGAGTTCAGAAACTTCCCCGCCCCACAAAACGGTTCCAGCCCCCAGGCCACACTGGGGGCATGCCCGGTTGGTCCCGATCCCTTTGGCCCCTGCTGATCCTCTTAGGCTTTGCCCAAGCCCAAAGCCTCTACCTCTTCAGCCCGCAAGGCCCCCTGCGGGGTGGGGTTAATGAAGCGTTGGGGGTGGGCTACTTCCTGGGGATTCCCTACGCCAAGGCCGAGCGCTGGAAGGCCCCGGTTCCCGCCCCTGGCTGGACCGAGGTGCGGGAGGCCCGGCACTTCGGGAACGCCTGCCCACAGCGCGGGGTCTTCACCACCCGGCTGGGGGGCTATCTCCCACCTAAGAGCGAGGACTGCCTCAACCTCAACGTCTGGATGCCGCTCGCGGCCCCGCCCGCCGGGGGCTGGCCGGTGCTGGTGTGGATCCATGGGGGGAGCTTCAGCGGTGGGGGGAGTGGGGAGGCGGTCTACGACGGGAGCCGACTGGCCGCAGGGGGGGCGGTGGTGGTGTCCCTCAACTACCGACTGGGGCCTTTGGGCTGGCTGGTCTTGCCGGCCTTGCGGGCCGAAGACCCCCAGGGTTCAGTGGGGAATTACGGGCTGCTGGACCAGCTCGAGGCCCTGCGCTGGGTGCAGCGGAGCATCCGGGCCTTCGGCGGCAACCCCCAGAACGTGACGGTGTTCGGGCAGTCCGCGGGGGGGATGTCGGTGTGCGATCTGCTCGCCAGCCCCAAGGGCCAGGGGCTCATCCACAAGGCCATCCTGATGTCCGGGAGCTGTACTTTTGTGCGGGGGCTCGAGGTGGATTTCAAGTTCGGCGCCGAGTGGGCTCAGGCCATGGGCTGCCCTCAGGCCGACCCCGCCTGCTTGCGCCAGGTGCCGCTCGCCAGGATGTATCCGCCGGAGGGCTCGGTGCTCGAGGGCGTGGTGCAACGCGTCGAGTCCGGAGGTTTCGAGCAGTCGCCCTGGAAGCCCCACCTGGACGGGGTGGTGCTGGACGAGGTGCCCCTGCAAGCGCTAAAGGAGGGTCGGGCCGCGGGGATTCCCCTCCTGGCCGGGGGAACCCGGCAGGAGCTGTGGGGCGAGCTGCTCTCCGCACCGGGGGATTGGGCCGGTTTCGAGGAGCGGGCGGAGCGGGTACTGGCGGGGAAGGGCCAGGCCGCTCGAGCCCTTTACCAGGGGCTTTACACCAGCCCCCGCGAGGCTTGGGCCTACTTCCAGACCGACCGGGTGCTCCTGTGCCCCAGCCTGGAGGCAGCCCGCCTGCAGGGCCAATGGGCCCTCACCTACGGCTATTTGGTGAGCTACCGCTCGCCGGTTTTCCCCGACTTGGGGAGCTTCCACGGGATTGAGCTACCCCTGTTGTTCGGCACGCAAAACACCTGGCCCGCGCAGGCCATCTTCCTCACCGCCCAAGCCTACCAGGAGTCCTTGCCCATCAGCCGCGAGCTACAGCAGCGCTGGCTGGAGTTCGCCCGCACGGGCCAGCCCGGCTGGCTACCTTACGACTCTGGGAAGGTGCTCGAGGTGGGGTCCGGATTGAGGGTCATCGACAATCCCTACGACGAGCGGTGTGGGCTGTTTCGCTAACCGCCCGCCTTGCGTTTAACATCAGGGTATGCCCCTCCTCGAGCTCTCCCCTTCCGACCAGTACCTCGTCGCCAGCGGCGATACGGCTCTGCTCGAGGTCTGGAAAGCCCTCCCGGCTGGGCTCCATCCGCCCTTCCCCCCGGTGGAGCTGCCCGGCGGGCTTGACGGCCTGTTGGGGCGGGGTGGCTTCGGGCAGACCTTTTTCTTCGGCGCGGAGGTGTTGGGGCTGACCCTGCGCACCCCCCGAGGGCGCACCGCGCAGGCCGGGGGCCGGGTGGTCAAGAACGTGCAGGGCTACGACCTGGTGCGGCCCTTCGTGGGAAGCTTCGGGGCCCTGGGGGAAGCCCTCACGGTCACGCTGCGGCTGCGACCGGGCCGGGCCTCGATCTTTCTGCAAAAGCCGCTCGAGCCGAAGGGTCTCGAGGGGTTGGGCCGATTTGGCCTCCAGCCCCGCTTTCTCTGGCAGCACCAGGGCACCCTCCTGGCCTTCCACTTCGGCCACCCCAAGGAGGTCGAGCGCTTCCGTCAGGCCTTCGGCGGCGAGGTGGTGGATGACCCTGTGGATTACACCGGGCTCTTCCCCAATGGGATGGGGGTGGGGGCCGGCCCCTTGCGCGACCTGCGCTTCTCCTGGGCCGATGGCGGGGCTAAGCCCCGGGTGCCCGAGGTGTTTCAGAGGATCGCCGCGGCGCTTCATGGGCTACCTGCAGGCCCTTAGGGTGAAGGCGCACCTGGTAGAGGGCCGCGGGCTCCAGCAGTTCTCCGTCGGTGTGGGCCGCCACGGGCCGGTCAAAGCGCACGGTGAAGCGGGTCCCGGTGTATTGGTGCACCCGGGGGTGGTGGACGTGCTTGCCCAGGAGCAGCTGGGGCAGGATCCCCACCACCCCCAACCGGCTGAACTCCCCCGCCACCACCCCCGACAGGAGCCCATCGGTGGGGCTGGCCCCCGGCGCGATGGGGATGCCCCCGCCGTAGGCGTAGCCGTTCATCAGAGCAGCCAGCAGGGCTTTACCCTGGAACAGCACCTGCCCCTCCGCCTCGAGGGTCAAGGTGGGCAGGGAAAGCTCCTTGAGCACCGCGAAGATCGAGTAGAGGTAACGGGGCATCCCGCGCAGCAAGGTCGGGGCGGTGAGGGCCTTGCGGGCCACCATGGCGTCGAAGCCCACCCCCAGCGAAGCCCCGAAGGGCTGGCCGTTGACCTCGCCCAAGTCCACCGGGCCCACCGGGCCGGTGAGGGCCATGCGCAGGGCTTCCCGCAGGGGTTTTTGGTGCAGCCCCAGCATCCGGGCGAAGTCGTTGCCCGAGCCCACGGGCACCACCCCCAGCACCTTGCCCGAGTGGGCCAGGCCGCGGATCACCTCGTGAACGGTGCCGTCCCCGCCGACGGCGATGACCCGCTCGGCGGGGGTGGTCTGGGCCAATCGGGTCGCGTGGCCGGGGCCTTGGGTCTGGACGATCTGGACTTGGCCTTCGGGGTGGACCGAGGCGACGGCGCTTTGGATCTGGGGGAGCATCCGACCCACCCGACCCCGGCCCGCCGCCGGGTTGACGATGACCAGGCTCTGCATTGCCCGCCATTCTAGCGCGTTTTTCAGCCGCCTCTCGACGCCTGGGGCACTTCAACCCGGACCTGCGCTAAAATGCTCCCCAAGGAGGCCCGCCGTGATCCGTCCGCTGGCCCAAAAAGACCTGCCCCAGCTCGTGGATCTGCTCACCTGGATGGATCAGGATGCTTCCAGGGGGGTGTTGTCCCCCGAGTCGCGCAGCCCGGAGGGGTTGTACTGGGAGGTGCTGGCCCTGGGCGGCGAGGCCGACTGGGAGGCCTTGGTGGTCGAAGAGGACGGCCAGCTCCTGGGGTATGCGGCCTTATACCCCTTCTGGGAAGGCGGTGCCCTGGAAGGGCCGCTGGTGCGGGGGCCGGAGGGCAAAAAGCTGCTCGAGAAGATCATCGCCCGGGCCAAAGCCCGCGGCTACCCCACCCTGCACGCCTTCCCTCAGGAGTCCAACCGCCCGCTCCGCAGGATGCTCGAGGAGGCCGGCTTCGCCGCGCAGCACACCACCTACTTCTTCGCCATCCCCCGCACCGACCTGACCTACCCGCCCCCGAGCGACGTCCGCATCGTCGTGGACGAACCCCCCGACCCCGAGACGTACCGCAAGCTCTACCAGGCCTGTGAGGACAACTGGGCCCAGCGCCTCTCCTGGAGCGACGACGACCTGCTCGAGCACTTCGAGGACAACGAGGTGACCCTGCTGGTCGCCTACCGCTTGGCCGATGGAGCCCTGCACGAACCGTTGGGAATGGTGGAGCTCGAGCGCGACGACGACTGGGCGGAGGTCGCCTACATCGGCGTGATCCCCGAGCGGCGTGGGCAGGGGATTGGCCGGGCCCTCTTGGGCGCTGCCGCCAACTTAGCCTTCGCCGACCCCCAGGTCCAGAAGCTGCGGGTGCGGGCCCATGACCACGAGAAGGCGGCCATGGAACTGTACAGGCGACTGGGCTTCCAGCTCGAGGAAGCGGTCGTCACCTACGCCCTGGACTTAGACCAAGCCTGAAGGGCCAGCCGGTAGGTCTGGGCATGGGCCTCCACCGTGACCCTGGGGTCTTTGTTATATCCCCCGCCCATCACGATCACCAAGGGAACCCCAGCCCGCCGGACGCGCCCAAACACCATCCGGTCGCGCTCGGCGAGCCCTTCCAGGCTCAGCCCGAGCCGCCCGAAGCGGTCTTTGGCCAGCACGTCCACCCCGGCGTTGAAGAACACCAGATCGGGTTGGGAGGCAAAGGCTTGTTCTAAAGCCGGCTCGAGCGCCGCCAGATAGGCCCGGTCGTCGGTTCCATCGGGCAACCCCACATCGAGGTCGCCCCTCTCCTTGCGCAAGGGATAGTTGCGCTCGCCGTGCAGGGAGAGGGTGAACACCGAGGGGTCATTCTGAAAGAACACCGCCGTGCCGTTGCCCTGGTGGGCGTCGAGGTCCACGATCAGCACCCGGCCCCAGTAGCCTTCGGCCCGAAGGTTGGCCACCGCCACCGCCACGTCGTTGAAGAGGCTGTAGCCCTCGGCCCGGTCGGGGTAAGCGTGGTGGGTGCCCCCGGCCAGGTTCATCCCCAGACCGCTCTCGAGGGCATCCCGGGTCGCGGCCAGGGTGCCCCCGGCGGCGTGCAGGGCCCGGCTCAGCAGGCTCTCGCTCCAGGGCAACCCCACCCGCAGCGACTCCTGGCGGGAGAGCCCCTGGGTGCGCAGGCGCTGGAGATAGCTGCGCTCATGGGCCAGCTCGAGCGCCTCCCAGGGAAGCGCCGGGGCTGGGCGCACCCGTAGCTCGCCGCGCAAGGCCTCCGCCACCCCGCCGTACTTGTAACGGGGGAAGGGGTGGTGGTCGGGAAGCTCGAGGACATGGTGGGCGGTCGAATAGGCGGTGAAAGGCATCTGGGCCTATTGTGGCGGTTTCCCTGGGAGTTTCCGTGGGGACCGCAACGATTGCGGTGTCCCGCGGGCGTGAGATAATGGCCGCGATGGAGATCGTTCGCATGGTGCAAGAGGCCCTGCCGGGGCTGCCAGGGTTTTTCCTGGCCGTCACCCAGCTCGGCTCCGAACAGGCCTACATCGTGCTGCTGGCCCTGTACCTGTGGCTGGTGGACCCGGTGATGGGCCGCAGGCTGGGCATGCTGGTGGGGTTTTCCTACGCGCTCAACGCCGGGTTCAAGGCGTGGTTGGACCAGCCCCGGCCCTACCAGATCGACCCCCGCGTCTCCTTCCCCGCCGCCCAAGCCACCGGGACCGGCAACGGCTTCCCCAGCGGCCACGCCCAGACCGCGGCCACCTACTGGTTCTTCGTGGCGCTACGCCACCGCAAAGGCTGGCTGTGGGGGCTGGCGCTGGGGCTGGTGGGGCTCATCGGCCTCTCCAGGATCTACCTGGGCGTGCACTTCCTCTCCGACGTCCTGGGCGGCCTCTTGATCGGGGCAGGGCTGGCCCTGGCCGGGGTCTACTTCCCGGTGCGCGAGCTGCCCCCCGCTTTCCTACGCCTCTTTGCCGCGATCTTCCTGCTCTTCCTGAGCATCGCCGGGGGCAAGGACGTGGGGGTGGCGCTGGGGCTGGTGGCCGGGCTTTTGTTCAGCGACGCCCGCTTTAGCCCGCCAAGGACCTGGCCCAAGCGGCTGATCTTCGCAGGGCTGGGGCTGGCCCTGGTGTTCGGGGTGTACGTGGGCTTGGGGCTGGGCATGGGCGAGCTGCGCAACCAGGGCTGGGGGGCCTTCATCCGCTACGCCCTGGTGGCCTTTTTCGCCGCTGAGCTGTGGCCGGGGCTGGCCCGGACCCTGCTGCGCTAGGGCTATGGACCACGGCTCCTGGGGAGGGTTGGCCTGGCAGAACGAGTGCCGAGGCTGGCTCGAGCTGGGCCGCCACAACTTTGGCTCTGCGGCCTTTCGCGTGGAGCGGACCGGGTCTTGGCTGTGCGCCGGGCAGCCGGGCTCTTTGGATCACCAGTGGCTGCTGTGCGAAGAAAAACCAGCCCGGGCCGCCCTCGCCGAACTGCTCCCGCTGGCCCGCTTGGGGCGGGCTACCCTACGGCTCCCTCCCCTTTCGGACCCGGCCCCCTGGCGGGAAGCGCTCCGGGCCGAGGGGTTCCGCCCGCTGGGCTCGGATGTGCTGATGGCCTGCTTGCTGGGGGGGCAGAAGGCCCCGGAGCTCCCCCCGGGCTTGCGCATCGGGCCCACCTCGAGCGCCCTCGAGCGGCAGGAGGCGCTGGAGGTGGTGCGCTTGGTGTTCGGGGACCCGCCGGGTCTACCGGAGTTCTTCAGCCCGCCCGGTCTGGTCGAGCAGTACGCCCTGCGGGTGCACGGGCGGGCGGTAGCGGCGGCGGCCATCTGGCCCTTCGCCGAGGTGGCGGGCATCTTCAGCGTGGCGACGTTGCCCAAGTGGCGCAACCAGGGGCTCGCCCATCTGCTGCTAGGGACCATGTTGGCCGAGGCCCAGGCCCGCTTCCCGCTGGCCGTCCTGCGCACCTACGACGACCTGGTGCCGATGTATGGGCGGCTGGGTTTCAAAAGCGTGGGGCGGAGCGAACGCTGGAGTTACCCCCAGGACCCATACCATACGCCATGAACCTCCCGCCCTTCCCCACCCCCAACGACCTATCCGAGGCAGCCCGCATCCAGAATGAGTTGCGCCAGCGGGTGCAGGTGGCGGGCGACCCCGCCCGGGTGCGGTACCTGGCCGCCCTCGACGCCTCGCACCCCACCCGGTTTTCCCGCCAGCCGGGCCCATCGGTGGCGG
Source organism: Meiothermus sp. (assembly GCA_040290145.1). Classification (GTDB taxonomy): domain Bacteria; phylum Deinococcota; class Deinococci; order Deinococcales; family Thermaceae; genus Allomeiothermus. The sequence continues at coordinate 744 of PSML01000038.1, read as the reverse complement.
TGGCGGTGCTGTGGGACCGTCGGGAGAACCGGGTGGTGGAGGTCGCCCAGGCCAGGCTGGATGCCGATGGGCTATTCCCCTACGTGCCGGGATTCCTCTCCTTCCGCGAAGCGCCCTCCTACCTCGCCGCCCTGGCCAGGCTCTCCCGGCCCCCCGAACTGTTGCTGGTCGACGGACAAGGGATCGCCCACCCGCGTGGGCTGGGGATCGCCGCGCACCTGGGGGTTCACCTCGACCTGCCCGCCATCGGGGTGGCCAAGAGCCTGCTCTACGGCAGGCCGCAAGGGGAGTTGCCGCCCCAGGCGGGAAGCGCCATCCCCCTGCTGGATCGGCGGGGGCAACCGATCGGGTACGTCTACCGCTCGAGGACGGGCACCAGGCCGCTCTACCTCTCGCCGGGGCACCGGGTGGGCCTAGCCGAGAGCCTCGAGTTGGTGCGCTCCCTGCCCACCAAATTCCGCCTCCTTGAGCCCCTGCGCACCGCCCACCTCGAGGCCGGGGGGGCCCGCCGCGCAAGCGCCGGGGGCTAGAACCACGAGGGCTCCGGCTTCCGGCAATGTGCTCTGGTCTCAGACACACCACAGCAAAACGTTCTACATTGGGATATGGCCGGGCAAAACTCAAAAGGTCCCTTGGGTCGCGGTGTGGCTTTGGCAACGGTCGGACTCGGGCTGATGGCCATGGGTTTTGTGATGGGGCGGCTCAGCGCCCCGGCGCCGCCCCATCGGGAGGCTGGAACCTCCC
>PSML01000037.1:0-22442 GCA_040290145.1 Meiothermus sp. | reverse complement strand
CGCCCCGCCCCCCGAGCCGGCCTACGCCCGCGGGGTGAGCGTCCACGTCACCTCGAGGCGGGTCCACCCCGACCTCGGCGGCTACAAGACCGGCAACTACCTGCCCTACCGCCTGGCCCGCCTCGAGGCCGAGCGCGCCGGGCACTTCGAGGGCCTGCTGCTCGACGCGGAGGGGCACCTCGCGGACGGCAGCCGCACCAGCCCCTTGCTCTACCGCGCCGGCGAGCTGTGCCTGCTGAGGGGCGGGGTCGAGGGCATCACTGTCCAGAAGGTGGCCGAGTACGCCGCCACCCTGGGCCTCCGCGTGACCGAGGCCCGCCTCAAGCCGGGCGAACTCCAGGGCCAGCTCCTCCTGGCCGGCACGGGCGTCGGCCTCCTCCCCGTAGGCGAGCCGTCAGATAGCGTGCTCGAGGCCCTGATCGCCCATTTCCGGCCCTCCGGGCCGTCGTCGAGGGCCGAAGGCGTTTTGCGTACGAGGTAGGACGCAGGACAGGCCGGCGCCTCTGGGCCAGCCGAGGGGTTATACTTGCGGGATGGTTTGTGGCCCGATTCGCGCGGAGGTCCATACGTGCTGATGGCTCTGGGTGGACTGGCCCTCTTGGTTTTGGGTCTGCAGGTCCTCTCCCAAGCGCTCTCGGCGCTTTTGGGCGGCTCAGCTCGGCGTATCTTCACCGCCGCCACCGCCAGCCCCTGGCGGGCCTGGTTGGCCGGGATCGTGGTGGGGGTGCTTTCCCTCAATAGCTCGGCCCTTTCCCTCACCGCCATCGGTCTGGCGGAAGCTGGGATCACCTCTTTCGCCACCGCCCTGGTGTTGGGGTTAGCGGCCAAAGCCGGGGCCACGGTGGCCCTGCAACTCGCCGCTACCCCCTTGAGCGCGATGGCCCTGCCCATCGTCGGGGTAGGGTATGGGCTCACCCTGTGGAGCAGGGCCAAGAGCTGGGGCGAGATGCTGATCGGGCTGGGGCTTTTGCTGCTGGGGATCAACTTGATGCTGCAAAACCTGCTGCCGGCGATGGGTAGCGAACTTTTCCGGCTGGTGCGGCACAGCCTCGAGGCCAACCCCCTGGGCTTATGGCTGCTGGGCTTCGTCCTGGCGGCCCTCTTGGGCTCAGCCAATGCGGTGGCGGGGCTGGCCCTGGCGCTGGCTGGGGCCCAGGCCCTGACCCTACCGGCGGCCTTGGCCGTGGTGTTGGGCGCAGGGGCGGGCTCGGGGGTCTTGCTGGTGCTCACCCGCTGGGGCGGGGCTCCGCTGGGGCGCCGGATCGCCTGGGCGCACCTGGGCTGGAAGACCCTGCTCTCGGGGGCTCTCTTGTTGTTGATGGGGCCCTTGGTCTCCATCAGCCAGGGCCTGGCTGGGGCTTTGGGGCTGGGGATGGCTGGCGCGGTGGCCCAGGCTCATACCCTCTACCACCTGCTGGCCTCGCTCGCGGTGCTGCCCCTACTCGGCCCCCTCGAGGCCCTTATGTACCGCCTGATCCGCGACACCCCCCAGACGGTCTCGCCCAAGTACCTCTCCACCGAGGCCCTGGCCTCGCGCGAACTGGCCTCGAGCCTGGCCTTGCGCGAGGTGAGCCGGGTGGGCGATCAACTCGCCCAGATGCTGGCCGAGACCGTGCGGATCCTCTCCGACGGCCACGGGAACGCGGCTGAGGTGGCTCGCCGCGAGGAAAAAGTGGACCAGCTGACCCGGGCGGTGGTGCTCTACCTGAGCGAGCTTTCCTCGCGCCATGCGGGCGACGCTCCGTTGATCCTGATGATCGCCGCCAGCGAGATTGAGCATATGGGCGACCAGGTGCGGCGCATTTTACGGATGCAGAACAAGCTGTACGGCCAGGGGCTGGAGTTTTCCAGCGAGGGCCGTGCAGAGCTGGCCGCCGCGGCGGAGCGCACCCACCAGCGCTTGCGGCTAGCTCTGGCCGCCCTGGCCACCCGCAACGCGGCCCTGGCCGACCAGGTACTGGCTGAGCGACAAGAGATGGAGCGCTACCTGCTCGATCTGCGCCGCTCCCATCTGCTGCGGCTCGAGCGCGGTCGTGTGGAGTCCAAAGCTACCACCCTGGCCCACCTCGACCTGTTGATCGTGCTTGACGAGCTGGACCAGAGCCTGACTCGGCTCGCGGCCCTCTCCCGTGACCTGGGTGCCCCCGCGGCTGAGGAGGGCTAGGTTGGGCTGCTAAACTGGAGTTGTGAAAGGCTTTGTTCGCTCTGCCCAGGGAGTTCCCTCCCACCCCGTCGAGCGAGGGGTTCAGGCGTTTATTCAGGTGTTGGTTGGCCCCGAGGACGGGGCCCCGCACTACATCACCCGAAAGTTCACCATCCTGCCGGGTGGGCGCATCCCCAAGCACAAGCACCCCGGGGTGGAGCACGAGCAGTTCCTGGTTGCCGGGCGGCTGCGCATCGGCATCGGGGAGGAGGTGCTCGAGGCTTGGGCCGGGGAGGCCATCTACATCCCTGCCGACACCCCCCATTGGTACGAAAATCCCGGCCGCGAGCCCGCCGAGTTCATCTGCGTGATCCCCAAGACCGCGAGCTATTCGACCGAGTGGCTCGAGGAGTAGGGGGGAACCCATGAAAACCGACTACGAGTTCATCGTTATCGGGGCGGGTGGGGCTGGTGCGGCAGCCGCCTACGGGCTGGCCCGGCGCGCTCGCGAGGTGCTGCTGTTGGAGCAGTTCGAGGTCGGTCACGATCGGGGCTCCTCCCACGGGCACTCGCGCATCTTCCGTCTGGCCTACGACGCGCCCGACTACGTGCGACTGGCCCAGGCCGCCTATCGGGCCTGGCGCGAACTCGAGGCCGACGCCGGGATGCCCCTCCTGACCCTCACCGGCGGCCTCGACCTAGGCCCGGCGGGAACCCCTAGCCTCGAGCGGACCGAGCAGGCCCTGCGGGCTACGGGCGTCCGCTTTGACAAGCTCGACGCAAAAAGCCTGATGCGCCGCTTTCCGCAGTGGCGGGTTCCCCAGGGCTGGATGGGGATCTACTCGCCGGATGCGGGCATCGTCAACCCCACCCAGAGCGTGGAGGTGATGGCGGCCCTGGCCCAGGGGTACGGGGCCAGGCTCCTCGAGCGCACCCCGGTGCGAAGCCTGGACCTGAGCGCAAACCGCCCCCGGGTCCACACCGACCGGGGAACCTTCTCCTGCCAGCGGTTGATCGTGGCCGCCGGGGCCTGGCTGCCCAAGCTCGTTCCCGAGCTGTCGCCCCGGCTCCGCGTCACCCAGGAAGCGACCGTGTTTTTCAAGCCCGAGCGGCTCGAGCCCTACTCCCCTGAGCGCTTCCCCATCTTCATCAACCACTCTTCCGCCGAGGGGCTATGCGAGGTGTATGGCTTCCCGGTGTTCGGCCTGCCCGGCGTGAAGGTCGCCCTGCACCACGGCGGGGCCCAGACCACCGCCGAGGCTCGAGGCTTCCAGGTTCCCCAGGACGATATCCAGACCCTGTTCGGCTGGCTCCAGCGCCACCTCCCCGAGGCCGCCGGGCCGGTCATCCAGGCCAAGACCTGCCTCTACACCAGCACCGCCACCCGCGATTTCCTGATCGACGAGCATCCCCAATCGTCCGCGGTATTGCTGGCCTCACCCTGCTCCGGCCACGGGTTCAAGTTCGCCCCGGCCATCGGGGAGATCCTGGCGGACTGGGCGCTGGGGGAGATGAACCCGCTTCATCTCGAGCGGTTTAGGCTCGAGCGGGCGCTGGGCTGAGGGGCCGTAGGGGCTTGGCTGGGGCAGACCAGATCCGGTCAACCGCCCCGGCCCATCGAGGCGGTGAAAAACGTATTCTCGGGGTATGCTTGAGCACATGCAAGTCCGAGACCGCATCGCCGACCTGGTCCCCTCGCTCGTGGCCATGCGCCGCGACTTCCACCGCCACCCCGAACTGGCCTTCCAGGAGTTCCGCACCGCCGAGAAGCTGGCCCTTCACCTGCGTGGGCTGGGGCTCGAGGTCCAGACCGGCATCGCCACCACCGGGGTGGTGGCCCGTCTGAAAGGGGCCAAGCCCGGCAAGACCGTGCTGGTCCGGGCCGACATCGACGCCCTGCCCATTCACGAGGCCACCGGGGCTCCGTATGCCTCGCAGAACCCCGGCGTGATGCACGCCTGCGGCCACGACGGCCACGCCGCGGTGGCGGCCCATGTCGCCACCCTGCTCAGCGAGATGCAAGACCAGCTCGAGGGCAACGTGGTCTTCGTCTTCCAGCCCGCCGAGGAGATCGTGGCCGGCGCGCGCCCGATGGTCGAAGCCGGGGTGATGAAGGGGGTGGACCGGGTGGTCGGGCTGCACCTCTATAGCCTTCTGCCCGTGGGAACCGTGGGGGTACGGCCCGGCCCCAGCATGGCCGCCGCCGACGCCTTCACCCTCACCGTGCGCGGCAAGGGGACCCACGCCGCCATGCCCCACCAGGGTGTGGACACCGTGTTGATCGCGGCGCACATCATCACCGCCCTGCAGAGCCTGGTGAGCCGCGAGACCGACCCGGTCAATGCCTCGGTCATTACCATCGCCACCGTGACGGCAGGGGACGGGGCGCACAACATCATCCCCGAGACCGCCGAACTCAAGGGCACGTTGCGCACCTTCGACAGCGGGTTGCGGGCCAAGCTGGTGCGCCGGATCGAGGAACTCGCTCGAGGCATCGCCGTGGCCATGGGCGCAAGCGCCGAGATCCGTTGGCGGGACGGCTCACCTGCGGTGGTCAACGACCCCGAGCTGACCGAGCGTTTCCGGGCGTTGGCCACTGAAGTGGTGGGGACAGCGCGGGTGCTCGAGACCCCCCCGGTGATGGGCGGCGACGACATGGCCGAGTTCCTGAACCGGGCTCCGGGGGTGTACTTCTGGGTGGGGGCCGGGGACCCCGCCACGGGCAAGGACAAGCCCCACCACCACCCCGGCTTCGACATCGCCGACGAGCAGGCCTTGCCGCTGGCGGTGGAGCTGCTGACCCGGGCCACCCTGGACTTCCTGAAGCCTTAGGGTAGACCAGGTCGCGAATTCAAACGTAGGACGGGCGACGGAACCAACCGGGCTCGAGGCGCATCCTGAGGTATGCTTCGGCCCATCGGGATCATGCTGGGGTTGCTGGTAGCGGGCTTGGGGTTGGCCCAGCGGGCGACGGACCTCCCGGCTCAGCAGCAGGCGGAGATCCGCGCGGTGATCGAGGCCCAACTGGCGGCTTTCCAGAAAGACGATGCGGTGCTGGCCTTCTCCTTTGCCGCACCGGGTATACGCCAGGTATTCCAGACGCCGGAGCGCTTTCTCCAGATGGTCAAGCAGAGCTACCGGCCCCTTTATCGCCCGGCTAGGGTGGAGTTCACCGCCCTGGGGGTCATCCAGGGTGCGCCCACCCAGGTACTCACCGTCACCGACCAGGAGGGGATTCGCTACCGGGCTTACTACGTGATGGAGCGCCAGCCAGACCGCAGCTGGAAGATCGCCGGGGTGTACCTCGAGCCCCTCCCCGCCGAAGCCCCACCCCAGTCGGCCTGACGCGGCTAATCTGAGCCCGCCAAAACCGCCCCGTGCTTGGCACTGCTGACCAGCTTGGCGTACCGCGCGAACAGGCCGCCCTTGTAGTGCGGTTCGGGGGCCTGCCACTTGGCCCTGCGCCCTTCCAGGACTTCGGGGGCGACCTCCAGCTCGAGCCGCCCTGCGTCGCAGTCGATCGAGATGAGGTCCCCTTCCTCCACCAGGGCGATGGGTCCGCCCACCTGGGCCTCCGGCGCGACATGCCCGATCATCAGGCCCTTGGTTCCGCCGGAGAAGCGCCCGTCGGTGACCAAGGCCACCTCCGGGCCCAGCCCTTCGCCCACCAGGGCGCTCGTCACCGAGAGCATCTCGGGCATCCCGGGGGCTCCCTTGGGGCCTTCGTAGCGGATCACCACCACGTCGCCGGGCCGGATCTGCCTCTCCAGCACCGCTTTCATGGCCTTCTGCTCGCCGTCATAGACCCGGGCCGGGCCGCGGAACTGCTTGCGCTCGGTGCCGGCGAGCTTCAAGACGGCCCCTTCGGGGGCTAAGGAGCCGTGCAGCACGCGCAGACCACCCTCGGGCTTGAAGGCTCTCTCCCGCGGGACCACCACCTGCTGCCCCGGCGTCTCGGCGGCGTCCTTGACCTCTTCCCAGAGGGTCTTGCCGGTGACGGTCCGCTGGCTTCCGTCGATCATCTCCCCTTCGATCAGGCGACGGATGATGAGCGGGATGCCCCCCGCCTCCCATAGCTCCCAGGCGGTGTAGGTGCCCCAGGGGCGCATGTCGGCGATGACCGGGGTGCGGCGCGAGATGCGGTCGAAGTCCTCGAGCTCGAGCTTGATCCCCGCCTCGTGGGCGATCGCCAGGAGGTGCAAGACCGCGTTGGTCGAGCCGCCCGTGGCGGCTACCGCAGCGATCGCGTTGACGAAGGACTGCCGGGTGAGGAAGCTCTTGGGGGTGCGATTCTCCCGGATGGCGTCGGCCAGAATGTGCATGGCCCTCCGCCCGGCGATTTTCTTTTCCGGGGCGATGGCCGGGATGGCGTTGTAGCCGACCGGGGAGAAGCCCATCACCTCGAGCACCAGGCTCATGGTGTTGGCGGTGTACTGCCCACCGCAGGCCCCGGGGCCGGGGATGGCGGCGCGCTCGATCTCGGCGAGCTGCGCGTGGCTGATCTGGCCCGCGGCGTGCTGGCCCACCGCCTCGAACACCGAGACCACGGTGAGGTTCTTGCCTCCTAGCCGGCCCGGAGCGATGGAGCCACCGTAGAGCACCAGGCTCGGCACATCGGCGCGGATGACCCCCATGGCCCCGCCCGGGTTGGTCTTGTCGCAGGCCACCAGCGCCACCATCCCGTCATAGAGGTAGCCTTGGGCGATGAGTTCGATGGAGTCGGCGATCACCTCGCGGCTGATGAGGCTCGCCCGCATCCCCGGCGTGCCCATGCTGATCCCGTCGGAGATGGCCGGGGCCCCGAACTCGAAAGCGTGCAGCCCGGCCTCCTTGGCCCCCTCCTTGAGGCCCTCGGCCAGATCGCGCAGGTGGAAGTTGCAGGGCATCCCCTCGGTCCAGGTGTTGACGATCCCTACCCAGGGGATCTGGAAGTCCTCGTCGCCGACGCCCACCGCCCGCAACATCGCGCGGGCCGGGGCCTGCTGGGGGCCTTGTTTGATCAGATCAGAGCGCATGGGTTGCACCTCCGGTGGGTCCTTCACGCCCCATTTTAGGCGTCGTTGTACGTGGCTATCTGGCCGTGGAACCTGCGCGGGTCGCCCTCCAGGATGCGCACCAGGGCACGGGCCGACTGCTGGGGGGAGAGCACCCGGCCTTGGGCTTTGTAGCCCTGGAAGAGTGGGCGCAAGGCGCTGGCCCCACCCCCTTCGGCCTCGCGGAGCTGGCGCTGCATGTCGGTCTCGACGATGCCGGGGCGGTAGATGAAGCAGGTCACCTCGGGGACCTCGAGCGCCAGTTGTCGGGCCAGGTACTCCTCGGCGGCTTTGGCCGCGCCGTAGATCCCCATACCGGGGATGTTGTGCTGGGCGGCTCCCGAGCCTAAGAATACCGCGACTCCCCCCTGCCGCTGCAGGTTGGGATAGCTGTAACGGGCCAGCTGGTAGCCACCTTTGAGGTTGGACTCGAGGATCTGGTCATACTGGGTCTCGGGTAGCTCGACCACCAAAGGGCCCGCATTGAGGATCCCGGCGTTGTGGACAAACCCGGCGAAGTTCCCGATGACCTTGGCGGCCTTCACGAGCTGCTGGGCTACCCCGTCGTCCGCGGCGCTCCCCGCCACCGCCACGGCCTGCACCCCAAGTTCTTTCACCGCCTCGCGCACCGCCTCGAGCGCTGCCTTGTTGCGCGCCCCCAGCACCACGTTGGCCCCGGCCCGGGCGAACTCCATGGCCAGGGCCTCACCAATCCCTCGACTCCCTCCGGTGATGATAAAGGTCTGCCCCTTGAGCTTCATAGCCTAGGGTATACGGCAATCTGGCGGGAGAAGTCCAGGGTCATCCGACATTCGACCCTGCCGCCCGCTGCACGGCTTGGGCTACTTGCCGGGTGAACTCGGCGGTGCTGGCCTTGCCGCCGAGGTCGGGGGTGGGGTTCGTCGAGAGCGCCTGGGTCACGGCCTCCTCGACCACGCGGGCCACCTCGGGGCGGGAGAGGGCGTGGGTGAGGAGCATGGCCGCGGAGAGGATGGCCGCGGTGGGGTTGGCGATGCCCTGGCCCGCGATGTCCGGGGCCGAGCCGTGCACCGGCTCGAAGAGGGGGGTCTTCTCCCCCAGGCTGGCCGAGGGCAAGAGGCCCAGCGAGCCCGGCAGCACCGAGGCCAAATCGGAGAGGATATCGCCGAAGATGTTGCCCGTCACCACCACGTCGAAATGTCCCGGCCTGGTGACGAGGTGCATGGCCATGGCGTCCACGTACTGGTGCTCGAGCGCGACCTCAGGGTAGTCCCGGTGCGCCTCCTCCACCACCTTGCGCCAGAACTCGCCGACCTCGAGGACGTTGGCCTTGTCCACGCTGCACACCCGCCCGCGCCGCTTGCGGGCCGCCTCGAAGGCCACCCGGGCGATGCGAAAGACCTCGGGGCGGGAGTAGCGTTCGGTGTTCCAGCCCTCCTCTTGGTTCATCCCGCGGGGGGTGCCGAAGTAGATGCCCCCGGTGAGCTCCCGGATCACCAGCACGTCCACCCCGCGGGCGATCTCGGGCTTGAGGGGGGAGAGACCCTCGAGGCCCGGCAGCACCTTGGCCGGGCGCAGGTTGGCATAGAGCCCGTGGGCCTTGCGCAGGGCCAGCAAGCCGGTCTCGGCCCGCAGGTGGCGGGGCACGCCGTCCCATTTGGGCCCGCCGATGGCCCCCAGCAGGATGGCGTCGGCCTCGAGGCAGCCCCGCGCGGTCTCCTCGGGGAAGGGTTCGCCGTGGGAATCAATCGCGTTCCCGCCGAAGGGGAAGGTCTCGAACTCGAGCCCCAGGCCGAACGCTTCATCTGCCGCTTGGAGCACGTCTGTGGCGGCAGCGGTCACCTCGGGGCCGATGCCGTCACCGGGAAGGAGGGCGATCTTGGGCATGGTTTCCTCTCTGTCGAGCGCCGTACGCGGTACGTCTGACCTCAAAAACAAAGGCGTACGGCGGCTATTGCTTCACCGCTTTGGGCAGCCGGGCCGAGGCCTGCTCGAGCAGCTCCCCCGCCTCGAGCAAGTCGGCGATGGGGTCCCAGCGACCCGAGACCAGGGCCTTCTGGGCGCTCTCGGGCAGGCTTACCCGGAAGGACCGCTCAGCGTAGCGCACCTCCAGCCGCTCTAAGTCCACGGTGACCTCGAGGGCTGGGTCCTGCTCCACCGCCGCGGCCAGGGCCTCGATGTCGGCTTTGCTCGCGCTCACGCAGGGCATGGACAGCGCGGTGGAGTTGCCGAAGAAGATCTCCGCGAAGCTCTCCCCGATGAGGGCGCGGAAGCCGGCGCGGTAGATGGCCTGGGGGGAGTGCTCGCGGGAGGAGCCGCAGCCGAAGTTGGCCCCCACCAGCAGGATCGAGGCCCCCTTGAAGCGGGGGTCGTTGAGCGGGTGGGGCTTGGGCGAGCCGTCCGGGTTGAACCGCTCGTCGTAGAACAGCGCCTCGCCCAGCCCGTCGAAGGTGACGACCTTCAGGTAGCGCGCCGGGGTGATGCGGTCGGTGTCGATGTCGTTGCCGGGGACGTGCACGGCACGTCCGGTGACTTGTTGGATCTTCTCGAGGGCCACTTCTCCTCCTATTCTTTGAACACGCTCATCAAAACCACAATGCCTGCGGTGATGGTCAAGCCCGAGAGGGCCAGACCGCCGCCCAGGATCAGGTAGCCTTGGGGCGGTACGGTCCGCCCGGCGAAGCCCGAGAGGGCGATGGCAAAACCGGCGATCACCACGCCCAGGAGCACCAGACCGATGCCCCCGACAATGCGCACAGTGGGCGACCTCAACCCAGCACCTCATCTACGCCAGCTTCAGCATCGCGCCGCGTGGGTAGGGCCGCGCGGCTCCCCCGACCGACCTCGAGCCCCCGCCATGCCCCCCACCGGCGGCGTCGGGCTGAAGAACCCCACTCGCGCATCGGGCCCTCCACGACCATGGCGCTAGGGTAGCCCTAGGCCCCCACCAACTCCCCCACGCCGAACACCTCGCGCGCGTCGCTGATCGCCCCGGTCACCGCGGCCGCCGCCACCATCACCGGGCTCATCAGCACCGTGCGACCGGTGGCCGAGCCCTGCCGCCCCTTGAAGTTGCGGTTGGAGGAGGAGGCGCACAGCTCCTCGCCCACCAGCTTGTCCGGGTTCATGGCCAGGCACATCGAGCAGCCCGCGCCGCGCCACTCGAAGCCGGCCTCGCGGAAGACCTCGGCGATGCCCTCCTCCTCGCACTGCCGGGCCACCGCCTGCGAGCCCGGCACGGCGATGGCCCGCACGCCCTTGGCCACCTTGCGGCCCTGGAGGTACTTGGCCACCTCGCGGAAGTCGGAGATGCGGCCGTTGGTGCAGCTCCCCAGGAAGGCCACGTCCACCTTCACGCCCTTGATGGGCTGGCCGGGCCGCAGCTTCATGTGGGCCAGGGCCTCCTCGAGCCCGGCCCGCTCGGCCTCGGGGTAGTGGGCGGGGTCGGGTACGCGGTCGGTGATGGCGCAGCCCTGCCCCGGGTTGATGCCCCAGGTCACGGTGGGGGCGATGTCCTCGGCGCGGAGGTTCACCACGTCGTCGTAATGGGCGTCCGGGTCAGAGGCCAGGGCCTTCCAGCGCTCCACCGCCCGCTCCCACTCGGCCCCCTTGGGGGCGTAGGGGCGGCCTTTGAGGTAGTCGAAGGTGGTCTGGTCGGGGTTGACGTAGCCGCAGCGGGCCCCGCCCTCGATGCTCATGTTGCAGACGGTCATGCGCTCTTCCATGCTGAACTTGTCGAAGACGCTGCCGCCGTACTCGTAGGCGTAGCCCAGCCCCCCGTTGACGCCCAGCACCCGGATGATGTGCAGGATCACGTCCTTGGCGTAGACCCCGGGCCGCAGCCTCCCCTCGACGTTGATGCGCCGCACCTTGAGCTGGCCCATGGCCAGGGTCTGGGTGGCCAGCACGTCGCGCACCTGGGTGGTGCCGATGCCGAAGGCGATGGCCCCGAAGGCCCCGTGGGTCGAGGTGTGGGAGTCGCCGCAGGCGATGGTCATGCCCGGCTGGGTGATGCCCTGCTCCGGCCCGATCACGTGCACGATGCCCTGCTGGCCGCTGGAGACGTCGAAGAAGGTGATGCCGTGCTCGCGCACGTTCTCCCGCAGCTTCCGGATCATCTCGTCGGCCTGGGGGTCGGCGAAGGGCTCGAGCAGGCTGTGGGTGGGCACGATGTGGTCCACGGTGGCGAAGGTGCGCTCGGGGAAGCGGACCCTGAGCCCGAGGTCCTTGAGCATGCCGAAGGCCTGGGGAGAGGTTACCTCGTGGATCAGGTGGGTGTCGATGAAGAGCTGGGTCTGTCCGTTGGGCAGGGTTCTTACCGTGTGGGCTTCCCAGACTTTTTGGTACAGGCTTTTTCCCATGGGTCCCCCTTCTATAGGTCTTCGCGGCAAAAACCCCGGAGGGAAGAGGCTCCGGGGGCTTGGGGTCACGACGCGATCAGGCCCGCGGAGTTCGAGGGCCTAGGAGGTGCAGGACGCCGCGCATTGAGAAGAGTATAAAGTTTGGTATACCAAACGTCAAGCCGGGTTGGGTCGCCGCTCCACCAAGGTCAGGATGGTGTACAACGCCACCGCCTTACCCTCCTGGTTGGTGATCTCCACGTCCCAGGCCACCACCCCAGCGGGCCGCTCACCGGGTTTGTTTTCCCTGGCGTTCTTGCGCTTCACGGTGAGCCGGGCCTGGATGGTATCGCCGATCCCCACCGGCTCGATGAAGCGGAGGGACTCGAGGCCATAGTTGGCCAGCACCGGCCCCGGGGCCGGGCTCACGAAGAGCCCCGCCGCCGCCGAGATCAGGAAGTAGCCGTGGGCCACCCGCCGCCCGAAGATCGATTCCCTGGCCCCGATCTCGTCCACGTGGGCATAGAAGTGGTCGCCGGTGACGTTGGCGAAGTTCACGATATCGGCCTCGGTGACGGTGCGGCGGTGGGTGAGGAAGCTCTCGCCGATCGGGAGGTCCTCGAAGTACTTGCGGAAGGGGTGAACCACGTCCTCGCTGACCTGGGCGCCCTTCACGTATTCGCCGCTGAGCCACATCAGGGTGGTGGGGTCGGCCTGTACGGCCGTGCGCTGCATGTAGTGCTTGATCCCCCGCACTCCGCCCATCTCCTCGCCCGCCCCGGCCCGCCCCGGCCCACCGTGGATCAGTTGGGGCAGGGGAGAGCCGTGGCCGGTGGACTCCCGGGCGTCCTCGCGGTTGAGGACCAACACCCGTCCGTGGTAGGCCGCCAGGCCGAAGAAGAGCGTGCGGGCCTCGGCTTTGTGGTAGGTCACGAGGGAGGCTACCAAGCTCCCTCGCCCCCGCTTGGCCAGCAGGACGGCTTCGTCGAGGTCGGTGTAGGGCATCACCGTGGCGACCGGGCCGAAGGGCTCGAGGTCGTGTGGCCCCTCCACCTGCCAGGGCCGGTCGCAGTAGAGGAGGGTCGGGGCCATAAAGCCGCCCCGCTCCCAGTCCCCGCCCAGCAGCTCGGTCTTTTCGCCGCCGAGCACCAGCTCGCAGCCCTCGCAGAGCTGCTCCACCACCGCCTTCACGTCGGCCCGCTGGCTGGCCCCCACCAAAGGCCCCATCTGTACGTCCTCGCGGCTGGGGTCGCCCAGCGTGACCTCGCCGAGCCGGGCCTTGAGGGCTTCCAGCACCGCCTCCACCTTGTCGGCGGGCACGATCACCCGCCGGATGGCGGTGCACTTCTGCCCGGCCTTGGCGGTCATCTCGTTGGCCACCTCGCGCACGAACAGCTCGAACTCGGGGTCGCCGGGCTCGACCGTCTTCCCCAGGATCGCGCAGTTCAAGGAGTCCGCCTCCAGGTTGAAGGGCACGTTGCGGGCCACCAGGTTGGGGTGGGTCTTGAGCTTGCGCCCGGTGGAGGCCGAGCCGGTGAAGGTCACCAGGTCCTGCTCGCCCAGGTGGTCGAAGAGGTCGCCGATTCCGCCGCAGATGAGCTGGATGGCTCCCTCGGGCAGGATCCCCGACTCGATCATGGCCCGGAAAACGGCTTCGGTAAGATAAGCGGTCGGGGTGGCCGGTTTGACGATGGCCGGAACCCCCGCGATGAGGCCCGGGGCCAGCTTCTCGAGCATCCCCCAGACCGGGAAGTTGAAGGCGTTGATGTGCACCGCCACCCCCTCCTTGGGCACCAGGAGGTGCCGCCCCAGGAAGGTCCCGGCCTTGGAGAGCATCTGCACGTCGTCCTCGACCAGGAACTTCTCGTTGGGCAGCTCGCGGCGGGCGAGGCTGGAGTAGCTGAAGAACGTCCCGATCCCCCCGTCGATGTCGATGAAGTTGTCGCGGCGGGTGGCCCCGGTCTTGTGGGAAAGCAGGTAGAACTGCTCCTTGCGCTCGGTCAGGTAGAGGGCCATGGCCCGCAGCATGGCGGCTCGCTCGTGGAAGGTATGGCGGCGCAGGTTGGGTCCGCCCACCTCGCGGGCGTAGCGGGCCATCGCCCCGAAGTCCAGCCCGGCGCTGCTCACCAGGGCCACGGGCTGCCCGTAGACCGCGTCGTTAACCAGGGTTCCGTCCTCGCCCGCCGGATACCAACTCCCTACCGCGTAACTGCTCAGCTTCATCCGTCCTCCTGTTGGTGGGACAAGGCTCTGGCTAAGGCCGCATGCGGGTGTACATCCGGGGGAAGGGGATGGCCTCGCGGATGTGCTCGATGCCGCAGATCCAGCGCACGGTGCGCTCGAGGCCGATCCCGAAGCCCGAGTGGGGCACCGTGCCGAAGAGGCGCAGGTCCATGTACCAGTCGAAGACCTCCTCGCTCAGGCCGTGCTCGCGGATCTTCCGCAGCAATAGCTCGGGGTCGTGGATGCGCTGGCTGCCGCCGATGATCTCGCCCACCCCCTCGGGGGCCAGGAGGTCGGCGTTCAGGACCAGGCGCGGGTCTTCCGGGTCGGGCTGCATGTAAAAGGCCTTCACCGCCGCCGGGTACTTCTCCACGAAGACCGGGCGGTCGAAGCGGCTGGTCAGGGCGGCCTCGTGGGGGGCGCCGAAGTCGTCGCCCCAGCGCATCGGCTCGAGCCCCAGGTGGGGGTTTTCCCGGGCGATCTGGTTGACCATCTCCACCGCCTGGGTGTAGGTGATGCGCGGGTAGTTGCCCTGGGCGGAGGCCTCCAGCGCGCGGGGGTCCCGCTCGAGCAGCTCGAGCTCGAGCCCCTTCTCCTCCAGCACCCGCCCCACCAGGTAGGCCACCAGTTCCTCCTGGAGCCCCATGTTCTCCTGGTGGGTCATGAAGGCCACCTCGGGCTCGATCATCCAGAACTCCAGCAGGTGGCGGCGGGTCTTGCTTCGCTCGGCGCGGAAGGTGGGGCCGAAGGTGTAGACCTTGCCGAAGGCCATGGCCCCAGCCTCGGCGTAGAGCTGGCCGGACTGCGAGAGGTAGGCCTTCTCCCCGTCGAAGAGGTCCACCTCGAAGAGGTCGGTGGTGCCCTCCACGGCGTTGGGGGTGAGGATGGGGGAGTCCAGGCGCACGAACCCCCGCTCCCCGAAGAAGTCGTGGATGGCCCGCTCGAGCTCGTCGCGCACCCGCAGGACCGCCCAGGGGCGGCGGTGGCGCAGATAGAGGTGGCGGTGGTCCATCAGGAAGTCCACCCCGTGCTCCTTGGGGGTGATGGGGTACTCCCGGCGGGGCCGGCTGATCACCTTGAGGCCCTTCACACCCAGCTCAAAGCCGCCGGGGGCGCGGGGGTCGGCCCGCACCAGGCCGGTGACCTCGAGGGCCGCCTCCTGGGGGAGGTGGTCGGCCTGCTCGAACTCTTCATCGGGGAGTTCCCCTTTGAACACCGTGGCCTGGAGGAAGCCGGTTCCGTCGCGGAGGGTGAGGAAGTGGATCTTGCCCTTGCTGCGGCGGCCCGTGACCCAACCGCGAATCAGGATCTCCTGACCTTCGTACTGTCCGATCTCCTCGATAAAAACCCGTCGCATACCTTCAAGAGTCTATCGCAGATGCCCTCCTGTGGGGGCCTCAGCGAGCGGCATGGCTGTACTCCAGGATGTGCTCGATGGCCTGAGCGAAACCGCCCTCGCGGACGTGGCCCACGATATGGTGGGCTACCGCCTTAACCGGCTCCACAGCGTTGCCCATGGCGATCCCCAATCCGGCCTGGCGCAGGGCGGTCACGTCGTTGTCGGAGTCGCCGATCATGGCGATTTCCGAGAGGTCCAGCCCGTAGTGGCGGGCCAGCCAAGAAAGCCCGGTGGCCTTGGAAACCCCCTTGCGGATGATCCCCACGATGGCCTCGCGGGGGGAGAGGTACTCGGCGATGTCGATCTCGGGGACGGCCTCGAGGTCCGGCTTGGCGACCTCCCAGTCGGTGGGGTCGGCGGCCACCCACCAACTCCGCACCACGGTCTCGCCCGCCCCTCCGTGTGGGGCAAAGAATCGTTCCATCAGCGCGGGCCGGGCCAGCACCCCCACCATCGCCACGTGCTCCTCGAGGCCCGGCGGGATCAGGCGGGCCTCGTAGTAGCGCCCGCCGGTCTCGGTCAGCACGTCGAAGGTGATCCGGTGCTTGCGGGCCAGGGCCACGATTTGCTCGAGGTTGGGCAGAGCCTCGTAGTGCAGGGGCCGCCCCCGAGCGTCGCAGATCGAGGCCCCGTCGTTGAAGACGTGGGCCCCCTGCGGCTCCATCCGCCGGGCCCACTCCAGCCCATAGCCGCCCTGGGGCCGCCCAGTGCAGACCGCAAAGCGCAGCCCGTGGCCTTTGCCCCGCTCGATGGCGGCCCAGGCGCTCTCTGGGACCCCCAGCCGGGGCCCTGCGTAAAGGGTTCCGTCGAGGTCGAGGGCGACGAGCTGGATCACCGGACCCTCCTTAGCATAATTTCTTCACGATCTGAATTATCGTGAAAATAATCACTCATGGGAAGGGGTGGCTGCGCGGTTTTGCTCCATCACCCAGCGCAGGGCCTCGGCCAGACCACATTCCTCCACGGGTGGCACCACATACCGCGCGGCGGCCTTGACCGCGGCGGGGGAGTTGCCCATGGCGATCCCCAGCCCCGCCCGGCGGATCAGCTCGAGGTCGTTCTCACCGTCCCCCACCATGGCGGTCTGGGCCAGGGTGAGGCCGTAGCGCTCGGCCACCCAACCCGCCGCCGAAAGCTTGGAGACCCCCCTTGCCGTCACCGAGTTGAAGCCCACCCCGGGCATCCCTGGGCTGGTGGCCTCGTGCAACTCGACCCCCGCCAGCTCGAGCACCGCCTGGCGTACCCTATCCCAGCCGCCGCGGGTCACGTACTGTACCCGGACGACCTGGCCGGGGATCTCATCTAGCTCGCGTACCTCCGCCAAGAAGCCCAGCATCCGCTCGTGGGCCAGCAGGTCGGGGTGAAGGCTCTCGCGGTAGAAGCCCCCCTCGGCGGTGTAGACCTCGAAGGGCAGCTGGTGCTGGCGGGATAGCCCCAGCAGCCTTTGGTAAGCCTCGCCGGGAAGGGGGCAGACCCGCTCGAGCCGACCCTCCCCCCCGACCACCACCGCCCCCGACTCGAAGATGTGCAGGCCCTTTGGATCCAGCCGCCAGGCGTACTCGAGGGCGAAGCCCCGCCCGGGCCGCCCGGTACACACCGCCAGGTGCAGCCCCGCCCGGCGGGCCTGCTCGGCAGCCGCCCAGGCGCAATCGGGAACCCCCAGGGGTCCATACAAGGTTCCGTCTACGTCAATCAACACCAGCCCGCTCACGTGGGCCATTCTATCCCCGGATGGTCAGGGCTTTAGGGCTCGAGCCCACCGCTCTCGGCCTGTACGGCTTTCCCCCCGATGAACACCCGATAGGGCTCGCCCCCCGGGCTGAACTCCACCCGCACCTCGACCGTGCCCGGCATCCCCATCCGGTGCCCCTGGAGCACGGTGAGGTCCACCGCCTCCTCGCGCCGGGGTACCACCCCGGCCCGGGCCAGCAGGGCTCCCAGGGCAGCGTTGGCCGAGCCCGTCACGGGATCCTCGGGGATGCCCAACAGGGGGGCGAAGTCGCGGGCGTAGAAGGTGCGGGGTCCCAGGGGGGCGTAAGCGTGGAGGGTGGAGATCTCGAGCCGGGCGCAGAACTCCCCCAGCCGCTCCATCTCCGGTTCCACCTCGTCCACCAATCCTGGGGCCACGAAGGGCAAAAAGAGCGACCACAGCCCGGTAAAGGCCACCCCGTAAGGCAACCCCCGGTGTAGGTAGCGGTCCCCCACCCCCAACACCTCCATCACCTCCTGGATGTGCTTCCACTGCGGCGGGTCGCGGAAGCGCGGCGACGGTCCGCGCAGGATCGCCTTGACCGGTGCCCCGGCCTCATACTCGATCTCCACCGGCAAGGTTTCCACCGGGGTGCGCAAGAACAGCCGGGTCTCCCCCTCCCGGGCCATCCCCTGCCGCACCAGGGTCAAGGCCAGAGCGATAGCGGCGTGACCGGCAAACTCCACCTCGCCGCTGGGGGTGAAAAACCGCACCGAGTAGCTCCCACCCAGCCAGTCGGTGACGAAGGCCGCCTGCGGGTACCCCAGCCGCTGGGCGATCTGGTGCATCTCCTCTGAGGACATCCCCCGCGCGTCCAGCACCAGCGCTACCCGGTTACCCCCGCCGGGGGTGTCGGTGAAGGCGTCCACCAACAGATAGGGGAGTCGGGATTTAGCCATGGAACCCCTGCCGCACGCAAAACGCCAGACGCAAAAGGCCATGCCGCATAGCTGAATCGTGAAGCCAAACCATACCCTAAGCCTACTCCGTGGGCCTCACCGCGAGGCCCAACTCAGCGAGCTGGGCCGGGCTGACCCGGCTGGGAGCCCCGGTGAGGGTCTCGCGCCCTTCCTTGTTTTTGGGGAAAGCGATCACCTCGCGGATGGACTCCTCCCCGGCCAGGTTGGCGATGAAGCGGTCCAGGCCCCAGGCGATCCCCCCGTGGGGCGGAGCCCCGTAGGAGAGGGCCTCGAGCAGGAAGCCGAACTTCTCCTGGGCCTCCTCGGGGCCGATCCCCAAGAGGGTGAACATCCGCTCTTGCAGGTCGCGGCGGTGGATGCGGATCGAGCCGCCCCCGACCTCGCTGCCGTTGAAGACGAGGTCATAGGCCAGGGCCCGCACCCTTCCGGGGTCGCTTTCCAAAAGCGGCAAGTCGTCGAGGTGGGGGCTGGTAAAGGGGTGGTGCATGTAGGTCCAGCGCTCGTCCTCCCCGTCCCACTCGAGAAGGGGGAAGTCCACCACCCACAAGAAGCGGTACCCCGGCTCGATCAGGCCCAGCCGCCTGCCCAGCTCGAGCCGTACCGCCCCCAGGCTCTCCACCGCCTTGCGCCAGGGCCCGGCCACCAGGAGGAGGGTCTGGCCCTCTTCCACCCGGACTCGCTCGAGCAAGCCCGCCGGGATGAACTTGGCGATGCCCCCGCTAAAGGCCCCCTGCTCCCGCTTGGCCCAGGCCAGCCCCGCCGCCCCCCTAGACTTTGCCACCGCTTCCAGCTCCTCGATCTCCCGGCGCGAGAGCGAGGCCGGGGCGACCAGGCACTTCACCGCCTCGGCCCCGGCAAAAGCGCGGAACTCCCCACCCCCAAAGAGCGCGGTCACGTCGCCCAACTCGAGGCCGAATCTCAAGTCCGGCTTGTCCGAGCCGTAGCGGTTCATGGCCTCGGCGTAGGTCAGCCGGGGGAAGGGCAGAGGGAGCTCGAGGCCCAGCGTCTCCTTCAGCACGTAGGCGGCCAGCCGCTCGTTGAGCTCGAGGATGTCCTCTTGACTCACAAAGGACATCTCCAGGTCGAGCTGGGTGAAGTCCGGCTGGCGGTCCGCCCGCAGGTCCTCGTCGCGGAAGCAGCGAGCGATCTGGAAGTAGCGGTCGTAGCCGGCTACCATCAGCATCTGTTTGAAAAGCTGCGGGGATTGGGGCAGGGCGTAGAAGTGGCCGGGGGCAAGCCGGGAGGGCACCAGGAAGTCGCGGGCCCCCTCCGGGGTGCTGCGGGTCAGGTAGGGGGTCTCTATGCCCGTAAAGCCCTCCCGGTCGAGGAAGCGGTGGATGGCCGCGATCACCCGGTGGCGCAGCCGCAGGTTGTCGTGCAGCCGCTTGCGCCGCAGATCGACCACCCGGTTCCTCAGCCGCACCTCTTCGCTCACGCTCTGGTCTTGCTCCCCGCGCCAGCCCGCGTCCACCTGGAAGGGGAGGGTACGGGCTTCGGAAAGCACCTCTAAGGTAGAGGCCACCACCTCGACCTTACCGGATCCAATCCGGGGATTGATCTGTTCGGCTGGCCTTGGGCGGACCTCCCCCTCCACCCGCACCACCCACTCGCTGCGCACCCGGTCGGCCTCGGCGAAGGCCGGGCTATCCGGGCCGACCACTACCTGCACCAAGCCCTCGCGGTCGCGCAGGTCGATAAAGATCAGCCCGCCGAGGTCGCGTCGGCGGTTGATCCAGCCCGCCAGGGTCACGGTTTGCCCCACCAGTCCTTCATTGACCTTGCCACAGTAATGCGTCCGGCGCATGAGGTCTAGTCTAAGCCTGGCTCGGCAAAGCTCAAGGGCAGGGGTCCGGGTGGATGTGGGGGGGCAGGTCCACCAGCTATATATTTCACGAGCTGGATTTATCGTGAATCTATTCACTTGCACCCCTGACCTCAGATGATCCGACCTTTGCCTTAGAATGGGCGATGCCGTGCTGAAATCGCTGGGCCGGGCACGGATGGACTTTTGGGGAACGAGATGGCTTCGATGGAAAACCGCCGGGCGCGGCATGACTATGAGATCCTCGAGACCTACGAGGCCGGCCTGCTGCTGCAGGGGACCGAGGTCAAATCGCTACGGGCCGGACAGGTGGACTTCACCGGCAGCTTCGCCCGCTTCGAGGGGGACGAACTCTTCCTGGAGAACCTCTACATCGCCCCTTACGAGAAGGGCTCATACACCAACCACGATCCACGGCGGCTGCGCAAGCTACTCCTGCACCGGCACGAGCTCGATAAGCTGCGCTCGAGGGTCGAGCAGAAGGGGCTCACCTTGGTTCCCCTCAAGATCTACTTCAACGACCGGGGCTATGCCAAGCTGATGCTGGGGCTAGCCCGGGGAAAGCGGGCCTACCAGAAGAAGGCCGACGACAAAAAACGCGCCGTGCAGCGGGCCCTGGAAGACGGGTAGTTGGGTTGGGGCCGCCGCCGCTTTGACAACCTCACGCAGGACTGGCTTAGGATACCAGACGATGCAGATACGGATTCCCAGATGGGGCTTGGGCGGGGCGCTGGTCGGCCTACTGGCCATCGGGCTGGCCCAGACCTCCCCGCCGCTGCAAACCCGACCGGCGGCGCTGGGCGGCCTGGAGAGCTACGTGGCTTACCCAGCGGACGCCGGCGTGCCCTATGCCTCCGCCCCTCAACTGGCCAAGGCCCTGGGGCTTGGTTATCTAGAGGACGGGGGCCGCCTCAGCTTGAGCACGGGGAGCCGGGTGGCCAGCTTTGTCATCTACCCGGATGAAGCCCAGGCGGTGGGTAGCGGGGGGGCCTGGCGGCGCTTGGGGGGGGTCTGGGTTCCGTTGCCCCAGCTGGTCCGCACCCTCGATCTGTTCTACGAGCTGCGGGGTCGCGAGGTGGTGGTGGGGCTCAAACCCGCCCGGCTCCTGGGCGTTGCGCTAACCCAGACCGAGGGAGTCGAGCGCATCACCCTGCGGCTCGATCGAGATGTGCCGGCCCGGCTCTTGGGGGATGACCGCGTGGGCTTGGTGGGCGTGACCGGTGGGGAGGCCGAGGGGGTGACGCTCAGCTCGACCCCCTATGGCCTCGAGGTCGGCCTGCCCGGCAGCGGCCCGGCCCGGCTTTACTTCCTGCCCCGCCAGGTGGTGGTAGAGCGGGGCAGTCCCCAGGGCTCGAGGATTCCCCTGGTGGTGATCGACCCCGGCCACGGCGGAGCCGACGCCGGGGTGATCCAGTCGGGAGTTCGGGAGAAGGACCTGACCCTCAACCTGGCCCAAGCCTTGCGCACCCTGCTGGCCTCGAGCGGGATCCGGGTGAGCCTCACCCGGCAGGGCGACCAGACCCTCTCCCTCGAGGACCGGGCCAAGGCCGGGGCCTTCGCCCAGGTGTTGATGAGCCTGCACGTGGCCCCCGGCAACCGGGTGAACCTCTACACCAATCCCAGCCAGGGCAAGCTGTTGTTCATCAGCCAGGGCCGCCAACTGCTCCCCAACACGCCCCAGCCGCGCAAGGATCTGCTGCTTAGCTATGTCTCACCGGAGGGCTCGAGCGCTGGTCTGGTGAAGCTGCTGAGTGAGGAGATCTCCTCGGTAGGGGTGGTGAGCGCTCAGGGTGGGGGAGACTACCTGGTGCTCTCGCAAAACGGTGGGGCCGCGGTGCTGGCCGAGTTCGGCTTCGAGACGGTCTCCACCCCCCAGGGCCGGCAGCAGCTGGCCCAGGCCGTGGCGAGGGCCATCCTCAAGTACCTGGGCCTCGCCCAGCCCGGAACCAACCCCCCGCCCAAACCGGGAGGCAACCCGTGATCCGCCGCATCTTGAGCTTGTGGAACTTGTTGGGGGTCTTGGTCCTGGCGGTGGGATTGTGGGCTTTCTGGGCCAGCCGGAACACCACCGTGGGCAACGCGGTGAACCTCCCCACAGAGGAGCAAAAGGCCAAACCCGGCCCCAAAGCCCTGCGCCTGTACTTCGCCGACGCGGGCGGGGAGAAGTTCGTCATCGAGACCCGCACCGTGGAGATCGGGGCTGACCAGGAGCCCCATAACCGGGCCCTGGCCGAGTTGCTCAAGGGGCCTCAGGTGCAAGGGGCCAACCCGGTGGTCTCGCCGGGCCTGCCGGTACCTGCGGTCTTTCTGCGGGACAATCTGGCCTACGTGGACCTCCCGGCCCCCTACGGCCGCCTGGGGCTCGGCACGGCGGGCGAGGCCATGCTCATCTACGGCATGGCCTACACCCTGCTCGACTTCCCCGACGTGCAGGGGGTGCGGTTTTTGCTGGATGGCAAGGAGGTGGACTCGCTGGGGCATCTGTCGCTCCTCGAGCCCATCCGTAGGCCGCAGTGATGGGGTTTGGACGAAATGACCTTGTTATGCGGCTGTGGTAAAAGCTGGCTATACCTAGAGGGTAGGAGGTCTCACCCCAGTGACCTGACCGATGAGGAGTGGGCGGTCCCCCCAAGGGGGCGCATCCAAGCCCTGATCCCCACCCCCAAACCCGGTGGCCGGCCCGTAAACGCCATCCTGGGGAAGGAAGCGGCAGATTCGGGCGGACCGGTTGCTCAAGGTTCAGGTCCACCCGGTGGGGGCGGGAAGGCTCCCGGGGTTCAAGCCATTGCCAAAGCGGTAGGAGGTGGGGCGTACGTTGGCCTGGATGGGGCGG
>PSML01000161.1:0-2230 GCA_040290145.1 Meiothermus sp. | reverse complement strand
TTCGGGGATGGGCACGGCGTGGGCCGTCCCGTGAGAACCGAGAAGCCTCGTTTCTGAAGAACGGGGAGTCGTCACTTGGCGAGAGGCGCGGGAGCGGGTAGGGGTGCGGCTCAAAGAGTGCTTGCTTACCGGGCTTTCTGCTAGATCCCCGGAGAGAAAGCAGGTTGGGAAGGCGGGGTAGAGGCGAGGGTGAAAGTTCTGGGGTTTTTTCTTTGCACTCGCGCGAGGGCCAAACCCACCGTGTCCCGCCACAGGGTGGTGTTGGTGCGGGCTGGCAACGACGACGGGTACGGCACCACCATCCCGCCGGAGCTACGGGGTATCCCGTGCGAGCCCCTCGTGTGGCCTTGCGTCTCATAACCGGCACTTTGGCCCAGGCAAAAAACAGCTGATGGAGGATTGGCCGGAGGACCGTAGAGTGTTAGATATGTTGCCGCCCGATACTGCCCTCCGGCAAGAACTCCACAACGAGCTACATGCCCGGCCTACCGGGCGTATCCGCCTGCCTGCGTTGGTGCTCCAGGTCGCAGTGCTCAACCAGGGCATCTCGCGCGAGAGGGAGCTCGAGCATCTGCGCCGCCTCTCTGGCCAGGGAGAGTTGCAGCTCGATCAGCTCGCGGGCACATTTTTGCGCTTGCGCCTGTCGGGGGGCACCCTCAAGTGGGAAAGGCACACCGAGTTCACCAGTTACACCTTGGTGCAATCCCTGCCCCAAGCTGGGCCAGACGGGGGGCTCGTGGGTGGACTGATCATAGACCCCCTCTGGCTGAGGAACATCCCCGGCCACACCATCTCGGCGGTGGAGTTGCTGATGCTGGTAGGGGAGGTGGAGCCTCCCTCTAGACCCCTTCAGCAAGCCCAGGAATGGTTTGGTGGTCAGCCGGTGGTGGCCTCGATGCTGGGTCGCAACGGACACAGCTGCGCGGTTACCGACTTCCGGTTGCGCCCAGATGGCTTTGAGCGCATAGTGGTGGTGGCCCCTTCCGCCACCACGGAGACCCGCGCAGGGCGCATCGCTGCACGCCTGCTGGAGCTGGAGGCCTACCGCATGATGGCCCTGCTGGGTTGGCCGGTGGCCAAATCGCTGCGCGAGATGCTGAGCGGGGCTGAGCAATCCCTGGCGATGATCACACAGGAGATGCAGGCCTCGAGCCGCTCCGACCAGGAGTTGCTGGACGAGCTAAAGGCTCTGGCCGCCCAGGTCGAGCACGCCATAGCCCAGTATGGTTACAGGTTTGCTGCCAGCGCGGCCTACCAGCGTATCGTAGCGTCCCGGTTGGCCGAACTGCGCGAGACCCCCATCTCCGGCACCCAGACCATCGGCGAGTTTTTGCAGCGTCGTTTCGCCCCCGCCATGGCTACCGTGGAGTACACCGCTGGGCGCCTGGAGGCTTTATCGCAGCGGATCGAGCGCGCCGGTGGTCTTTTGCGTACCCGCGTCGATATTGCGCTGGAGCAGCAGAGCCAGCAGCTTCTGGCCAGACTCACGCGGGGCCAGGAGCTGCAGTTTCAGCTCCAGCGCACCGTGGAAGGGTTGTCTATCGCGGCCATCTCGTACTATGTCGTGGGCCTTTTGTACTACCTGGCCAAGGCGGCTAAAGAAGGGGGATTGTCGGTGCAGCCTGAACTGCTGACGGGGCTGGCCATTCCGGGGGTGGTGGCAGGGGTCTGGTGGCTAACCCGTAAAATCCATCACCACCTCATCGCCGAGCATTTGGGAGGGGATGATCGGACTCCCTGGACATCTGGGGCCGCCGGGCTGGTGCAGCCGCCGCGTGGGTCCCTACGGGGTAAAAGGTGACCCCGGGCACCCCTTCCCTTCGCTGACTTTCGGCGCAAACGCCGGCGCTTCCTTGGCCGAGCCCAGCGCGGGGTGGTTTACCAAGACGTGAGCCTCCCCTGCACCGGCTTTTGTAGGGGTTCTGTGCTCGAGCTCGGTTCCCTTCGACCTTGTACGTTTATAAATATTGCTTATGTAAAAGTAGGTAATTGAAAGTTGTTTGCCGGTTAGGCCCCCTCTAGACTGGCACCAAGGCTCAGGTGTGAAAGGAGACCCGTGAAAGCAGACGCGACGACCTCCAGGGAAACCCTCTCCATCAACGCCTTGCGCATGCTGGCCCTAGACGCGGTGGAGCAGGCCAAGAGCGGGCACCCTGGGATGCCGATGGGCATGGCTCCGACGGCTTACGTGCTGTGGACGGAGTTTCTCAAGCATAACCCGCGAGACCCC
>PSML01000036.1:0-22622 GCA_040290145.1 Meiothermus sp. | reverse complement strand
CCCTGTTATGTGCCCCTACGGGGCACGTGGGGGAGTCCATGTAACGCAAACGAGCATGCCGCCGAGTCAAGGTGCGGTCCGCACCCCCGCATACGCGGGCACTGAGGCCCGGCGGCATGTCTGCGAGTTCCTCCCACCCCTGAAGGGGATGGGTTTTATAGCTCCCCCACACCCCCTCTTTTCTATAACAAGCGCCGGGAGCCTCACCAGATGTGGATTCGGGAGGCCGGGGTGCCCCGCACGAGCCTTGGGGCCTCGAGCCCCAGCACCCGGTAGCCACCTCGGGTCGCGGCGCGCACCAGCACCCGGGGATCTACTTTTTGCCAAAGCCTTAGGGCTTCGTTGCGCACGTCGAGGTCGGGAGAACTGGCCCTCGAGTCGGTGCCGAGGGCCACCTCGACGCCGTGTTTGAGGTAGCGGCTCCAGGGAAACTCGCCGCACTCGAGCCCTTCATTGCTGCGGGGGCAGGAGACCACCCAGCAGCCCGCTTGGGCGATGGTTTGCACGTCCTGCTCGTCCACCTGCACGGCGTGGACCAGGGTCAGGTTCGGCCCCAGCACCCCCAGGTCGGCCAGGTACTGCACCGGGGAGAGGCCGGGCGTCTGCCAGTGGGGGCCGCGGTAGGGGGCCAGAAACGGCACCAACGGGCCGGTGTCGGCCCTCAGGTACTCCACCTCGGCGGGGCTTTCGGCCAGGTGGATCTGCAGGGGGAAGCCCTCGAGCCTGGCGAACTCCGAGAGCCTCTTCAGCAGGGGGGCGCTCACGGTATGGGCGGTGTGGGGGGAGATGCCCACCTTGACCCTTCCCTCGCGTTTTTTCCAGGCTAAAAAGCGCGGTTTTACCGCTTGGAAAATCTCCTCGGCTCGGTCTGGATTGGCCCCGATCACCTCGCGGTAAGCCACCCCGGGCAACTCGGAGGCCCCCAAGAGCCAGTCCATCACCTCGTCCCGCGCCACGATATCCCCGAAGGCCCCCACGCCCAGCGCGCGCAGCTGGCCGTAGCCGGTCTGGGCCGCCTCGAGGTTGCGCTGTTCCCCGTGGCCCATCACGTAGCTCATGAAGTCCAGGTAAGGCCCGCGGAAGTACGGGAGCGCCGAGAGGTCGAGGTGGGTGTGGGCGTTGACCGGGGCCGGGGTCAGGGCTTTTCCCTGGGGGATGACCGGGGCCTGGGGGAAGGCCCGGCGGAGTTCCTCCAGAGCGCCCACCCCCGCGACGTGCTCCCCCACCACCGCAACGGCTCCGTTGAGCATCGGGGTGCCGAAGCCGGCGTAGACGACCTCGGCGGTCCAGAGTTGGGGGGAGGTAGAGGGTAGGGGGTGGGCGCTCATGAAGTCCGTTCCAGCACGTAGCGGTTGGGGTTGCGCACGAAATCCACGGCCCGGTAGCCCTGCGCGAAGTAGGGGATGAACGCCTCCCTCGAGTGCAGCCGCCAGGCGTTGGCCAGCGCGGGATCGGCCGCGAGGATCCGCCCCCAGTCCTGGGGGATCTGCAGCAGGAGACGGGGGGCCTGCAGCGACAGATCCACCCCCACCGGCTCATCACCTCGCACCCGGTTGATCTGGGGAACCCCCTCCACCCAAGCCTCCGGCTCTGGCGCATAGATCCGCCGGAAGACCCGCTCGGCCCGCAGCTCCCAGACCGCGTAAGCCCGGTCGGAGGGAGCCCCGGCGTTGATCCCGCCCATCGCTCCGTAGCAGTTGGGGATGTATTCGTTCCAGGTCACCCCCAGCTTGCAGAGGTTGAAGCGGGCGTTGGCCCCGCGCAAGGGGTCGAAGGTCCACACCGCTTGCCGGTAGCCCCGGCTCAGGCACCAGTCGCGTTGGAAGCGCTTGAGGAGGAGCGCTGCGCCAGAGCCCCGGTACTCCTCGAGCACCCCCATCATGTGGGAGTGGTGGCGTTCGCTATGGCGGGTGGGGAAGCCAAAGACGAAACCCACCAGCCCTCCCTCCAGGTAAGCCCCCGCCAGCAGCGCTCCCTCGTGCACCAAGGCCATCATCGAGCGGGCCGGCATCACGTCCTCGGGGTCGCCCCAGATGCGGCTCTGGAGTTCTTCGATGGGAAAGAACTCGGCTGGGTCGTGGAGCTCTCGGATGGCGATGTCCATCGTGGTGAGCGGCCAGCACCCCTTCAGGCCTTGGAGACGTACCCTGACTTCACCGTCAGCTCGCTGATCAGGTCGCGCTTGGGCGTGACCCCGATGCCAGGGCCTTGCGGCACGGGCATCATCCCGCCGCCCGCCTCGAGCCGCTCCTCGATGATGTCCTCCTCCCAGTAGCGGCTGGCCGAGGCGGTGTCGCCGGGTTTGACGAACATCGGCAAGGTGGCGACGTGGATGTTGTGGGCGCGGCCGATTCCGGCCTCGAGCATCCCCCCCATCCACACCGGCAGCCCATAGCTCTCGGTGATGTCGTGGACCTTGCGGCTCATGAGGATCCCGCCCACCCGGGCCGGTTTGAGGTTGATGACCCGCCCCGCCCCGATCTCCAGGGCCTTGCGGGTGTCCTCGGGAGAGGTGATGGACTCGTCGAGGCACAGCGAGGTGGAGATCTCCCGCTGGAGCTTGGCGTGGTCCAGGAGGTCGTCATAGGCCAGGGGCTGCTCGATGTAGTCGAGCCCCACCAGGTCCAGTTTGCGGAAGGTGGGGATGCTGCTCAGGGTGTAGGCCGAGTTCGCGTCCACGGTCAGGTTGGCCTCGGGGAAGGCTTCGCGCACCGCCATCAGGGGCTTCACGTCCCAGCCGGGTTTGATCTTGAGCTTGACCCGCCGGTATCCGGCCTCGAGGCTTCGGCCCACCGCTTCCACGGTGGCCTCCACCGAGCTTTGAATCCCCAGGCTCACCCCCACCGGGATCTCGGTGCGCACCCCGCCCAGCACCTTCCACAAGGGCTGGCCCAGGCTTTTCGTCCAGAGGTCCCAGAAGGCCATCTCGAGCGCGGCCTTGGTCATCTTGTTGCCCCGGAAGCCCCGGATCTCGGCCCAGAGCGCTTCCGGGTTGGCGAAGTCCTGGCCGATCACGCGGGGCAGGAGGAGGTGCTCGAGCAGATCCCAAGCCCCGGCGATGGTCTCCTCGCGGTAGTGGGGGGTGTGCTCCATGGTGGTCTCGGCGTAACCCTCCAAGCCTTCACCGTAGAGGGTCAGCACGATGATGTGGCGCTCGGTCTGGACCCCGAAGGAGGTCTCGAAGCGGAACTTGAGCGGCAAGGTGATGAGCTTGATCTCGGCGGCCTCTATGCGCATGGAGGTATGCTAACGCGGGGCTCGAGGGCCGGTCAAAGCGGCGTGGGCTCGAGCCTAGCCTTTCCAAAGTAGGGCTGCACGGCCTCGGGCACGTTCACCGTTCCATCCTGGTTTTGGTGGTTCTCCAGGAGCATCACCAGGATGCGGGGGGTGGCGAGGGCGGTGTTGTTGAGGGTGTAGGCGTAGCGTACCTTGCCGTCCTCGCCGCGGTAGCGGAGGCTTGCACGACGGGCCTGCCAGTCGAGCAGGGCCGAGCAGGAGTGGGTCTCGCGGTAGCGCCCCTCGCTGGGGACCCAGGTCTCGAGGTCTACCTGGCGATACTTGCCCAGCCCCATGTCCCCGGTGGAGACCTCGATCACCCGGTAGGGCAGCTCGAGCGCCCGCAGGATCCTCTCCGAGTTCGAGAGCATCCGATCGAACCAGCGGTTCGATTCTTCCAGATCGGCCCGGCACAGCACGTATTGCTCGACCTTGTTGAACTGGTGGACCCGCATCAGCCCCCGCACGTCCTTGCCCGCCGAACCGGCTTCGCTGCGGAAACAGGCCGAGACGCCCACATAGGCTTTGGGAACTTCCGCCTCGGGGAGGATCTCCCCGGCGTGCAGGGAGTTGAGCAGCACCTCGGAGGTTCCCGCCAGGTACATGTCCTCCCCCTCGATCTTGTACACGTCCTCCCGGGCTTTGGGGAACTGGCCGTGGCCGTAAAAGGCTTCCGCGCGGGCATAGGCCGGGACGCTGATGGGGGTGAAGCCCGAGGCCACCAGCTGGTCGAGGGCGAAGCGCAAAAGGGCCTGCTCATAGCGCATCAGGTCGCCCTTGAGCGCGTACGAGCGCGAGCCACAGACCCTAGCGATGCGCTCGAGTTCGCCCCAGCCGTTCTTCTCGATAAGGGATAGGTGGTCCAAGGGCGCGAAGGGGAAGGTGCGGGGGGTGCCGTGGGCGCGGATCTCGCGGTTGTAGCGATCGTCCGGGCCGATCGGGGCGCCTTCCCAGGGAATGGTGGGAGTGAGGTACAAAAGCTCCTTGAGCCTGGTCTCGAGCTCCCGCAGCCGGGGCTCCAGCTCGGCCAACT
Source organism: Meiothermus sp. (assembly GCA_040290145.1). Taxonomy (GTDB): domain Bacteria; phylum Deinococcota; class Deinococci; order Deinococcales; family Thermaceae; genus Allomeiothermus. The sequence continues at coordinate 18,313 of PSML01000036.1, read as the reverse complement.
GCTGGGCGATCTCCTTGCCCTTCTCGATGAGCGGGGGGCGTTCCTCAGGCGCGGCCTTGGCCGCGGCTTTGGCGTTGGCGTTGCGCTCGGCCTGGAGGGCTTCGGCTCGCCTACGCAGCTCGAGGATTTGCCGGTCGAGCCTGAGCAGCTCATCCAGGTCGAGGGGGATGTTCTTTTGCTCGATCGCCTTGCGGACGGTGTCGGGGTTCTCGCGGATGAACTTGATATCAAGCATGGAGGCGTCCTACGTTCTACGTCGTACGTCGTACGCTAAAGAGGATAGCGGATGCGTAGGATGTTAAGGCATCACTCGATCATTCTCGGCACGACGAAAAAGCCGTCCTTGGCCTCGATGGCTACGGAGAGCGCTTCCTCTTGCGACAGGACCGGGCCGGGTTCGTCGTCGCGCAGCACGTTGGTCAGCTCCACCGGGCGGGCCAGCTCGGGCAACCCCGCCAGGTCCAGTTCCCCCAGCTTCTCGAAGAAGTCGAAGATGTCCTTCAGGTCGTGCACCATCTTAGCCTCTTCCTGGGGGGAAAGCTCCAGGCGGGAGAGCCGCTCGAGGTGACGGATCAGCTCAGGGGTGATCTCCATGCCCTGCATTGTCTCGGGTCGGGGCCAGAGGGTCAAGGGACGGGGCGGGGGTCCCCAGCGTTCGGGGTTTGACGTAAGACGTACGACAGGTTTTACCATGAACCCATGTCCCCCGACGAGTTCAAACCGATCGGTTACCGGCTCATTGACTGGATCGCCGAGTACCGCCAGCGGGTCGAGGAATGGCCGGTGATGGCCCAGGTCGAGCCGGGGTTTTTGCGCGCGCAGCTTCCCGCTAGCCCGCCCGAGCGAGCGCTGGGGTTGCGCGGGATCGAAGCGGAGCTGGAGCGCCTGGTCCCCGGCCTGGTGGGGTGGCAGAGCCCCAACTTCTTCGCCTACTTTCCCTCCAACGCCCCGCTGCACTCAGTCCTGGCCGACCTGGTGGCGACCGGACTGGGGCAGATCGGGCTCTCTTGGCAAGCCGCCCCGGCGCTCACCGAGCTCGAGGAGGTGATGAACGACTGGCTGCGACAGATGTTTGGCCTCCCTCCAGGGTTCCGCGGGGTGATAGGGGACACCGCCTCCACGGGCACGCTGGTGGCGATGCTCACGGCGCGGGAGCGCGCTACCGATCATGGCCAGGCCCGCGGGGGGTTGCAGGCCGAAGCAAAACCCCTGGTCGTCTATGCTTCAGACCAGGCCCACAGCTCGGTGTCCAAGGCCGCACTCCTGGCCGGGTTCGGGCGGGATAACCTCCGCCTGATCGAGACCGACGAGGCCCACGCCCTGCGCCCAGAGCTGCTCGAGGCGGCCATCCTGCGCGACCTGGCCGAGGGCCGGAGGCCCTGTGCGGTAGTGGCCACGGTGGGCACCACCGCCACCACCGCCATCGACCCGGTAGGCCCCATCGCCCAACTGGCCCAAAAATACGGGCTGTGGCTCCACGTGGACGCGGCCTTGGCCGGGAGCGCCATGATTCTGCCGGAGTGCCGAGGGCTATGGCAAGGGGTGGAGGGGGCCGACTCCATCACCATCAACCCGCACAAATGGCTGGGGGTGGCCTTCGATTGCTCGCTGTACTACGTGCGCGACCCTGAGCATCTGGTGCGGGTGATGTCCACCAACCCCTCCTACTTGCAAACCGCCGCCGATGGGTTAGCGCCCAACTACCGAGACTGGGGCATCCCGCTAGGACGGCGTTTTCGGGCCATCAAGATCTGGTTCGCCCTGCTCGCCGAGGGGGTGGAGGGTTTACAAAAGCGGCTGCGGCGCGACCTCGAGAACGCCCGCTGGCTCGAGGCCCAGGTCCGGCAGGCCCCCGGCTGGAAGGTGCTGGCCCCGGTCCCGCTGCAGACGGTCTGCGTGCGCTACGAGCCGGAAGGCCTGGAGGGGGAGGAACTCGACCGCTTCACGCTGGAGTGGGTGAACCGGATCAACCGCTCGGGAGCGGCCTACCTGACCCCGGCGGTCCTCCGGGGCCGCTGGATGGTGCGGGTCTCCATCGGCTCCGAACTCACCGAGCGGCGGCACGTAGAGGCTTTGTGGCGGCGGATGCGGGAGGAGGCGGAGAGGGCCCAGCGCTAAAGGCAAACCGCCGTACTAGGGGGTGAGGGATGGAGGAGTTTGCAAAACTCGAGACCCAAGACGGCTCGCTGACCCTCGTCCATCCCCGTTTCAACGAAGCCTACAGTTCCCGGCACGGGGCCTGGATGCAGGCCAACGAACTCTACCTGAAGCTCACCGGAGCCCACCGGCATCCCCGCCCGCGGGTGCTCGAGGTGGGCTTTGGCCTGGGGGTGAACTTCCGCGCGACCCTGCAGAGCGCGGTGGAGCGCGGGGTGCGGCTGGAGTACCTCAGCTACGAGCGGTTTCCGGTCCCCGCCAGGGTGCTCGAGTCCGTCCGGGTGGCCCTACTCCCCGGGGCCGAAGAGGCCTGGTCGGAACTGCTCGAGTCCTGGCCCGACGCCCCAACCCCGACCCCCTACCTCCTTCAAGGGGATTGGGGACGGCTCGAGGTCCGCTTTGAAGACGTGACGCGAGCGGATTTCCCCCAAGGCTGGGCGAACGCCATCTACCTCGACCCCTTCAGCCCCAGGGTCAACCCCGAGCCGTGGAGCCCTGAGGTCTTGCAAAAGCTCTACCGGGCGGCCCAGCCGGGGGCACGGCTGGCGACCTACTCGGTGGCGGGCTCGGTCCGCCGGGCCCTCACGCGGGCGGGCTTTGGGGTCGAGCGGGTGGCGGGGGTGGGGAAGAAGGCGTGGCTGCGGGCTTGCCGTAGCGCTCGAGGAGTTCTTCCCGGGTGATGTAGGCCAGTTGTACTAAGGGCAGTTCGCGCTTGGGCAGCTCGCCCCGGTAGATCCACATGAACCAGAGGTTGGCGATCCCGGTGATCAGCGTCTGGAGCTTAGAAACCGGGTAGAGCTTGAAGCCGAAGACCTTGAGCCCCACCGCGGCGTAGCTGATGCCGTAGACCAGCCGGACGTCGGGTTCGCCCTCCAGTCGCTCCGCCAGCAGCTTGAACCCCCGGCGGGTCTGGCGCAAGAGGGTCAGGGTGGGCAGGGCCGAACTCCTTGCTGAGTCCAGGTGGACCTCGTAGGCCTTCGCGCCGGGATCGGCTTCAGGGACCGGAGGCCCGGGAAAAGGGGTGGGCCCCACCGAGAGCAGGTCGAAGACCTCGAGCCCCAGCCGCTCGACCCGGTTTTTCTGGAAGTAGCGTTCGTGGTAGCCCTGGAAGGCCCGCTGCAAGCCCTGGCGCACCCCTAAGGGCTGGAGTTCCATCGCGTCCAGCCGCACCGGTTGGTAGCCCAGCTCGATCAGCCGAGGCAGGGCGATCTCGAGGATCTTCAGGGTCAGCGGGTAGCGGTCGTGCAGTAGCAGCACCGATCCCGGCTTGCACCACAAGACGAGGTGCTCGGCCAGCTCCTCGGCGGGCCGGTCGGTCCAGTCCTTGGACTCCAGGTCCCATAGCGCCACCTTCTTCCCGTAGAGCCGGGCGAGGAGCCGGGTGAAGGGGGAGTGGGCTCCGTAGGGGGGGCGGTACAGCTCGCCGGGAACCCGCCGGATGTGCTGGGCCTCCTGCCAGGGCCACATCAAGAAGGCCTGGCGGTGCCAGTAGCCGTGCGACTCGATCTGGTGGCCGTCGGCCCGCAGGGCTTGCAGCAGGTCGGGGTGGCGGTCGGCCTGGGCCCCGGTGACGAAAAAGGTAGCCTTGACCCCGTGCCGGTGCAGCAGCTCGAGCAGGCTGCGGGTCTGCTGGCTGGGCCCGTCGTCGAAGGTGAGGGCGATTTTGGGGCTCGAGCGCGAGCCCCAGGCATAAGACCCCAGCCCCATCCAGCGGAAAAGAACATCGCAGATACCATAGATCAGGACAAGCAAAACCAACACTTCGGCGATGATCAAGCTCTCCTCCGTATGGCAAAGAGGTAAAACACAGCCACAGCCAGAAAAGCCGCCGCACTAGCGTAAAAAGGGGCGGCTACACCCAGGGTGCTCCAAAGAATACCCCCCACGGATGGGCCAGCCGCGGTCCCCCAGGCCTCGATCATCATCAGGGTGCCCCAGATGGCCGCGCGGTTGTTTTGCGGGAGTACCTTGACCACCAGGGCATTCCAACTCGGGACAAACAGCGCGAAGCCGATACCCCCCAATACGGCGACCGCGAGGAGCTGGGGAAAGCTTGGTTTTTGTGCCACCAGCAACATGGTAACGCTCATGAGAAAAAGCCCCAGGATGAGCGGAGCCTTGGGCCCACGGCGGTCAGGTATGCGGCCCAGCCAACCCATGGAAGAAAAGGCCACCGCGCCGCCCAGCAGGATGACTGAGCCGAGCTCGAGAAAACCCAGTCGGAGTTCGGCGGTGGCAAACTTTTGAATGAGCTGGCTGACGATGGCCGGAGCGAAGGTCTGGCCGAAGGCGGCAGGGATGAAAAGCGCAAGCTGTCGCCAGGGATAGTACTCTTGCTTGGGCAGCGGAATCTTTTCGCGGAAGCTCAGCAGCGGTAGGCTCAGCAGGATCACCAGGCCCTGGCCGATCAATAAGGCGGCGTAGGCGGCTTGGATATCCTTGGGCACCAAAAAGGCCATCAGCAAAAAACCCACGCCCGCCCAAGGCAGGATCAACGTAGTGGTGTAGGCCAATGCCCGTCCCTCGCGACCTGGTCGAGCTAGACGGCTGGATAGGGTCATGAGGCCGGGGTAGACCGCCGAGAGGGAAAGTCCCCACAGCAAAGTCAGCGCCCACAGCATCCAAGGGGCGCCGATGTAGGGCAGCAGGAGCAAGGCCAAAAGCCCAGCCGCCCCGGCGATCAGGGTGGCCACGCCCAAGCCCAGGCGCTGTACAAGGTAGCCGCCGGGCCCTTTGAATAGGCTTTCGGCCAAAAAATGTACCGTCCAGGAGGCGCCCCACACGGCTGCGCTAAAGCCCAGGTTGCTCCTGGAGAAGTTGGGTAGATAAACCGCGAAAAACCCACTCCGTACCGCTTCGATGAGCCCCAGGAGGAGCACGAAGCTCATCAAGGGCAGCAGGCCGGTGATCTTCCAAGGGAGGATGCGTGCGATCCTAAGCCGCATTTCCTATCGCTCCCGGTCGGCGTAATAGTCCTTGCCGTAATCCTCTGGAAGCCCCAGCAGGCGCCGCACGATGTTGCTGAGGTGGGTCCCGAAAAACTTCCAGCGCCCCGCCTTCAGCCGCCGACCCGAGGTGAGTACCCGCGCCGTGGGCAGGTACACGATCTTTCCCCGCTCCCTTAGCTTGAGCATCAGGTGCAGGTCTTCCCCATAGGGAACGTCGTAGCCTCCTACCTCGATGGCTACGCTGCGCCTTACGGCATGGTTTCCTCCAGCGGTGTTGGGTTGGCCCAGCTTGTCGGTCAGGGCTATGAGCAAGGGGTAGCCATAGCGGGAGAACATCCGGTCCAGCCAGGGGGCATCGTAGAACTCGAGCGTTCCATAGACCTCGACCACCTCCGGGTCCCGGAAGGCCCGGGCGATGGTGGCGATCCAAGCCGGCTGTACGATGCAGTCGGCATCGGTGTTGGCCACCACCTCCCCGGTAGCGGCCAGGAGCCCGGTTTGCCGGGCGATATGCAGCCCCGGAACGGGCTGGTCGATCACCTTGACCCCCGGGTAGCTACGGGCGATCTCGGCGGTGCGGTCCTTGCTGCCGTTGTTGACCACGATGATCTCGTGGGGTTTGGTCTTTTGAGCGAGGATAGACTCCAGGCAAGGTCCGATGAACTCCTCCTCGTTCCGGGCCGGCACCACCACGCTGACCGTCACCATTGCCGTAGACCCCCTGTGGGCCTTGTTGGGTGGCGAGGATAAACGCTGAGTATCATCATGCTGGGGTGATGGGGCCGGTTAGACCTCAGCCCGCGGAAGCCGTGGGAAAGGGAAGATCAGCCGCTGGGGTTCGGCCCGCAGGATCTCGCCGGCCTCATCGTAGCAGGCCACGATCTCCTCGGCGATCCGCCGGGCGCTGCGCCGGTCGGCGAACTGGCGAGCGGCCTGGGCAAATTTGAGCCGCTTTCCCTCGTCCGCCAGCAGCTCGAGCGCCCGCGCGGCCATCTCCCGGGGGGCTTGGGGCGCTACCAGATACCCGCTCTTGCCCTCCTCGACCCCCTCCAGGGTGCCCCCCGCCCCCACCGCGACCACCGGCACCCCCACCGCCTGGGCTTCCCATAGTACCAGACCCTGGGTTTCGGTTTCGCTGGCAAACAAAAACAGCTCGGCCAGCCGGAAGTACCCGCCCACGTTGCGGTAGGGCACAGCGCCCACCCAGGTGATGTGCTCGAGGACCCCCAGGTCGTGGGCCCGCCTTTGTAGGGCTTCCCTCTCCGGCCCCTCGCCCACGTGGGTGAGGTGGGCGTCGCAAGCCTGGCGGATTTGGGCGAAAGCCTCGATCACCACCTCGAAGCTCTTCTCCTTGCCCAGCCGCCCCACCGTGAGCAGCCTGCGCTTTCCGGCGGGCCAGGGCGAGGGGGGCTCGGGGGCCGAGAGCAAAAGGTCGGTGTCGATCCCGGTGGGGATGACCCGGATCGGGCGCTCGATGCCGTAGTCCTCGGCCAGAAGCTGGACCGGGTGGGTGGGGGCGATGACCACCTCGGCCCGGTTGTAAAAAGCCCGGCCCAGCCGCCGCATGATCCCGGTGTATTTGTCCAGCACGGCCAGACCCGGGATGTAATGAGCGTATTTCTCGTAGTTGGTGTGAAAGGTCGAGACGTGGGGCAGTTCGTGCCGCCGGGCGATCTGCATCCCCCACAAGCCCATCCCCAGCGGGGTGTGGGTGTGGGTGATCTCGAACTCGGTGGGGAGCTTACGCGGGCTGGGGAAGGCCAGCCGGGTTCCCTCGAAGAAGGGATAGGGCACGCTCCTGACCCGCACCACCCCCTCCTCGTGCTCGGGGGCTTCGGGGTCTTGGGGGGCGATGACCCAGGCCTCGTGCCCCATGCGGCGAAGCTCGCGCAGGAGGAGGTATACGCTGGTGGCGACCCCGTTGGGGCCGGGCAGATACATGTCGGTAAAGAGGCCTACCCGATAAAGTCGCACCGCAAACATGTTAACACGCCGGCCTTTGGACGGGGCGGCCTACGCCTGGGGAGCGGTCTGGGTTGAGGCGGATGCTGGCCAACCGATCGGTCACCGCCCTCGAGCCGCTTGGGCCGGTTGACCCCCGCACCGGGCTGCGCTAGCATCGTATTCAGATGCCGAGGCCGCGCACCCCCCGCAGCTACAAGTGGCACCACCAGCGCTGGTGGAGGGCGGGTGGCTCGGCTCGTGACGAATCTTGATCGGACCCCCTTCGCGAGTCGAGACCCTAGCCGCTTGGTTAGGGTTTTTCTTTTGACCCCAGACCCCGACCTCAGGAGGTGGACCATGAACCTACCCAACTACCCGATGCCCGACCCCCGGGGCCGCTTCGGCCCCTACGGCGGGCGCTACGTCCCAGAAACCCTGATCCCAGCCCTAGAAGAGCTCACCCAGGCTTACCTGCACTTCAAGGGCGACCCCGACTTCCTGCGCGAGTACGAGGACTACCTGCGGGATTACGTGGGCCGCCCCTCGCCGTTGTACTATGCCGCCAACCTCACCCACCACTTCGGCGGGGCCCGGATCTACCTCAAGCGCGAGGACTTAAACCACACCGGGGCGCACAAGATCAACAACACCTTGGGCCAGGCCCTCTTGTGCAAACGGATGGGCAAGAGGCGGGTCATCGCCGAGACCGGGGCGGGCCAGCACGGGGTCAGCGTGGCCACGGTGGCGGCTTTGTTGGGCCTCGAGTGCGTGGTTTACCAAGGGGCCGAGGACGTGCGCCGCCAGGCCTTGAACGTCTTCCGCATGAAGCTGCTGGGGGCCGAGGTGAGGGAGGTGGAGTCCGGCACCAAGACCCTCAAGGACGCCACCAACGAGGCCATCCGGGACTGGGTGACCAACGTGCGGGACACCTTCTACATCATCGGTTCGGTGGTGGGGCCGCACCCCTACCCGATGATGACCCGCGACTTCCAGGCGATCATCGGGGAGGAGGTCAAGGCTCAGCTTCGGGAGAGGGAGGGGAGGCCCCACCCCGATGCGGTGGTGGCCTGTGTGGGGGGGGGCTCGAACGCCATCGGGGTGTTCGCCCCCTTCGCCTACCTGCCCGAGCCCGAACGGCCCCGGCTCATCGGGGTAGAGGCTGCCGGGCACGGGCTCTCCTCGGGCCTGCACTCGGCCAGCATCGGAGCCGGGCGGCGGGGGGTGCTGCACGGGGCGATGATGTACCTGCTCTACGACGAGGATGGGCAGATCCGGCCAGCCCACTCGGTCTCGGCCGGGCTCGACTACCCCGGGGTGGGGCCGGAGCACTCCTTCTACGCCGACGCGGGCTTGGCCGAGTACGTTGCTGTGGATGACCAAGAGGCCCTGGAGGGGTTCAAACTGCTTTCGCAGCTGGAGGGTATCCTCCCCGCGCTCGAGTCCGCCCACGCCATCGCCTACGCGGCCAAGCTGGCGCCGGAGATGAGCCCCGAACAGGTCATCGTCATCAACCTCTCGGGTCGGGGGGACAAGGACGTGGTGGAGGTGATGCGGGTGTTGGAGGAGCGGAGCGCCACCCGCCCCACGCCGGGGGGGGCTGGAGGTTGGTCATGACCACCCACCAAGCCTTCACGCGGGCACTGGCCCAAGGGCGGGCTGCGCTGATCCCCTATGCCACGGCGGGTTACCCGGACCGCACCGGGTTTAGCCGGATGGTGGAGAAGCTCTTGCCCTACGCCGACCTGCTCGAGATCGGCCTGCCCTACTCCGACCCGCTGGGCGATGGCCCGGTGATCCAGCGGGCCTCCGAGACGGCCCTCAAGAACGGGACCACGCTGCGAGGGGTGCTCGAGATGGTGCGTGAGGTGCGCCAGCAGACCGACAAACCCATCTACCTCATGACCTACCTCAACCCGGTCATCGCCACCGGCCCCGAGCGCTTCTTCCACGAGTTTGCCCAGGCCGGGGCCACCGGGCTGATCCTGCCGGACCTCCCCCCCGACGAGGATCCCGCGTTGGTGGATCTGGCCCATGCCGCGGGCCTTTCCACCGCCTTTCTGCTGGCCCCCACCTCCACCGACGGGCGCATCGCCGCCGTGGCCCCCTACTGCACCGGCTTTGTGTACACCGTCTCGGTGACCGGGGTCACCGGGGTGCGGGACCGCTTGCCCGAGGGCCTGCCGGAGCTGGTGAGGCGCATCCGTCAACACACCCAGCTGCCCACCGCCATCGGCTTCGGCATCTCCAACGAGGCCGCCCGCCAGGCGGCCCTGGCCGCCGATGGGGTGGTGGTGGCGAGCGCTTTGGTCCGGGCGGTGGAGGAGGGGAGGCCGCTCGAGCCGATCCTGGAGGACATCCGGCGCGGTTTGCAAAAACCTTCCGCGGGGTAGGGAACCGGCCACCTCTGGCGAAGGCGGGAGTTTTTGGAGTGGGGTAGAATTCGCAAGTGTGAAGCGCATCATCTTGGCGGAGAACCTCAGCTACCTCCAGACTCTGCCGGACGGTGCTTTCCCGCTCATCTACATCGACCCGCCCTTCAACACCGGGCAGCTCCAGTCGCGGCGGCGGATCCGGGCCAAGTCCGATGCCAATGGGACTCGAGGGGGCTTTGGGGGGCGCCGTTACCAGGTCGAGCGGCTGGACTCCCCGGTCTACGCCGACTCCCACCAAGACTTCCTGGCCTTCCTCGAGCCCCGCTTGCGCGAGGGCTACCGGGTGCTCTCGGGGAGCGGCTCGTTCTTCCTCCACCTCGATTACCGCGAGGTCCACTACGCCAAGGTGTTGATGGACCGGATCTTCGGACGCGGGTCGTTCATCAACGAGATCATCTGGGCCTACGACTTTGGCGGCCGGCCCAAAAACCGCTGGCCGGCCAAGCACGACACGATTCTTTGGTACGCCAAGAACCCTCGGCGCTACACCTTTAACTACGCCGAGATCGACCGCATCCCCTACATGGCCCCCAGCCTGGCCGGGCCGGAGAAGGCCCGGCGCGGCAAGACCCCCACCGATGTGTGGTGGCAGACCATCGTACCCACCAACTCCAAGGAGAAGACCGGCTACCCCACCCAAAAGCCCTTGCGCCTGCTCGAGCGGATCATCCGGGTCCACTCCCGGCCGGGCGACACCGTCCTGGACTTCTTTGCCGGCTCGGGCACCACCGGCGAGGCCGCGGCCCGGCTGGGGCGGGGCTTCGTGCTGGTGGACCACCACCCTGAGGCGGTGCGGATCATGGCTCGGCGGCTGGCCTTTGCCGCGCCTGAGCTGATCGGATGGACGCTGGCCGAGCCCTCGAGCTTCTGAGCCAGGCCCTTGGCCCTGTCGGGTTTGGAGTTCAAATATCACAGCCCCCCATCCCCCGTGGTGTTACAAGCAGAGCGTGACGCGGTCTTGACGGAAGGGTTTTATAAAAGTCGTTTACATCTTTGCTGGAAGATCAGCCGAAGGATGTTCTTGGGAGGGACCTGGACATGGCAAAGGTAATGATAGTGGATGACTCGGTGGCCGACCTGAAGTATGCCGAATCGATCCTCACCGCGGCCTCACACCGGGTGATGTTGTGCTCGGACAGCCAGGGGATCGAGCAGCAGGTGATCTCCAACAAGCCCGACGTGATCCTGCTGGACATCGTGATGCCCGGGCGCAGCGGGTACGAGATCCTGCGGAGCCTGCGCCGTATCGAGGAGGCTAAGGACATCCCGGTGGTGGTGATCAGCTCCAAGGGGCAGCCCACCGACATCGAGTGGGGCAAACGCCAGGGGGCGGCCGACTATCTGGTCAAACCCTACAGCCCCGATGCCCTCAAGGCCGCGGTGGAAAAGGTGGTAGCCCGCAGGTGACGACCATGCGCAACCTGCCCTCACCCCCTCGAGTCTGCCTGTTTCGGTTGGCCGATCGTATCTTTGCCCTGGACATACGCTGGGTGCGCGAGGTGGTGGAGGTGGCCGCGGTGACCCGGCTCCCGCTGGCTCCTGCCGAGGTCCTGGGGGTGTTCGCGGTGCGCGGGAGTATCCTCCCCCTGATCCATCTCTCGGCCCTGCTGGGCTTGGAAGACCGGGTGGGATCGAGCCGGGCGGTGGTGGTGCGCCACGCTGAGCGGCAGGCGGCTTTGGCGGTCAGCGAGGTGTTGAGCCTGGAGGCCCTAGAGGTGACCAGCCCTTCGGCGGGTCTGGGCGTGCCCAGCGAGTACCTGAGCGGGCAGGTGATCTGGCGCGGCGAGACGGTCCCGGTGCTGGCGGTGCCGAAGGTGCTCGAGGCCTTGGCTGCCCGGGTACAGGGTGTAGGTAGAGAGAGCAACCAGCCCCTTGGTGCGTTGGGCTGAAGCGGCTGTGTCTGATAAAGGAGGAAAGCCATGGATCGTGAACAGCAGATCCCCCTATCCGCGCTCGCGCTGATGACCGCTTGCGCTTCTTTCGCCCTCCGCGGCGAACCATCCCCCGAGGTGTAGGCTATGGACCGTCCGAGCAAAGGGATCTTCCGGCGCAGGCCCCAGACCCAAACCGGGTTGCCCACGGTATCCACCCAACCCGACCTGCAAGCCCCCTCACGCCGGGCGTGGCTCGGCCGCTTGCGGGTGGGGGAGTGGCTGGAGAACACCGCCTTCTCCACCAAGCTGGGGGTCTACGCGGGCGTTTTCCTCCTCACCACATTGGTGCTGGCCGGGACTGGGGCCTGGGGCTTGAGCCGGATGAGCCTCAACCTAGAAAACCTCTACCAGGCTACCCTGGTCCCCAGCCTGGCCATCAGCGAAGCCGACAAGCGCTACGCCGATCTACAGCGCTACCTTCAAACCCTGCTGGACCCCAGCACCAGCCCCACCCAGCGCTCCACCCTGGTCGAGCTGGCGCGGTTGGCCGATGAGCAGGCCGACGCGGCCATCGAGCAGTACGGCAGCGAGTGGATTAGCACCCGCCGCCCCCAGCTCACGCGGGTGCTGGCCGCGCAAGGGCGCACCGACCTGCAGGGGTTGGAAGCCGAGACCTACCAGGCCCTGCTGGAGACCCACAAAGCCGTGTCCCCGCTACTGCAACGCCTTTACGACCAAGTGCGCGCGGGGCAGGTCAACCTCGAGCGGGTTCGGCAGGTCGAGCAGGGGTACGGGCAGGTGCGCCAAAACCTACAGAGCCTGATCGAGGTCAACGGCCAGTTCGCCACCATCTCCAACGAGGCCGCGCGGCAAGACGCCCGCCGGGCCCGCCTGATCTCCTGGCTGGCCCTGGCCGCGGGCTTGTTGCTGGGTGGGATTCTCACCGTGCTGATCCTGCGCTCCATCCTGCCGCGGCTGCGGGCCCTGCGCGAGGGCGCGGAGGCCCTCCAGCGCGGCCAGTACGAGCACCGGGTGGGCGTTTCCGGCCGCGACGAGGTAGGGGTGGTCGCCACCACCTTCAATGCTGCGGTGGATCAGCTCCAGCGGTTCATTGCCCAGCAGCAGGAGGAGCAGCGCAAAGCCGATCGGCTCCAGCAGAACATCCGCGAATACCTGGGTGTGGCCATGGAGATCGCCCAGGGTGACCTGACCCGGCGCGGGCAGGTCACTGAGGACGTGCTGGGCAGCGTGGTGGACGCGATCAACCTGGTGCTCGAGGAGCTCGGTTTGCTGCTCAAGGAGGTGCGTTCGGCGGCCCTCGAGGTGAACCGGGGCTCCTCGCTGATGAACCAGATGACCGATGCGGTGCTGCAAGGGGCTCAGGTCCAGGCCCAAATGAGCCAGCGGGCCCAGGCCCAGACCCTGGCCGTGACCGAGTCCATCCGGCAGATGGCCCAGCGAGCCGTGCAGACGGCCATCGCGGCCGGCCAGACCCTCACCGCCTCGCAACAGGGGCAGCAGGCCGTGGATCAGACCCTCGAGGGCTTCGTGGCCATCCGCCGCGAGATGCAGGAACTGGCCCAGAGCATGAAGGAGCTCTCCGAGCGCTCCAAGCAGATCGCCGAGGTCAACAAGACCATCTCGGGATTTGCCTCCCAGACCAACCTCTTAGCCCTGGGAGCTTCGCTCGAGGCCGCCGGTGCTGGTGAGGCGGGGGCCCGCTTCGCGGTGGTGGCCGACTCGGTGCGAAAGCTGGCCGACGATTCGGCGCAGGCGGCCAAACAGGTAGGCTTGCTGATCCGTAGCGTGCAGAACGAGATTCAGACCCTGGTGGAGCGGGTGGAGGCCAGCGCCCAAGGGGTGGACGCGCGCTATGAGGTAGCCACGCGGGCCGGGGAGCGGCTCAGGGAGATCTCCGAGCTGGCCAACCAGGTGGCCCGCTTGGTTCAGGCCATCTCCGGCACCACCCAGCAGCAGGTGAAACAGGTCGAGCAGGTGAACCAGGCGGTGCAGGCCATCGCCGCAAGCGCCAAGCAGACCCAGGAGCAGAGCTTCAAGGGCCGCCGGGCTGCCGAGGAGCTGAGCCGCTTGGCCCAGGGGCTAACCCGGAGCCTCGAGCGCTTCCGCCTGCCCGCGTGAGGTCACACCATGAGGACCCTACCCACGCCCGACATGTTGGAAAGCTTCCTGGGAGAGGCCTGGGAAGCGGTATCCGCTCTCGAGCGGGCCCCCACCCTACTGGCCCAAGATCCCCAATCCCTGGTGGTGATGGCCCACCGCCTCAAGGGTTCGGCGGGGCTCTATGGTTTTTCCGAGGTGTCGCAACTGGGGGGGTTGCTCGAGCGGGTGTTTGAGCGGGCCTCCTCTTTTACCACCCTTCAGCGCGAAAAGGCCGCCGAGTTCTCGCTGCTGTCGGCGGCGTGCCTCTCCGAGGCCTTGGAGCGCATTGCCGACAGCGGCGAGGAGGGCGAGGTGGGGCTGGCGCTGGGCCGGGCCGGGGGGGCCCGGGCGCTATTGGACCTGCTGGGGGCTAACCCCACCGCCTTCCGCTTGGAGGGCCTGGCGGGTCAGCCGGAAGCCGATCAACCCAAAGGTTCGGCGGGCTCGAGCCTGGCTGATCTACCCGCGCAGCTGCGCCACTTCCGGGCCCAGAACGCCGATGTTTGGGAGTACTTCGCCCCCGAGGTCAACGAGCACCTCGAGGCCATCCACGCCGCCACCGAGGCCCTTCTGGCCTCAGGCGGCGCGGGCCAGCACCTCACCTCCCTCTTCCGCTCCATGCACACCATCAAAGGAGCGGCCTACTCGGTCGGGTGCACCCCCATGGGGACCTTGGCCCACCGCCTGGAAGACCTGCTGGTGGAGGTCCGCGAGGGTTCGCGCCCCTGGAGTGAGGCGGTGGCCCGGGCCATCCTTCAGGGAGCGGATGCCCTGGGGCTGATGCTCCCCACCGCCGAGGGCCAGGAGACCCGGCTCCTGGCGGCGCTCGAAGAGACCCATGGCCTGCTGGGGGAGCTGTGGGGCCACAGCCAGCCCCCATCGGAGCCAGCCGGCCCCCAGCCGGAGGCCAGCGAACCCGCGGAGCAAGCGCAAGCCTCCCCGGCTCCCCTGACTCGCTCCACGGTGCGGGTCGGCCTCGAGCGCCTGGAGTCGCTGATGAACCTGGCCAGCGACGCCATCTTGAGCCGCGCCCGGCTCGAGCGGCTGGCGGCCCAGCTCGAGGAGGTAGGCCACACCCTGGAGGTGAGCCAGGCCCGTTTCCAGCGCACCGCCGCGGAGTTCGAGTCCCGCTACCTCAACCCCCGCCTATCCGCCCAAGCAGCCAAGCCGGAAGGGGAGGCCCGGCCCGCCCTTACCCTCTCGAGCGGGCTAGGGCTGGGCGAGATATTCTCTGAACTGGAGTTCGACCGCTACGACGACCTCTCGATCCTGGCCCGCGGCGTGGCCGAGATGAGCGCCGACCTGAGCGAACTCAAAGCCCAGGTCAGCTACCTCACCCAGTGGCTCAAACGCGAATCGGAGACCCTCAAAAAACTCACCCGCAGCCTGCGCGGCGAGGTTGGCCGGATGCGGCTGGTGCCGATGGGCCGGCTCTACCAGCGGCTCAAGCGCATCGCCCGCCAGGCGGAAGGCAAACAGGTGCGGCTGGAGCTTTCCGGTGAACTGGTGGAGGTGGACAACCTGGTGCTCGAGGGGCTGGCCGACCCCCTGGTGCACCTGGTCAACAACGCCATCGCCCACGGCATCGAGAGCCCGGAGGTCCGGCTGGCCCAGGGCAAGGGCGCGGAGGGCCGGGTGGCGGTGCGCACCTTCCAGCGTGGCGGCTTCATCTACGTCGAGGTCCAGGACGACGGTCGGGGCATTGACCTGGAGGCGGTCAAGCGCCAGGCGGTGCTGCAAGGCCTGCGCCGCCCCGAGGAGGTCCAGGGGCTCAGCCCCGAGCAGGCCGTGGAGCTGATCTTCCTGCCGGGCCTCTCCACCAGCCAGACCGTCACCCGCCAGGCCGGGCGCGGGGTGGGCCTGGATGTGGTGTTGGCGAACCTGCGCCGGCTCAAAGGTGAGGTCATCGTCCAGACCGAGCCGGGCTCGGGAACCCTGTTCCGCTTGCGGGTCCCCCTGACCCTGATCGTCTCCGATGTGCTGATGGTGGAGGTGGCGGGCGAACGGCTGGCCGTACCGGGGGAATCCTTGCGCACCCTGCGGGCGGTGCGGGCCCAGGACCTGTTCGACTGGGGAGGCGGCCCGGCCCTGGAGTTTGAGGGCGCAGCCGTCCCCATCCTCTACCTCCACGAACTGCTGGGCCACCCCGCCCCGCAAGGCCCACGGCGCTCCTTCGCCATCGTGGAGACCGGGGAAGGCTACCTGGCGCTGGGGGTGGACGCTTTCTTGGGCCTCGAGCAGGCCGTGGTCAAGTCGCTCGACGAGCCGGTGGGGAGCCTGCCGCACCTGTCCGGGGCCACCATCTCCGCGGAGGGGCGGGTGATCGCGGTGCTCAACCCCGCAGCCCTACGCCGTATGGGTCACCCGGGAACCCCTGAGCACCGGGGGGTGGCGAAACCTGGCGGCCCCTCCCTGCCCCCCCTCGAGCGCGGCCTGAAGATTCTAGTGGTGGACGACTCGCTCTCGATCCGCCGGGTGGTGGGACAGATGCTCACCCGTTGGGGCCACCTGGTGGATACCGCGGGCGACGGCTACGAGGCCCTGGAACTTCTGCAAGAGAACCGCTACGATGTCGTCATCACGGACCTGGAGATGCCGCGCGTGAACGGTTTTGAACTGCTGGACGAAGTGCGCCGCCGCCCCGATCTGCGCCAGACGCCGGTTTTCGTGCTGACCTCGCGGGCGGGCGAAAAACACCAAGCGCTGGCTGCTGAGCTGGGGGCCAGCGGCTACCTGACCAAACCGCTGGAGGAGACCAAGCTGCAAAGCCTTCTCTCCACCGTCAAGAAGCGCGCCGAGGTGTAGGGTGAAAGCCCTGGTGGTGATGCCTGCTCCGCACGGCGAGCCCTTGGTCCAGGCTTTCGCCGAGGCGGATTTCGACGTGCGCCACGCGGCGAGCGGCCTTTACGCCCTGACCCTGATCGAGCGGGACCGCCCGCACCTCATCGTGTGCGCCGAGGCCACCGAGGATCTCTCCGGGGCCGAACTGTTGGAGATCATCCGTGAAGATCCCCTGCTGCGGGTGGTCAAGTTCATGCTGTTGGTGCAAGACCCCACCGGCCCCCACCCCAAGGCCGATGCCCTTTTGCGGCTCACCTCGAGCCCCCAAGGGGTGGTGCAGACGGCCTGCCACCTCCTGGGGATCCCCGAACCAACCACCCTGATGGAGGAGCGCAAAAGCCCCTTGGGCGAGTCCTGGTACAACGGCAAGGTGGCCCCCGGAGCAGCTTTTCAGCTTTTGGACTGGCTCACCGGGATGGGCGAGTCGGGCTGCTTGGAGATGAGTTTTAGCGAGGGCCGGGCCCGGGTGCACTTCCTGGAGGGCAAGCCCTTTCACGTGGAGTTTGGCAACCAGTCGGGGGTATCGGCCCTGAGGGAGATCTTTTTCGCCACCCAGAATGGGGTGGGCACCTTCAGCTTCGCCCGCAAGCAGCCGCCCGAACTGGAGGCCATCCCCCGTACCCTCCACGAGCCGATCCAGAACATACTCTTGCGGGTGGTGACCCAACTCGATGAGTCCCTCCGGAGGTAGATGAATGCCCAAAGTGCTGATCGTTGATGATAGCGTTAGCGTGCGCAAAGCCCTCGAGCGCATCCTGGCCCCCAGATCCCTGGTGGTCTCCTCGGCCAACTCCGCCGAGCAGGCCCTCGAGCAGATCACCCAGGACAAACCGGATCTGATCATTGCGGATGTGATCATGCCGGGGCTGTCTGGCTTCGACCTATGCGAACTGATCCGCAAGAACCCGGTGTATGGCCACGTCCCGGTGATCCTCATCTCAGGGATCGTGGACGCCGCGGTGCTGCGGCAGGCGGAGGAGGCCGGGGCTTTTGCGGTGGTGCGCAAACCCTTTACCCCTGAGGACCTCCTGCCCCGGGTCGACGCCGCCCTGGCCAAGTTCACCCCGATGGCTCCCGACCTTCCCGAGCCGGTAAAACCGGCCCCCGCCCCCCTCGAGCCCACCCCCCGCGAGCTCGCCCCGGAAGAGTACCTGCGGCCTTTCCTGGAAAAGCCCGAGGTCGAATCCGCTCTCCTGATCAACCGAAAGGCCGAGGTGCTGGGCCAAGTCGGCCCAGCCCTGGCCGACCCCAGCGTGGTCGCCACTTACGCCCGTACCCTGGCCTCGATCGCCGGGGTTTTGGGTGAACACCTGGGGGGAGTGGGGCTGCAGGGAGTTTCGCTCGAGTACCAGGGCCGTAACGTCTTTTTGGCCAAGGTCAGCGCGGAGGGCTTCTTGGTGCTCATCATCAACAGCGCGACCACCCCCGGCACGGTGCGCTACATGGTGCAAAAAACCGTGGGCCAGGCCCAATCCTTGCGAGCCTGACCGGGGTCGGCGGCTTTGGAGCCCCAGGGACTCGAGGGCGGAGAGAAGAGCCTCGGCCAGCAGGACCTCTATTGGCCCGGGCGAGTCCACCATGCCGGGGGCAGTTGCCCTGCATGGCCGTCAAGTCCAGGAAGGCTTCCTAGACGCAGGGGCATTATGCTAACCTGTGATTATTGGACCCCCTAAAGGTGAGCACCATTTTATCTTTAGAGGGCCACTGCTGTGTAGTTCTGGTGCATAGGAGGTTGGATTCATGGGGAGTAACAAACTGTTATGGCTAAAGGTCTTTTTGCCCCTTGCGGCCCTGTTGTTCAGTGCCTGTGGTAATAGCCCCAGCACCGGCGGCAACACCGCGAACTTCACCCTCTCCCTGAGCCCCACCAGCCTGACCATCAACCAGGGGGGCAGCGGGACCACCGCCCTGACCCTCACCCCCCAGAACGGCTTCACCGGTACGGTCAGCCTCAGCT
>PSML01000035.1:699-22890 GCA_040290145.1 Meiothermus sp. | reverse complement strand
TTGGCCTCGATGGACTCGCGGATCCCAGCGGCCAGGCCGCGGACCGCCCCGGCGTGGAACTCCCGGTTGAGTAGGGCCTTGCGGGGGCGGTGCTCTGGGGAATCGGTGGTGATGATCCCCCCGTTCAGGTAGGGGGTGAGGCCGGATAGGCTCCCCCTGGAACGGAAGGTCTCGAGGTCGGAGAGCACCCAGCGGTTCCACGGTGGGCTAAAGCCCACCACCGCCCTGCGGCCCAGCCGCAGACCGAACGGGGAGCCCAGCCGGGCCCCCTCCTCCAGCAGCGCCAGGATCTCCCCTCCCCAGCGGGGAAGATGGCCGAAGCGGGTGGGATAACCCCGGGGCTGGGGAAGCCGCAAGCTACCCCCCCTCCCCCCGGCTTCGGGCTAACAGCCAGCCCGCCCCATTCCAGCCCGAACCCAGGGCCAGCGGCACCCCCCCGCCGGGGTGGACGGTCCCCCCGACCTGGGCCAGATTGGGCAGCCTCCCCAACCGCCATCCTGGGCGGAGGGCCCCCAGCAGACCGTGCGGAGCCTTGCCATATAGGGCCCCCTGGTAGGCGGTCAAGGCATAGTCCTGGGGGCTTAGGGCCTTCCATTCCCGAACCCCCAAGGGGTGGACCGCCTGGAGCCTGTCCAGCAGGAACCGGGCGTACTCCTCGAGGTTGACCTCTCCCAGCCGCCCTAGGTTGGGGGTGTTCACCAGCAGGAAAGCCCTGTCCCCGTCGGTGTAGAGGTAGAGGGTGGGGTCTTTGGGGAGCCGCCCGGCCTCGAGTTCGCGCCACTCCGAGCGGTAATCCGCGGAGAAATAGACCTGATGCCTGAGCGGCTGGGTTTCGCCGAGTTGCATCAGGATGGCGAAGCCCGAGGTGCCCAGCTCGTACTGGGGGGCGGGCCAGCCGAGCATCCCCAGCGTGAAGTGCCGGTCCACCGCCGAGACGAAGATATCCCCAGGGTAGCGGGCGTCCCCGGCCCGAAGGGCCACCACCCGTCCCTTTCGCAGCTCGAGGCCCCCCACGCACACCCCGAACTCGAAGCGCACCCCCTGGAGGAGCGCCAGCCGGTAGAGGGCATCGGCCAGGGCCCGCATCCCCCCCTCGAGGTGGTAGACCCCCAGTCCCAACTCCACCCAGGCGATGTTGTGCAGCACCGCCGGAGCCCGGTAAGGGTTGGCCCCCAGATAGGTGGCAAAGCGCAGGAAGAAGGGGGTGAGGTACGGGCCCGAGGCCACCAGCCGGGATAGGGGCTCGAGCGGGTGGGCCCGGAGCCCCTGCCCAAGCGCATACCTCGATAGGGCCGCAAGGGTCGGCGGCGGGCCCAGGATAAAGGTCTCCCGGGCTCCCTGGTAGAGCCGGCGGGCCTCCTCGAGCAAGCCGGTGTACCGGCCCGCCTCGTCGCGGGAAAGCTGGCTGAGCGTGGCCTCGAGGTCGAGTTCGGGGGCGAAGGTGCGCCCGTCCGGCCAGAAGTAGCGGGTGAGCGGCGAGACCGGCTCAAACGCCGGCGGTTCGGCCCCGAAGGCTTCGAAGATCGCCCGGGGAACCTCGGGCAGGGTCAGCACCGTGGGGCCAGTGGGAACCCCGTTCCAGCCGATGGCCTTGCCGCCGGGGGCTTCCTGCTTATCGAGGACGGTGACCTCGAGCCCCGCCCGGCGAAGCCGCAACGCCGCCGCCAGCCCAGCAAACCCCGCCCCGATCACCACCGCTCTCATCGGGCGTACTCCCTCCCCTTCCAGGTATACCGCTTGCGCATCGCCCGGAGGTAGATGGGCAGGCTCAGGAGGGGAGCCAGCGGGACCAAGAGCGCTTCCCAGGGTTCCCGCCCGGTCTTGAGGTTGGTCAGCAGGCGCTCCAGCAGCCCCAACAGCCCCACCCATAGCCAGCCCGGGTCCACCCACAGCAGGGGCCAGGGCGCGGTGTAGAGGAACAGGTGAAACAGGGCAGAAAAAATCAGCAGGAGCGAGCTCTCCCGGTGAAAAGCCCCCAGGTTCTTGCCAAAGCCCTCCCGGATCTCGGCGTAGCTCCGGTACATCCTCACCCCGATCAGGCCGCCACCCAAGGCGATGCCCAGGGGCTGACGGGCCCGTTTGATGCGCTGGGCCAAGCGCACGTCCTCGAGCACCTCCCCCCGCACCGCCCGGTGCCCGCCGCAGGCTTGGTAGGCCGAGCGGGTAAAGGCCATGACCTGGCCGTTGGCCGCCGCCGCCGAGGGGAAGCGGGTCCGCACCAGCGGATAGGGCAAGGAGGCCAGCAGCACCACGTCAATGAGCGGCACCAGCACCCGTTCGGCCAGGCTGCCCACCTGCTGGCGGGGATAGACGCTGAGCAAGCCGGGGGTGCGCTCGAGGCCATCCAGCACCGCCTCCAAAGCTCCCGGCTCCCAGCTCACATCCGCGTCGGTGAAGATCAGCACCTGGCCCGAGGCCGCCTGGGCCAGTTGGTAGCAGGCCCAGTTCTTGCCCTTCCAACCCTGAGGGAGTCCCTGCCCGACCAGCACCCGCAAACGCCCATCCGCCCCGGCGATGCGGCGGGCCATCTCGGCGGTGCCATCGCTCGAGTGGTCATCGAGCAGGAGGATCTCCTCGGCGGGCTGGGCCAGAAGCTTGGGCAGGGTTCGGGGGAGGTTGTGGGCTTCGTCGCGCGCGGGGACCAGGAGCGAGACCCGAGCCTTCCTGCTGGGAGAGGCTGGCCGCAGAACCGGAAAACTCCCCAGGTTGACCAGCAGCACGGCGATCCTAAACCCCATCACCGCCAGGGCCGCCTCGAGCAGGGTCATGGTCTCCTCATGAGCCGGGCCAGGGCCATCCCCCAAAGGGCCATGCGCGCGTGGGTGCTCTGGCGCCCGGGCAGGGCCAGGCCAAAACCCGGCAGGGGCTCCTCCGCCGGGGCCACACCGATCTGCCGGTCCAGCTCGCAGAGCATCTGGCGCAAGGTGCGCTCGAGCGCCTCCAGATCAGCCCCTAGCGGTTCCCCAAACACCACGTAGGCCTCGGGGAACTCCTGGCCCCGCAGCACCACCCGCACGGCCACCGGCAAAAGCGGGACCCCCGCCCTTTGGGCCAGCCAGACCGCCCCGCGATGTAGCCGCCCCAGCTCCCCAGGTGGACGGAGTTCTCCCTCGGGGAAGACGATCAGGGCCTCCCCCCGTCCCAAGGCGCGGAGGGCTTGGCGCGGGTGGGAGGCCTCGAGCGCCCCCAGAAGGCGGAAAAAAGCAAACTCGCGCATGCGCCGGTCGCTGACCATGATCCTAAACGGCACCCGCCAGCGGTCGAGGAGCACCGGAAGCACGTAGGCGTCCCACCAGGAGTGGTGATTGGTGGCCAGCACCCAGGATCCTCTGGGGAGCTCCCCTCGCACCCAAACCCCGTGTAACCCCCGGCGCACGGTCCGCCGAAAAAGCGCAGCCAAAAGATGCTCGAGCAGGGTCTCCCAAGGGCGTCTATTCAAGGGGCGACCTCCTGCGCGTCGGGCCTTCCCCGGCCCTCTTGGGAGGAGGCCGGGCCTACCCCCCACCAGGCCAGGGCGTTCATGGCTACCCCGCAGACCAAAGCCGCCGGCCACAACCCCAATAGGGCCAGCCCCACCGGCAGGAAGAGGGCCTCCAGGCGGTAGGCCCAGGCCAGCCCGCGACGCTGGTGCAGGCCAGGTCCGAGCTGTCGGTAAACCCACGACAGCACCCCTCCCACCGCGAACCAGGAGAGGTAATTCCCCAACGGGGCCCCGTACCAAAGCGGGTGGGGGTCCTGCCAGGCCCAGTACCCCTTGAGGGGCATGAGGGCCTCGAGGCCTAAGTCCCAGGCCACCACCAGTAGCCCGCTGAGCCAGGAGCGGCCCCCGGCCAGCACGTGCGCCGAGAGCACCATGCCAAACCACCCCAGCGGGACGATGAGGGGAACCCCCAGCAGCGTGGGCGGCGGCGCGGAGGCGTAGCTGTAGTGGCCGAAGGGGAAGCCGGTCCGGCTACCCAGCAGTTCAACCCCCAACCCCAGGGAAAAGGCCACCCCGCCCATCAGCAAGATGCGCGGCCCCACCTCCCGCCAAGCCCAGAGGATCGCGGCCAACCCGATCAGGCTCATCTGGAGCAGGCTCACCGGCGCGAACCCTTCGGGCCAGAGCGGAACCGGGATGCGGATCAGGGCCGAAAAGGCCAACAGCACCATCCACCCACGGGTCCGCCGCCACAGCCAGCGGAGGCGGGCTCGAGCCTCCCGGTTTCCCATCAGCCAGACCGCCTGGGCCAGCAGCGTTCCCAGCAAACCCGCCAGCACCCAGGCCGAAGGGGGTAGAGCCAACAGGGCGGCGGCTCCACCTCCGACCAGCAAGGCCAGCGCCGCCACCCAGCCCAGCCGAACCCGGGCGGCCCACAGGAGATCCCCGCCCCACAGCGCCAGCCCGGCCAGAAGCGATCCCAAAATGGCCAGGGAACCCGCCAGGACACGCTCCGCGCCGCCCAGCCAGAGAACGGCGCCCACCAGGGCCACGCTCAACCAGAAAACCCCGCCCCCCCAACGCGCCCCTGAGGGCCCCGGCTGGCCCGGGCTGGCGCTTGCCCACCGGCGCAAGAACCAAGGAGGCAGGGCGATCAGCAGGGCCAGAAGAAGCCAACTCATGCGTACTCCAGGCTACGCCACGACCGGGTCTTAGCAATAGTGCGCCCCACCAATCCTAAGGGGCCTTGAACCTCGAGGCCAGCACGTCCCAGCCCGCCGCCAGAAAGACCGGGACATTCACCGCGGTCATCAGCCGAAGGTCCTCGAGGGGCGAGGTTTCCTCGTCGAGAAAACGCAGCACCTGCGCTGGCCGGAGCCGGCGGAATAGGCGGCTGAAGAATGTCCTCCCCTCCTCTCGCCCCTTGCTCAGCACATTGAGGAAGAGGCTGTCCATCCAGTGGTAGCGGTTTGGGCCGGATCTGCGCGGCAAGGGTCTGCCGTAGCGGGCCAGGTGCTCGGCGATCTGGCGCGAGTGGCGCTGGATGCGCTGGAAGGTATAGCCGGTGGAAGCCTTGGTGCGCCCGCCCGCCATGCCGATGGGGACCACCCGGGGGCTGGGGCAGGCCTCAAGGGGTGCGTCGGTCATCGGGATGACCCCGAACTCCTCGTGGTGGATGGTGTAGCTTCGCAGGTGGAGGGAGCGCTCGAGGTAGTCTTTGAGCCCCCGGTCGTACTCTTCGGACTGGAGCAGGGCCGGCGAAAACACGGTGTACTCGACCAAGGCGGTTCGCTCGTCATGGGGCAGGACGTAGGCGAAGCGCACGGCCCCTTGCTGCTCGAGGCGAAAGTCCATAAATGTCGCCGCCTCGAGGTCGAACACCGGCCTCGGCGACTCCACCACCCAGCCTTTGAAGTGCTGCAACAGGTAGTGATACTGAGGCCGCCGCGGAGCGGGCCGGTAGATGCTGTCAAAGACCCACTCGGCCAGGTAAGGCTCCCCATCCACCCAGACCCGGCCCTCCTCCACCGCCTCTACCTGGCCATAAAGCCGGCGGATCTGCGGCTGGGACTCCAGCCAGCGGTCCATGAAGGCGTAAAAGTCGATCCCCCGGATCATCTTGTAGCGGTAGGGGGCCAGGTCCAAGCGCTGGGAGATCCCCTCCCCGTGGAACCAGACCCTGTCCCAGCGGCGGAAGACCAACCCTTCGAAAGGCCCCTCCCCGATCTCCCAGAAGCACCAGGTGCGGTCGTTGTGGATCTTGCGTTCGCGGTCGATGAGCAGCACCCGCTTATCGCCGAGCCCCGCCCGGACCAGGTGGTAGGCCAGGCTGAGCCCGGCCGCCCCGGCCCCGGCGATGATGTAGTCGTAGCGCTCGCCCATCCGCCTCCCGAAGCCCCTCACGCCCCCCATCGCCCCCGGCTCAGATCCCGCAGGATGACCCGCGCCGAGTTCCGCCCGCTGGCCCCCATGATCCCCCCGCCGGGGTGGGTGCTGGCCCCGCACAGGTAGAGGTTTTTGACCGTCGGCCAGCGGTAATGGGCCGCACCCAGCCAGGGGCGGAGCAGGAACATCTGGTCAAGGCTCATCTCCAGGTGCATCACGTTCCCGGCGGGCATGGCGAACTCCTGCTCGAGCCAGGCCGGGCTCTGCATCAACTCCCCCACGATCTTGCCCCGGATCTCCGGGTCCCAGCGCTCAAAGCTGCTGAGGATGCCCTCCCGGACTTCCGGGGCGCGCTCCTCCCAGGTTCCCCGGGCCAGCCGGTAGGGGTAGTACTGGGCCCATAGCCACAGCACCTCGCCGCCGGGCGGGGCCAGGCTGGGGTCTACGGCGCTGAAGCTCATGGCGACGAGCGGGGGCTGAGCGGTGGGTTCGCCCGCCAGGTACTCGCCGTAAGCGCGGGAAAGCTCGGCTTCACTCCCGATCAGAAGCCCCAACCCGACCCTGGCCTCGTCGCCGGGGTGGGTCCGGTAACGGAGTTTTTCCTTGAGCGCAAGCCGCAGGATCGCCCCGAAACCGTTGCCGACCCGTACCTTTCGCGCACCCTCAGGAACATACGCCTCGGGGAGCATCTGGGCGGTCTTGAGGATGTGGCTGCCGGCCAGCACCGCCCGGCCCAGGATGCGCTCACCCCCGGCTTGGATGCCGACCGCCCTCCCGTTTTCGATCAGGATCTGCTCGACCGGGCTGTCCAGATGCACCTCGCCGCCATGGGCCTGGATCAGCCGCACCAGGGCTTGGGAGAGCCCGCCTGAACCCCCCCGGGGCCGGGCCACCCCGCCCACGTGGTAGAGCGGGTGCCAGAGCAAAAAAGGGGCTGAGAGCGGGTCGGTGGGGGGCGGGCCGGACTGGGCCGCCATCCACACCAGGGGGGCCCGGACCCGCTCCTCGCGGAAGTACTCGGCGGCGACCTCGCCGTAGGGCCTCAGGATCTGCGGCAGGCGCCTGCGCCAGTCCCGGCCGATCCCCGCGCCCAGCACCATCTTGCGCCCCAGCTCGAAGGGGCTCGGCAGGCTCAGAAAGGCCTCTTTGACCGCCGTGCTGAAGGGCAGCCAGTCGGCGATGAAGCGCCGGTAGGCCTGGCCTTGGCCGGGGAACTTCCCCTCGAGTTCGTGGGCGGTGCGCTCCACGTCGCGCCAGACGAACCAGCTCCCCTGGCCGTCCGAGGCGTGAAAGAGGGGGTCGAGCTCGAGGTACTCGAGCCCATACTTGTACAGCCCCAGTTCGTCCACGATAGGGGTCAGCCGGATCAGGATGTGGGCGCTGCCGCCCAGGTCGAAGCGATACCCGGGGACCATCTCCGCGGTCGAGACCGCCCCCCCCGGCAGCCCCCGCCGCTCAAACACCCCCACCCGGTACCCGGCCTTGGCCGCGTAAGCCGCAGCCACCAGGGCGTTGTGCCCGGCTCCGATGACCACCAGATCGTACAAGCCTACCCTCTCTTTGAGCAGACTACCGCAAAGCCTCCCATCCGGCCTGGCGCTTGGCCAACACCGGCCCTGCCCTCAGGCCGAGTTGGCCCGAATCCAGATCGCCCGGGGAACCAGCAGCAGCCGCTCGTAGGTCTTGAGCGAGGCCCGGCTGGACAGGTTATTCCAGCCCGAACGCTCGAGCTTATCCAGGATACCCTCGTATTGCAAAGCGGCCAGGGCGATTGCGGCCCGGCCCTGACGCAGGTAGCGAAGCCCCTCCAACCCCTCGCGGTAGAGCTTGCGCGCCACTGCTGCGAGTTCGCGCATCAAGCCGACATAGGCCTGCGGCACCGCTTTGGCGCGGAGGTCTTGCGGGCTTATCCCGTAGCGGTCCATGACCTCGACGGGCAGGTACACCCGGCCCATCGCCAGGTCCTCGCCCACGTCGCGCAGGCAGTTGGTCAGCTGCATGGCCTGGCCCAGCTTGATGGCCGCCTCCTCGGCCTCTTTGCCCCCCTCCCCCGAGCGCACCCCGGTGATGGGGGTGACCATGCGGCCCACCGTGCCCGCTACCCGGTAGCAGTAGAGCAAAAGCTCCGCCAGGGTCTGCGGGGGCAGCGGCTCGAGGTCGCTGGCAAAGCCCTGCCGCATGTCGGCGAAGGCCGCCTGGGGGATCTCCCAGCGCTCCAGGGCCCAGGCCAAGCCGTGTTCCCACGGCTTTTGGGGCCGAGCCCGGTAAGCCCGCTCCACCCCCTCCCACCAACGCTCGAGTTCGCCTTTGGGATCAGACGAGGCGTCCACCGCATCGTCTCCTGTGCGGCAGGCGGCATAGATTGCCCAGACTCCCTTGCGGGCTTCCCCCCGGAAGAGCAGGCTGCCATAGTAAAACGTAGCGGAGTGGCGGCGGATGGTCGCTGCTACAGCCTTCCAATCCGGTTCCATGTTGGAGTCTCCTCGGCATAAGACTGAAGCTAGACCGTCGGCACAACCTTGTTTCCGCTCACAAAGCCGACCCCGCCCTCGCGCCAGGCCCTCCCGATCAGCCCGGCTTTCCCTAGGGTAGCCTGCACCTCCTCGCCGCTAGGGAAGCGCAACCCGCTCATCGCCAAGAGCCGCTGCAAGGGGCTGTTCTGGGCGTGGGCGAACATCACGAAGTAGCGCCCCCCTGGTTTGAGGACACGGGCCATCTCGGCAGCCACCCGCTCGGGCTGGGGAAACTCGTTCCAGCTTCCGCCCACCGCCACCCCATCGCAGCTGGCGCAAGGGAGCGGAAGGCGCTCGGCCCGGGCCAGCACCGGCACCAGACCCTCCAGCCCCCGCGCCTTGCGCACCGCCATACGCAGCATGGCCGGGGAGAGGTCGATCGCGTATACCCTAGCCGCCCCAGAGCGCAGCAGGGCTCGAGCGTAGAGCCCCGTGGAGGTTCCCAGATCGGCGAAGACCCCACCCCTTACCGGCTCGAGGGCCGCCACCAGTTGGGCAAACTCCTCCTCCAGGGGAAACCTTCGGCCCGACAACAGGGTCAGCGCCCGGACCCGCCACAGCTCATACCCCCAAGCCACCGGGGGGAACAGGTTGGTAGCGACCGCCAGGCTGGGTCGGGGCGGGGATTCGGGTAGGCCCATCCCCTCCATCCCACCATAGTGTTCAACTTTTGTAAAGCTAAGGTTGGTTTTATTGACAAAACCTAGACAGTAAGCTAGACTGAACTTCGAGTAGAGCCATCGCCTATGAGACGAGACTTGGGGGTCTACACCATCGCCGAGGTCGAGGAGCGCACCGGGCTGAGCTCGGCCCTGCTGCGCCAGTGGGAGCGGCGCTATGGTTTCCCTCACCCCGAGCGTTCCCCCGGCGGACATCGCCTCTATTCAGAGGTTGACCTGACCGCGCTACGGCAGATCAAAACCTGGATCACCGAGGGGATCGCCCCCTCCCAGGCCATACGGCGTTACCTGGACGGCCTGACCCAAGAGGGCCCCCGCGCCCCCGAGGCGCTCTCGACGGAACTCGAGGAAGCCCTGGTGCGGGCCAATACCGAGCTGGCCGAGCGCATCATAGCCGAGGCACACCGCCTCTACCCGCTCGAGGTGGTGGTGATGGACATCATCTCCCCCACCCTGCGCCGGATCGGGGATGGCTGGCACCTGGGGCGGATCACCACCGCGCAGGAGCACCTGGCCAGCACCTATCTGCGCGGGCGGTTGCAGGAGTTTCTCCGCCTCATGGGTGGCTCGCTGGGGCCTTCGGTGGTGGTCTCCACCCTCCCCGGTGAGCAGCACGAGCTCGGTAGCCTAGTTACCGCTCTTTTTCTCCGCCGAGCGGGGTACACCGTGCACTACCTGGGCCCCAACACCCCCCTCAGCGACCTCAAGGGCTTCGCGGAGAAAACCGGAGCCAAGGCCGTGGTGCTCTCGGCCATCCAGCCGATCAGCCTCGAGTCGCTCCCCCACGCGGCCTTGGAGGGTCTGGCCCCGCTGGTGGTGGTGGGAGGCCGGGCCGCAGAACACCATCCGGAGTTGGTCAAGCGGTCCGGAGCGCGATACCTGGGAAACGATCCCCGGCTGCTGGCGGAGAACCTGGCCGGACTGATCAAGGAGATGGGCGCATGGTAAACCCGCGCCCCGACGTACTGCGCTGTGCGACGGCCCTGAGTGTTTTCGCAGCGATAGCTGGGAGGCGTGTTTTCGCAGCGATAGCTGGGAGGAGGCTTTATGAAAAAGGTTCGCCGTAAGGAGGTCTTCTACCGGGCGGGTGACCGCGCCGAGGCCATCTACCACCTGGAGCGGGGGCTGGTGCGGATCGTGGAGATCCTGCCCGATGGTCGCCAACTCACCCTCAGGCACGTCCTGCCCGGCGACTACTTTGGTGAGGAAGCCCTATCCAACACCCACCACCGCTACACCGCCGAAGCCCTCACCGACGCCAGCGCCCTGGGCATAGACGTGGAGAGCCTCTCCGCCCAAGACCTGCGGGCGGTAGCGGGCAACCTGGCCACCCAGATGGCCCAGGTGCAGGCCTACGAAACCCACCTGCAATGGGGCGAGCTGCGCAGCCGGATCTGCCGCTACCTGGTCTACCTGGCCGGGACGGCGGCGCGTGGACAGGACGAGCGCGGCGTTTACGTCACCGCTTCCCACGAGGAGATCGCCGATGCCACGGCCTCTACCCGCGAGTCGGTATCCAAGCTGCTCTCCGACCTGCGCCACGAGGGCCTCCTGGATACCGGTTACCGCAAGATCTACCTGATGGACCGGCATTCGCTGGAGCTGGAGGCGGATACCCCCATGCTCGAGGCCGTATAGCCGATGGCGGCTTCGGTCGCAGGATGTGGATATGAAGGTCTCGATCATCGGGGGCACGGGCTTCGTGGGAAGCCACCTCACCCGCCGTCTGCTGCAGCGGGGCCACCAGGTTCAGGTCCTGTCGAGGCGGGCCGGCGGCTCGGCTGGCGCAACCCGCCACATCCGGGGCAATGCGGCCACCGGCGAGGGGTTGGCCCAAGCCATGAGCGATGCCGAGGCGGTGATCTATCTGGTCGCCATCATCCGCGAACGGGGCGACCAGACCTTCCGGCAAGCCATCGTGGAGGGAACCCGCAACACGCTCGAGGCCGCCCGGGCGGCCGGGGTCCGGCGTTACCTGCACGTCTCCGCCCTGGGAGCGGCTCGGGGCACCGGGAGCCGCTACTTCGAGGCCAAGGCTGAATCCGAGGAGTTGGTGCGGGCCTCCGGACTGGACTGGACCATCTTCCGGCCCAGCCTGATCTTCGGCGAGGGGGATGATTTCTTCGGGGGTGTGCTGCGGGGCTTGGTCCAGGGGGGAGTCCAAAACGGGCTATGGTATCCGCCCGCACCGGTAATTCCCCTGATCGGGGATGGGCACTTTCCCTTTCGCCCGGTGTGGGTTGGGGATGTGGCCGAAGCCCTGGTCCAGGCGCTGGAAAAACCCCATACCATCGGCCAGACCTACGAACTGGTGGGCCCCCGGGAGTACACCTTTCGCGAGCTGATCCTGCGGGTGCGCGATGGGTTAGGCTCGCGTAAACCGCTTTTACCCATCCCAATTTTCCTGATGGACCTGGCGGTTCCCCTGCTCTCACGGATCCCCGGCTTTCCGCTCACCATGGATCAATACCGAATGCTCAAGGTGGGCAATACCGCTGACCCCACGGCCATGCGGCAGGTTTTCGATCTGGAATGGCGCAGCCTCGAGACCGAGCTGCCCGTCATCCTCAGGCACCCCAAAGGAGGGGCTCACCTCGAGGCCGGGTGACCAAAGTCCCTCAGACCCCACCGACCGGTTGGTCGGTGGTTAGCCCAGGCTACGATGTCTGCAACGGCAGATGCTAGGCTGGAGCCATGCCAAGAGCCGCCCTCCGCCCCGCCTACGTCCACCGGATGGCTCTTCACCCCCTCGAGCGCATCGCAGCCGCCTCCACCCCGACCCGGGACCTGCTCCAGCAAGCCTGGGAAGAGCTGGCCCCGCAAATCAAAGCCCTCTGCCCCCAGCGCCACCGGGCCATTCAGCAAGCTTTCGCCCTAGAGGATCTGCCGCTTGAGGTGCTGGCCCGCTACTTCGTGCGCGAGACCCAGCGGGCTTTGGAAACCCTGCCGGCTGAGCGGGTCGCCCGCTGAGCCCCCGGCTCATGCCCCCCTGCTTGCGCCCGGGTTTGGTCTGGCTGGCCTTCGCCTTGGGGACGGTTCTGGCTGGACCTCGGGAGCTGATCGCCAGCGGACGCTATGAAGAGGCCTATCGCGAGGCCCAGAGCCTGGGTGCGGAGGGGCTGGTCTGGGCCGCCCGGGCCGCCAACCTGTACGCCACCTACCTGGCCCAAGGGGATGAGACCACCCTCTGGTTCACCCGCGCTGAACAGGCCGCCACCCAGGCCCTCAAGCTCAACCCTCGCTCCGCCGAGGCCCATTTCGAGCTGGCCCGGGCCCAGGGGGGGCTCCTCTCTCGGCGGGGTCTGCTCGAGGCGGCAGCGATGGTCACCTCGATGCGCCAGCACCTGGAACAAGCCTTGCAGATCAAACCCGATTACGCTGAGGCAAAGGCTGCTCTGGCCGTCTGGCACGCGGCCCTAGCGCAAAACGGGTTGGGCTGGCTGTACGGCGCCGATGCCAACCAGGCCAACGCCTTGTTCGAAGAATCGCTCAAGCTGGAAGACTCGGTGGTGGTTCGGGTCTGGTACGCCCTGGCCTTGCAGCAGCAAGGGAAAATCCCCGAAGCCCGTCGCCAGCTGGAAAGGGCTTTGGCCATGACCCCCAAAGACGCCGCGGATCGCTTCGAGCAAAACCTCGCCCGGGAACGGCTAAAAAGCCTGAAGGGGCAAGCCACCCCATCCTCCGCCGTTCTGGGGTAACCTAAGCACCGTGCCTGAACTCCCCGAGGTCGAGACCACCCGGCGCATCCTCGAGCCCTACCTGCTGGGCCAGACCATCCAAAAGCTCAGCCACTCCGACCCGGCCCGCTACCGCCACACCGAGCTAGCCCACGGGCGGAAGGTTCTCGGCACCGTGCGGCGCGGCAAGTTCATGCTGTGGCAGCTCGAGGGGGGGCTCGAGGCCGTCATCCACCTGGGGATGACCGGTGGTTTTCGCTTCGAACCCCACGTCCATACCCGGCTCACCGTCGAGCTGCCCGGAGGGAGTTTGTACTACACCGACCCTCGGCGCTTTGGCAAGTGGTGGGTGGTGGAGGCCGGGGACTACCGGGGGATAGATCTGCTCGGCCGGATGGGGCCGGAGCCGCTCTCCGAGGCGTTCACGCCAGCGCAGTTCCAGCGGGCTTTACAGAGGACCTGCCGCCGGATCAAGGAGGTGCTGCTGGGGCAAGAGGCGGTGGCCGGGGTCGGGAACATCTACGCCGACGAATCCCTGTGGTTGGGCCGAATCCACCCCGAGCGCCCGGCCAACACCCTCAGGCCCGCTGAGGTCAGGCGGCTCTATGGGGCCATCCGGGAGGTGATGGGCCGAGCCGTGGAGGCCGGAGGCTCCACCCTCTGCGACAACTCCTATCAGCAACCCACCGGTCAGCCCGGCTATTTCCAGCTCGAGCACAACGCCTATGGACGGTCCGGGCAACGCTGCAAACGGCCCGGCTGCACCGGAAAGATCGCCCGGATCGTGGTGGGGGGTCGGGGGACGCATTTTTGTCCCAACTGCCAGCGCTGGCCCGGGAGGTGAAGCGGTGCCTAGTAACCCTGCTCACAAGTTGGCGGGCGGCGAGTAGTAAACTACCAAAGGTCAATCTCTCCTACGTTGGGGGTGGGTGCAAACCCACCCTCTGTTCATGCGGGGAGATGCGGAAGGTGGGTGAAGGCAGGTGGATCTGATCGAAGTAGCCCAGGATTTGCTGGGGCCGATGGGCTACGACGTGTTGGAGGTGAGCCTCAAGGGCTCGGGAAACAGCCGGGTCCTCACGGTGCGCCTCGAGCGCAAGGACGAGGTGCCGATCTCGGTGGAGGAACTCGAGCGGGCCAGCCGGGCGCTGGGGGGCGAGCTCGACCGGCTCGACCTGATCGAGACCGCTTACCGGCTCGAGGTCGAATCCCCCGGCCCCGACCGGCCCCTCCTGACCCGGCGCCACTTCGAGCGCTTCGCCGGGCTCAAGGCCAAGGTGCGAAGCCCGGAGGGCAACTTCACCGGGCGGATCGAGGCGGTAGGCGAGGGCACCGTGACCTTTCGGGTGGGCCAGGAGCCCCGCACCCTCAGGATCGGCGAGTTCAAGGCCAACCTGGCCGAGTGGCCCAAAACCCCTCGCTGATCGCCCTTAGACCAAGGAGGAACCGTGAACAAAGATTTCGTGGAAGCCTTGCAGCAAGTTGCCCTCGAGCGGGGGGTGACCGCCGACGAACTCATCACCGCCTTCGAGGAGTCCTTGCGGATGGCCTATCTGCGGCAGAAGGGGTACAAGACCAAGGACGTGGAGGAGGGACTGGGGCCGGTGGTGGAGGTGCACCTGGACCCCCAGGGCGGGGGGCTCGAGGTCTTGGAGATCAAGACCGTGGTGGAAAAGGTCGAGGACCCCGACAAAGAGATCTCGCTGGCCGACGCCCTGGCCTACGACCCCGAGGTACAGCTCGGCGAGGAGATGGAGTTCCCGGTAGACCCCGAGGAGTTCTCCCGCATCGCCGTGCAGATCGCCAAGCAGGTGCTTACCCAGCGGCTCAAGGAGGCTGAGCGCAACCGGGTGCACACCGAGTACAAGGACAAGGAGGGGGAGGTCATCACCGGGCAGGTTACCCGGGTGGACAACCGCGGCAATGTCTACGTAGACCTAGGCCGCGGCGAGGCGCTGATGCCGCCCAAGGAGCAGATCCCCTCCGAGCGTTACCACCCCGGCCAGCGGGTCAAGGTCTACCTCAAACAGGTGCAGCGCCAGAGCAAGGGACCCAGCCTGATCGTGAGCCGGGCCAACGAGGAACTCCTCAAGTACCTCTTGCGCCAGGAGGTCCCTGAGATCAACGAGGGGATCGTGGAGGTCAAGGCCGTAGCCCGCGAGCCCGGCAGCCGCAGCAAGGTCGCGGTGATGAGCCATAACCCCAACGTGGATCCCATCGGAGCCTGCATCGGGCACAAGGGCCAACGCATCCAGGCGGTCTCGGCGGAGCTCGGCCGCGAGCGGGTGGACATCATCCAGTGGTCCGCCAACCCCCGCGAGTTCATCCGCAATGCCCTCTCCCCCGCCCAAGTGGGCGAGATCGAGACCGACAGCGAGACCAAGCGGGCTAAGGTGGTGGTCTCTAAGGACCAGCACTCCCTCGCCATCGGTAAGGCTGGGCAGAACGTACGGCTCGCCAGCAAGCTCACCGGATACGAGATCGACTTCGAGGAAGCTGAGCAGATCACCGATCTGGACATAGCGCTGGCCAAGGCCGCCAGTAAGGAGGAGCGCACCTCGGTCAGCCAGGACGCCAAGAGCCGGTTCGAGAGCCTGTTCGCCGACGAAGGAAAAAACGAGGAGAAGTGATGTTGAAGGTCGTGTACGCCGTTACCGGCCTACTGCCTATGGCGTATCGTCTATCCCCGAAGATCTTTAGCGATTCGCTTTTCCTGGCGTATGGCGTAAGGCGTAGGGCGTATGGCGGGAGGCGCCCGTGCCAGCGGTAAAGCACATCCCCTTGCGCATGTGTGTGGCCTGCCGCGCCCGCAGGCCTAAACGCGAGTTGCTGCGCATCGTGCTCACCCCGGGGGGGCCGGTGATTGATCCGAGTGGCAAGAAGCCGGGTCGGGGGGCTTACATCTGCCCAGACAGCCCTGGGTGCTGGGCCGAGAAGAAGCTCCGCCGCTTCGCCGGGGCGGAGGCTGGGTCACTCTCCCAGGCCCTAGGTGCGCTACTCGGACCCTTGGAAGACGGGCTCACCGCGCAAAAGACCCAAGGCGGCTAGACTACACCCCAGTTGGCCTTAGGGGTTCAGGAGGTTTAGATGGCGAAAGTTCGTATTTATCAGCTCGCCAAAGAGCTAGGCATGGAAAACGCACAACTCCTCGAGGTCCTCGACCAGATGGGGGTGAGCTACAAGTCCCACGCCAGCACCCTCGAGGACGAGACCGCCCAAGCCGTCAAAGAGATCATCGCCGAGCAGCGTGGGCTCGAGGAGCAGCGGCGGCGCGAGGAGGAGGCCAAGCGGGCCGAGGAAGCCCGCAAGGCCCTGCCCCACCGCCCCCCCGTGGTGGTCATCATGGGTCATGTGGACCACGGCAAGACCAGCCTGCTCGATTACCTGCGCAAAAGCCGCATCGCCGAGAGGGAGGCGGGGGGGATCACCCAGCACGTGGGGGCTTTCGAGGTCAAGACAGCTCCACGCGGAGGAGCCGATAGCGGCACGGTGGTCTTCATCGACACCCCGGGCCACGAGGCTTTCACCAGCATCCGCGCCCGGGGGGCCCGGGTGGCCGACATCGCGGTCATCGTGATCGCCGCCGACGACGGCATCATGCCGCAGACCAAAGAGGCCATCGCCCACGCCAAAGCCGCCGGCACCAAGATCATCTTCGCGGCCAACAAGATGGACCTGCCCCAGGCCAACCTGGACAAGGTGTACCAGGACCTGATGCGCGAGCAGTTCGTGCCGGAGGCCTACGGCGGCGACGCCATCGTGGTGCCGATCAGCGCCAAGACCGGTCAGGGCGTGGCCGACCTGCTGGACATGATCCTGCTGGTCGCGGAGCTCGAGGACCTGCGCGCCGACCCCGAGGCCGAGCCCAAGGGGGTGATCCTCGAGGCTCGGGTGGACAAGCAAGCCGGGGTGCTGGCCAGCATGTTGGTGCAGGAAGGAACCTTTCGGGTGGGCGACTATCTGGTAGCCGGCGAGGTCTGGGGCAAGATCCGGGCTATGCGCGACTCCAACGATCAGCAGCGCAAGGAGGCCCCTCCCGGCAGCGCCGTACAGGTGCTGGGGTTTAGCGAGCTGCCCCATGCCGGGGAGGTGGTGAACTGGGTCCCCGACCAGGTAGCGGCCAAGGAAATCGCCGAGGAACGCATCCTCGAGCGCAAAACCCGCGAAGCCGGGAGCGAGACTGGGCTCCGCGCGCGCAACATAGCCGACCTGCTGCGAACCATGAAGGAGGCTGAGCAAAAGGAGATCAACATCATCCTGCGCACCGACACTCAGGGCTCCTTGGAGGCCATCCAGCAGATCCTCGCCCGCGAATCCACCGACGAGGTCAAGATCAACGTGATGTTTGCCGCGGTGGGGGCCCCGGCGGAGTCCGACGTGCTCTTGGCGACCACCGCCGGCGCTGCCATCCTCACCTTTGGGGTGACCCCGGCCGGCTCGGTGAAGAAGATGGCTGAGCAAAAAGGCATCCCGCTGCAAAGCTTCCGCATCATCTACGAGCTCATCGACGAGGTACGCAAGATGGTGCGCGGCCAGAAGGAGCCGGTCTTCAAAGAGGAGGTGCTGGGGACTGCCGAGGTGCGGGCGGTGTTCAAGCTCAGCCGGGGCATCATCGCAGGCTGCATGGTCACCTCGGGCAAGATCCCGCGCAATGCCGACATCCGCGTACTGCGCCAGGGCAAGGAGATCTGGAAGGGCAAGATCGAAAGCCTCAAGCGCCTCAGGGACGACGTGCGCGAGGTGGCCCAAGGCTTCGAGTGTGGCATCCAGCTCGAGGGCTTCACCGACTTCCAGGAGGGCGACATCTTCGAGGCCAGCCAGCGGGTCGAGGTGATGCAGGGCTAGGCCTGCGGGTGGGCCAGACCGCACGGTGGGATCTCCCCTGTAGAGCCCCATCCCGTTGGGGTTGTAATCTGGTCAGGGTAATGCCGAGCCTCGAGCGCCTGTTCACCGCCCTGGCCCTGGTGGTCCTGACCCTGGGGCCGGGGCCTGCCCTCGGCCATCCCGGCCCAACCGCCCAGGAGAGGATGGGGGCCTGGTCGGTGACCCCGCCCCCGCAGATCGGCGAGGCCACCGGCAAGCTCACCGGCCTGCACTCGGCGGGGGCCCTCCCGGCCCTGGAGGGCCCGCGGCGGGCGGGCGATTTTGGGTTGGCCCTCGAGCCCGCACGGCTGGGTCAGTTTTTTGTCGCCTCGGGGCTTTACCTGCGCTACCGCCGTCTGCAGCTAGAAGGAGGCTAATCGCCCTGGCTCAGCGCTGATGGCCTTTGGCCGGTCAGCGATCCGCTATCGGCAACGAGCGCTCTTTTGGTATGGAGGTAAACACCGTGTCGCGTAAATGGGTGGTCGGAATTTTCCTACTCGTGCTGTTTTTGGCTTCCCTGCTGGTGCTGTGGAAGCCCTGGGCTCCGGGTGAGCCCAAGATCAAGCTGGGCCTGGACTTACAGGGTGGCCTGCGGATCGTCCTCGAGCCCACCACCTCGAGCTTCACCCGCCAGGACCTGGATGTGGCCCGCACCGTGATCGAGAACCGGGTCAACGCCCTGGGCGTAGCCGAGCCGCTGGTGCAGATCCAGGGCAACCGCCGCATCGTGGTGGAGTTGCCGGGCCTCTCCAAGGCTGACGAGGACCGGGCCATCCGGCTCATCGGCCAGACCGCAGTGCTCGAGTTTCGCATTCTGAACGAAAACGCCCAGGGGATCACCGTCGCGGACATCAACCAGCAGAAGCGGGCCAACCCTAACCTGGACACCAAATCGCTCGAGCAGCAGCTTTTCAAACCCAGTGACCTGGGGCCGGTGCTGCTCACCGGCAAGGACCTGGCCAACGCCCAGGCCACCTTCGACCAGTTTGGCCGCCCGCAGGTCTCGCTGACCTTTACCGGCGAGGGGGCCAAGAAGTTCGAGGAGGTCACCCGGCAAAACGTAGGCCGCCGCCTGGCGGTGGTGCTGGACGGCAAGGTCTTCACCGCACCCAACATCCGTAGCGCCATCAGCGGCGGCCAGGCGGTGATCGAGGGGCTTTC
This sequence comes from Meiothermus sp., assembly GCA_040290145.1. Taxonomy (GTDB): domain Bacteria; phylum Deinococcota; class Deinococci; order Deinococcales; family Thermaceae; genus Allomeiothermus. The sequence continues at coordinate 4,190 of PSML01000035.1, read as the reverse complement.
GGGGCTCGAGGAGGCCAGCGAGATCGCCCTGGTGCTGCGCTCGGGCTCGCTGCCGATCAGCCTGCGCGAGGCCGAGACCCGCGCCATCGGCCCCACCCTGGGCCAGGACGCCATCCGCTCGGGCATCTACGCCGGCCTCGTCGGGACGGTGCTGATCTTCGTGCTGATCTTCGCCTACTACGGCTTCTGGCTGGGGCTGGTAGCGGCTTTGGGTCTGATCTACACCAGCGTGCTGATCCTGGGGATCATCTCCGGGCTCAGCGCCACGCTGACCCTGCCGGGCATCGCCGGTCTGATCCTGACGTTAGGGGCAGCGGTGGACGGCAACGTGCTCTCCTTCGAGCGCATCAAGGAGGAGCTCAAGCACGGCAAGCGCTTCCGCCAGGCCATTCCCGGAGGTTTCCAGCACTCCATCATCACCATCCTGGATGTGAACGCCTGCCACCTCTTGGCGGCGGCGGCCTTGTACCAGTACTCCACCGGCCCGGTCAAGGGCTTCGCGGTGATGCTGGCGGTGGGCGTGGTGGCCTCGGTGTTCTCCAACCTGGTCTTTAGCCACTGGCTCTTGGATCGCATCGCCGAGCGCCGCGAGGTGAGGCCGCCCTACTGGGTGTGGGGCTCGCGCTTTCAGTTCATGAAGTGGGCCCGCTACGTCACTACCTTTAGCCTGATCCTGGCCCTCATCGCCGGGGGCATCGCCCTGGTCAAGGGGTTCAACTTCGGCATCGACTTCACCGGGGGCACGGCCTTTACCGTGCGAACCGGGGATAAAACCAGCACCGAGGATATCCGCAGCTTCCTGAGCCAAGCGGGCGTCCCCGGGGCTGCCGGTAACGAGGCCATCATCACCGCTGTGGCCTCCCAGCAAGGCCGCGAGTACGCCGTGCGGGTACGGCAGCTCACCGAGGAGAACCGCACCCAGCTCGAGCGCCTCTTCCAACAACGCCTCTCGGCCCAGGTCTTGCAATCCGAAACGGTAGGCCCCTCGGTAGGATCGGAGCTGCGGCGCAACACGATCTATGCGGTACTGATCGGGCTGGCCCTGATCATGGCCTACGTGGCCTTCCGCTTCGACTGGATGTTCGGCCTGGGGAGCATCATCGCCGTGGCCCACGACGTGGCCATCGTGGGGGGGATGTATAGCCTCTTCGGGCTCGAGTTCACCATCCCCACCGTGGCGGCCTTGCTCACCATCATCGGTTATTCGCTCAACGACTCGATCATCATCTCCGACCGGATCCGCGAAAACCTCAAAGACCCGCAGAACCGGGGCAAGAGCTATGTGGAGATCTTCGACCTGGCCATCAACCAGACCCTCTCGCGCACCGTCATGACCACCCTCACCACCTTGCTCCCGGTGATCGCCCTGCTGTTTTTGGGCGGCTCGGTGCTGCGCGACTTCTCGCTGGCCATCACGGTGGGGATCTTCGTGGGAACGTACTCCTCGATCTACATGGTGTCGGCGTTGGTGGTGGCCTGGAAGACCCGCCAGGCCCAGCGGCAAAAACCCGCCCGGGCTCGCTAGCCGGTTCTTCCCTGAACGCCCCTCCCCCAGCGGGAGGGGTTATGGAATAATCAGGCCATGGTCCGCGTGATCCTCTTTGTGCTCATCACCCTGCTGCTCCTGGCGGGCTGGCTGGCCTGGCTCTCCCGCATCAGCCCCCCACCCTCCTGAGCAAGCGCTCGGCGTAGAGCGGGGCGTAGAAAAACCCGGCAGAGCCGAACCCGGTGAGGGCAAACCCCTGACCGGGCAACTCCTTGAGGTAGTGCCGGTCAACCCGGAAGCGCACCCCGCTCCAGTGACCGACCACGGTAGGCCGGAAGCCCGCCAGCCGCTCCCCATCCCGCAGGATGGCCTCGAGCTCCCCCTCCGTCGCCTCGTGCTGGGTATAGGTCTCGCGCTGGGGCAGGTGGCTACTCCCCACCACATTCCCAGCCACGTAGCCTCTATACGAACGGGCCTCCGCGAAGCACTCCCTCACCCGCAGGACCGAGCCAGGGGTGAAGCGCCCCCCCAAGCCGACCAGACTGGCTCCCTCGGCTCCCCCGGCAAAGACCACCAGCTCGGCCTCTACCGTCCGGCCATCCTCGAGCCAGAGGGTCTTCCCCTCGAGCCTCTCCACCCTTGCCCGCACCAGCTCGAGCCCCTCGGCCAGCCGCTCCAGCAGGGGGGGGCTCTCCAGCCAGAAAGCCTCCGGCAGATACAGGCCCTCATCGGTCCAGCAGTGGGCGGAGTAGCGGCCCTCGAGCTTGGCCTCCCAGGCGTCGCGCTCGGCTTCGGGAACCGGTCGCAAAACTCCCCGATGAACTTTGGCGAAGCGGGCATAGAACCGGTGGGCGAGTTCCAACGCCTCCTCAGCCTCGGGTAAAACCGCTGCCCGCCGACCCCGCACCGGGTTGACCAAGGCCACCGGAACCCGGCTGGCCCCGCCCAGTTCGCGGCTCACCACCAAGACCCTTCGACCTGCCCCGTGGAGCAGCCGAGCTATGCATAACCCAGCAATCCCCGCCCCGAGGACGACAGTCTCAGTGGATCTGGGTGCGGTGGACATTTCTCATGAGGTACCCCGCCAGCTCGGCCATGCCGGTGTACCACAAGCCCAAAGGAACCACCAGACGATCATTGGTGGAGATGGTCACCCCCAGTAGGTTGGTGCCCAGGCGGTGCTTCCAGACTTTGATGCTCGACTGGCGGATGTCCCCCACCGTGTAGACCCGGTGCAGGAGGCCAAAGAGGTGTACCGTGACGCGTTGGCCGTGGACCTCGAGCCAGGAGAAGGCCGCGTGGAGCAGCAACAGCAAGACCAGAGCGCTGCCCAACCACAACCCGATGTCCTGCCAGAGGGGGCGAGCCGTGGTGAGGACCATATGTACCCACGAGAGCATAAAAGCGGTAAGGGTAACCCTCAACCAGGCCGGGCGAAAAACGGCGAAGTGCTCCCGCGGCTCCATGCCCTCACTTTAGCAGCATTGGCTAAGGAGGAGTGTTCACCCAGCGGCAGAGTAGGCTTGACGGCCATGCATGGCTTGGGTAGACCAATTCATGGTGGACTCGCCCGGGCTAACCCCTGCCGCGGGGGGCGAGGTCGGGGGCTTCCCGTACCGCTGCAGATGGCTGGAAAGCCCGGGCCTTCCCATCCGGCCCGGGCTTTTCGCTATGCTCCCCTGGCTGCCGAGCTTCCCCTTAGGGCGAGGTCAGGATGGTGCCGTACAATCCCACCGCCACGAAGGTGCCGTTGGCGTAGGTGACGCCATAGAGAGGGTTCCCCGTCCCCGAGGTCTGCGCGGTCCAGGTCGCGCCGCTCTGCTGGACGGTGAGGCTGAGGTTGGCGGTCTGGGTCAGGCCGCCGCTGGTGGCCTTGACCCGCAAGGGGTAGTCCCCCGCCGCCACGCTGGAGGCCACGTTCAGGGTGAGGGTCCGGTTCACCGCGCCCTTCCCGCTGACCGAGAGGCTGGTGGGCGAGAGGGTGAGGCCGCTGGGGGCCGGGCTG